>JBBSJE010000285.1:0-7583 GCA_038257535.1 Polyangia bacterium
GGAGAGGCAGGCTAGACAAGCTAGACAAGTGTTAAGTCTCGTACGATGAACGAGCACTTTGGGTTCCGGTAAACGCGTTTCGCGTGACACGATTTAGGCGCCGGGGTCGGAAGTTCGGACCCGATCGTTTTTCATCAAGAGGAGCCTAAGCTTGTTCAAGATCTCCCCGTTGTGTCTTGGTGTCGTTTTCGTCATGGGCCTGCCAGCCTGCCGTGGCAACAGCGCCGGAGGAAACGAAGATAAAACCGAAGACCAAAGCGAAGACGGGACCGGCGGCCAAGACCAAGAAGGGGGCGCCGGCGGCTCTGCGGATAATGGTGGCACGGGTGGCGCCCCTCAGAATGGCGGCAGCGGCCCGCATGAAGAACGGGACGCGGCCTTGCCTTCTGATGGACCCAGCGCACCCAAAAGCGCGGATTGTGATCCGCCAGCGCTGAAGCTGACCCGCGTGGCGATGGCAAGTTCTCCGTTGGCATTGGCGCAGCCGCCTGGCGATGAACGCATCTACATCGCCGAACGAGCGGGCAAGATTCGCGTTCTGAAGGGAACGACACTTGCTGCGCAACCGTTTTTGGACATGTCGTCCAGCGTGGCCCGGCCCGCAGGCGACAACGAGCGTGGCCTCTTGGGGCTGGCCTTCCACTCCGACTACAAAACAAACGGTCGTTTTTTTGTCTTCTACACCCGCAGCGGTACCGATCCGCACTCTAGCGGTAACAATGGCGATCTTGTGATTGCGGAAGGCAAACGCAGCAGCAATCCCGAAACAGCCGAGCGGGCCACAAAGGTGCTCACAACCGTACGGATGAACGACGATTTTCATAACGGGGGTTTCTTCGCCTTTGGCAAAGATGGTTTGCTTTACGCCGGCACCGGGGACTCGGCACGAGACGGCTATGCCGCTTACAGATCCGTATCTGGCGATCCCACCAAGCAAATCTCAGGCATCTGCCAAGACCCCAAAGAAAAGCTGTGCAAGATTCTGCGCATCGACGTGGACCAGCCGAGCGCCCGGCCCGAAGGCAACTGGGCAGGCGGGGACGTGCATGTTTGGGCGATAGGCGTGCGCAACCCATTCAAGGGAAGCTTCGATAGGCTCACGGGCGATCTGTATTTCGGCGACGTGGGCGAAGCCAGCTGGGAAGAAATCAACTTCGCACGTCATGGCGAAGCAGGAAAAAACTGGGGATGGGCGCTGTCAGAGGGCAACCGGTGTTTCCCCTGGTTTCACAACTTCCCCTGCCAACCCACGGGCGAACCAGCCATGGTGGCGTACTTTCATGCGGGCAACGGCGTGATGACGGATCCCAAATCCTACATGATGAAGGGGCAAGCTTGCGATTCCGGTGAAGACTTCAAGGCCGAATGTGCCCGGGCCGTCATTGGCGGTTATGTCTATCGCGGCGCAAAGATTCCCAAGTTGCAAGGCCGATACATCTACGGCGACCACATCAAAAACACGGTGATGTCATTGGTGGTTGAGCAGGGCAAGAGCACCTGCGAACGAGATCTCACCAGCGACCTGAAATCCAGCGGCACGCCCATACAAGGGCTGACCGCTTTTGGCGAGGACGCGGCCGGTGAGCTTTACCTGATGGACATTTTCGGAAACGTCTACCGCATCGAGGCCGAGTAGGCCTTGAGCAAAACCATGAGAACCGCGCGTCCGTTTGTTGCGTATGGCGCTCTGATCGGGGCGAGCTTAGGGCTAATGGCCTGTGGCGCGGGAAGCAGTGTTGACGACGGCTTCCCTGATGACGGGAGCGAAGACGACGTTGGCGGACAAGCGGGGGGTGGACAGGGCGGTGAAGGCCCCATCGACGCTGCGGTTCCACTGGATAGCGCTCAGATGGATCCCAGCTTGTTGCCCACAACCGATTTTGGGATGCAGACCCGGCCCGAGAACACAACGTGTCTGGCCACGCTCTGGGAAGCGGGTGGGCAGCCACAAATGCCCGAGAAGCTCAGCGAGACAGGCTGCTTCCGTAAAGAAGATCCCAGCAAGCCCACCGCGGGTTTGATCCCATATGGGGTCAATGCGGCCTTGTGGTCAGACGGCGCAACAAAACAACGCTGGATGGCGCTGCCGGCTGGGCGGTCGATTCAATTGACCGCCACAGGAGACTTCGATTTTCCGCCAGGGTCGGTGCTGCTCAAGACCTTCGCCTTGGATGACGTCCGTTTGGAGACCCGCTTTTTGGTCCGTCACAGCAAAGGCGATTGGGCGGGATACACCTACGTTTGGGATGAGGCTGGCAAAGACGCCAAGCTCTTGGGCATCGACACTGACTATCGCGATGTTAACGGCCAAGAATGGGTGTTTCCCAGCCGCAAGGATTGCCTTGAATGCCATACCGAAGCGGCCGGCCGCGCGCTGGGGCCTGAGGCCTTGCAACTGGACGGGGTTTTCACCTACGCCGAAGGCATGCGCGCCAATCAAATGAAGACCTTGGGCCACATTGGGGTTTTGGAAATGCCTGGCGCCGGCGCCCCACCCGCCTTGGCCCGCCCGGAGAATCCGCTGAGTGGCTCCGTGGCCGATCGGGCGCGTTCTTACCTGCACGCGAACTGTGCCCAATGCCATCGGCCCGGCGGCGCCAAGGACGTGTCTTTGGATATGCGCTTCGAGACACCTCTGGCAGATATGGGCCTCTGCAATGTTAAGCCCTCCAAGAACAACTATGGATTGGAGGACGTAAAGTTGCTTAGCCCGGCAGATCCTGACAACTCGATGATCTTGGTGCGAATGAAGAGCACCGTACCCAGTGTGCGCATGCCGCAGATTGGCACGCAGGTCGCCGACATGGCCGGTGTGGCGCTCATCGAAGAATGGGTGCGACAGATTGAAGCGTGTCCGTAGGCGCGTTTGCTACGTTCGCCCTTATTGACGCTTCGTGGCATCCGGCGGCTACTCTTCCGGGAGCAGTTCCAATTGCACCAGCGGCGACCGGCGGACCGGCACCAGCGCGACGTAGCGCTGGGGATCTGAGCTGCGCATGTAATAGTGGCTGGCGTCTTTGTCGCTGCACCATACCGCTGGCATTTCGGCCAATTTCTTTAGCCCCACCCAGATCGTCGTGGGCTTGCTGACCTGTTCGAGGGATGTGAACTCTTGCACCAGCCAGCGGCCACTGGGCGCCGTCCAGTCGACATCGGACGCCACCACGCGTTCGTGCTGCTCGATGACGGCGCCAGGCCCATCAAGCGCCGAGTTCTCGTAGACGGAGATCTGAAGCGTGCCCGCCGCGGCGGGTCGGTACCACAATCGTTTGGGCACGCCCTGCTCTGGTTGCAAATCGAAACGGATGAGCGCCTCGTAAGCGCTGTCGGCGAAGGAAAGCTCGGCATCGGGGCGGCCGTCTCCGTAGAGCAAGAGCACGCGCGGCGGGCTGGAATTGGGTGTGCCCGCACTCCCGGCGCAGCTGGACACCAACGCCCCCACACAAGCCGCAAGCGCAACCTGCCGAGACAACAAGCCAAGCTTACAATGACCCGCAAACCGCATGCGCGCATGATACTCGGCTGGCGGCAGCTTCCGCTGAAGACCTTCGCATTTTGCCAGCCGGTGTTAGGATCACGGAAATGACCTTCACCGCCCGAGGCAACAATGTGGGGCTGGCCGTCGTGGGCGCGGCTGGTTGGGGTAAGAACGTGGTGCGGGCGTTTTCCATAGCGCGCGGCTGCGAGCTGCGCTGGGTTTGCGATCTCAACGCTCAGTTGCTTGCCGCCACAGCGCAACGACACCCGGGGGTCAAAACCTCAGCGTCTTTGGCAGAGGTGTTGGCCGATGCCCAAGTCACCGCCGTGGCCGTGGCCGTGGACGTGCCCAACCACCACGCGGTCGCGAAGCAAGCCTTGCTCTCGGGACGGCACGTGTTCGTGGAAAAGCCGCTTACGCTCACCAGCGGCGAAGCCGAAGAGCTGTGTGGTTTGGCGAAACAGCGCAATCTCACCCTCATGGTGGGGCACCTGTTGCTGTATCACCCGGCGGTGGTGCTGGCCAAGCAGCGCATTGATGCGGGCGAATTGGGGGATGTGTATTACCTCTACAGCCAACGCGTGAATCTGGGCATCGTGCGCGAAACCGAAAACGCATGGTGGTCGTTGGCGCCTCACGATGTGGCATTGGCGATGCACTTGTTGGGAGAAAGCCCCGTTGCCATATCTGCGACCGGGGCGGTGTTTTTGCAGCGCGATCGGCAGGTGCAGGACATCGCGTTTGCGTCGCTGCGGTTTTCGGCGGGCAAGATCGCGCACATTCATGTCTCGTGGTTGGATCCACACAAGCGCCGCAGCCTCACGGTGGTGGGTTCCAAACGCATGCTTTCGTTCGACGACACGGCCGCCGACGAGCGCGTGAAAATCTACGACAAAAGCGCGATACCGCCCCCCGGGCACACCACCTACGCCGAAGGCGTGGCCGTGCGCTCGGGCGACGTTGTGGCGCCTGCCTTGGCGAACAAAGAGCCTTTGCTCGAAGAGTGCGAACACTTCATAGAATGCGTGCAAACCGGACGACGCCCGCGCAGCGATGGCGAACAAGGCTTGGCGGTGGTGCGCACGTTGGAAGCTGGGCAAAAGTCTTTGGCCAACGACGGCATGCCGGTGGAGATTCCTGCATGACGGCCGCCTGGGCACACGCTTCGGCCATCGTTGACGACGGCGCTGAAATTGGGGCTGGAACCAAGGTTTGGCACTTTTGCCATGTGATGAGCGGCGCCAAAATTGGCGGCGGCTGTTCGCTGGGACAAAACGTGTTTGTGGCCGCCACGGTTGTGATGGGCGACGGCTGCAAAATTCAAAACAATGTATCGCTTTACGACGGCGTGATCCTCGAACGTGATGTGTTCGTGGGGCCGTCGGCGGTGTTCACAAACGTAACCAATCCGCGGGCGTTTGTGGTTCGGCGCAACGAATATCGCGCCACCCGCGTTGGTGAAGGCGCCAGCATCGGCGCCAACGCCACCATTGTGTGTGGGCACAACGTGGGCGCCTTCGCGTTCGTGGCGGCGGGGGCGGTGGTGACCCGAAACGTGCCCGCTTACGCGCTGGTGGCGGGTGTGCCGGCGCGGCAGATGGGATGGATGTGCCGATGTGGTGTTCGCTTGCCGGCTTTGCAAACCAAAGCTACGCGCTGCCCGGCTTGCCACGCAGAGTACGAGCTTTGCGACACGGCCCAGGGCGCGCAACTAACCCCGCGGCTTTGACGCCAGTTCACGCAAGAGATCGGCCAAGCGGCTGTTGCGCTTGCCGGCCTGCTCATTGCGCACAGCCAGGCCCAAAGCTTTGCGTGTACCCACAACCACAACCAATTGCTTTCCTCGCGTCACAGCGGTGTACAGCAAATTGCGTTGCAGCATCACGAAGTGCTGGGTGTGCAGAGGCAACACAACCGCGGGATATTCGGAACCTTGCGATTTGTGCACGGTGGTGGCATAGGCCAGCGTCAATTGATCCAGCTCGTCGTGTTCATAGATGATATTGCGCCCCTCGAACTGCACCACCACTTGCTCGCCTTCAAGACCAAGCACGTGCCCGATGTCGCCGTTGAACACGTCTTTGTCGTAGTCGTTGCGAATCTGCATCACCCGATCGCCCACGCGGAACACGCGATCACCGCGCCGCACTTCCGCCGCTCCAGGGGCCAGCGCGGCCTGCAACAACTGATTGATGCGCGAGGCGCCCACATCACCTCGGTGCATTGGCACCAGCACCTGGATTTGCGCGGGTGTGAGGCCATAGCGACGGGGCAAGCGTGTGGCCACCAAGTCGCAAACCAATTCGGAGCAACGAAGCGCATCGTTCTCTTCGAGAAAGAAAAAATCGCGTTCATCGGGGCCGCTGGTGGGCGCGGCGGGAAATTCGGGCAGCTCACCCGCGTTGATCTTGTGTGCGTTGGTGACAATCAAACTGCGCGCGGCTTGGCGGAAGATCTCCGTAAGCCGCACGGTGGGCACCACGCCCGATGCGATGGCATCGCCCAACACCGCGCCCGGTCCCACGGAAGGCAATTGATCCACATCGCCCACCAAAACCAGCCGCGTTCCGGGGGCCAAGGCGCTGACGAGATCGGCCGCCAAACGCACATCCAACATCGAAGCTTCATCCACCACCAACAGATCGGTTTGCAGCGGGTTGTCTGCGTTGTGCGCAAACGCCGCTTGCGTGGGCCGCCACTCCAACAAACGGTGCAGGGTGACGGCCGGCAAGCCCGTGGCCTCGGCCAAACGCTTGGCCGCCCGTCCCGTGGGCGCGGCCAACAACACCTCCATACCGGCCGCACGACACAACTGCACCACGCCGCGAATGATCGTGGTTTTCCCCACGCCGGGGCCACCGGTGATCACCGCCACCATCTCCGTTAGCGCCCGCGCGATGCCCGCGCGTTGGGCGGGGGCCAAGGCCAAGCCCGTGGTGGCCTCATAACGAGCCACGGCGGCGCCCACATCGCCCTTGATGGGGCGCTTGGCCGGTGCAGCCGCCAGCGCCGTCAGCCGCTCGGCCACGGTTTGTTCGGCGCGATAAAGACCGGCTTCGTAAACCACTTCGCCCAACGCGGGCACACTTTGCAAAACCACCACCCCTTCGCGGGCGAGGCGGCCCACCGCTGGTTGCACCAAACTTTCATCCACGGTTAGACGGGCGGCGGCCAAGCGCTCTAGATCAAGGCGCGGCAAAAACACATGCCCACCCGCGCCGCCTTCGTCGAGCACGTGCCGCAAACCCGCCTCAACGCGCACATCGGCATCGCGGGCCACGCCCAAGCTTTCCGCCAACCGATCCGCCGACAAAAATCCAATGCCCCACACCTCGCCGGCCAAGCGATAAGGATTTTCGCGCACGCGCACCACCGCCGCGGCGCCGTAGCGTTTGAAAATGCGCGCCGCAAACGCAGGCGACACGCCGTGCCCCTGCAAAAACACCATCACGTCGCGCACGCCCTTTTGTTCGATCCAGGCTTGCCTAAAAGCTTGCGCGCGACCGGGTCCAATGCCCGCCACCTCGCCAATGCGGTAGGGCTCACGGTCTAATATCTCCAGCGTCTGAAGGCCAAAGCGGTCCACGATGCGCGTGGCCATCTCCTTGCCGATGCCTTTGACCAAGCCCGATCCCAAGTAGCGTCGAATGCCTTCAAGCGTCTGGGGCGCCATCTCGGTAAAGCCGGTGACCTTGAGCTGACGGCCAAAGCGGGCGTTCTCTTCGTAAACCCCACGCACCCGCAGCCGCGCCCCTTGCGGCAACCCCGGCAGGGCGCCCACGATGGTGGCTTCTTCAGTGGCGTTGTCGGGCAAAAACCGCGCAACAGTAAAGGTGCCATCGGCCCCCGCAAACACAATGCGCTCAAGCGTGCCCTCAAGGATGGTTTCCTCTTTGGGTGGAGGGCTCGGGGTTTGGCCTTGCCCCGCCGCGCGGTCAAACAAATCCATGGTCGCGGTGACAGTCTACGCCAGCAGGAAAGCCAGACGTTCGGAAGCGGCGTTTAACCGCCCGCAAACAGCTCGTCGTCGTCGTCCTCGGGATCCTCAACCAGCTCGCCCTTGCCCTGATCCACCCGTTCCCGCAATTCTTTGCCCACCCTGAAA
>JBBSJE010000286.1:0-7545 GCA_038257535.1 Polyangia bacterium
AAGCTTCACAATGAGGCCTTGGAGCGATTCTGTGCACGCAACGGCATACGCTTGCTGCGCGTGCGTTCCGACGCGCCCTTTGAATCTACGGCCTTGCGGCTTTTGGCACAAACCGGCCTCCATGGGTAGCCAACCGTGATCGCCGGGCATCAATGGATGGGCATTCCCCTGGCGGCGTTCATCGTCGCAGCGCTGCTGCTTGCATTGGGTGTGTTGTGGACACCTTGGAAGCGGCGCAAGCCGCCCGTTGTTGTCGTGAGCTTCCTGGCATTTTGGACGCCCTCCCCCACGCCGCGCTTGCCGCGCCTGAAAGCCGTAACGCAAGGGCGGTGGATGTGGTGGCTTACGCTTGCGGCGGCGGGCGCGTCCCTGTTCGCAGCCGCCGACCTGCGCCCCACGCCCACCATAAAGCGCGGCCGCCACGTGCTGGTGCTTGTGGATGAAGCGACTTTGCGTGGTTCGCAGGGCGCTGCGCAAAGCTTGGCAACTGCGCTGGCCGTTTTGGACACTCTGCATCCCGCCGATCGGGTGGCCGTGGTTGGTTTCGACGAAAGGCCGCGGGTGATCGTGCCTTGGCAACACGACCCCTCAGCAGCCCGGCGACGATTGCAGGCGATCACCGCGCCTCCGAAAACAGCCTCACAGGAACTTGGTCCGCCGCCCAAAAACCGCAATCTTGAAGACGCGCTGGTGTTTGCGCAGGCCATGACGGCGGGACGCGCGCGGCCGGAAGTGATCGTTGTGGGCCCCGGTGGTTACAGCCATACGTCGGGCCGGGCCTTGAGCCAGCTGCCGCTCAGGTGGGCGCGCGCGGCTTCTCATTTGGGCAATGTGGCGGTGACAAGTTTCGCCGCCACACGAATGCGAAACACGAACGTCATCTTGGCCACATTGCGGCTGCGCAACCACAATCAGACGAAAGTGACGGTGCGGGCAACCATCTACGATGTCTCGCCCGCGCAGGAGCGCACGCTTGTGCACGAAGCAAACCTCACGTTGCAGCCACAGGAAGAACGCGCGCTCACCACGAGTTTGGCCCAGGCCGCGCAGGCCAGCCGCGCCACAACCTTGAGCCTGCAACTGGAAGCGCCCCCGCAGCGCAACGCCTTTGCGCACGACGATGAAGCCACGCTCGTGCTGGCAACGCCACGGCCCGCCACAGTCTTGATCGTGGGTGCGCGCAACCGCTACCTGGAAGCCGCTTTGCGATCATTGTCACGTCAGGTTGCGGTGTCCCACATCGAAAGCGGCGCGCTGGAATCCAGCCGGTCGCTGTGGCCGCAGGTGGATCTTGTGGTCTTCAACGAAGTTGCGCCGAGCGCGGTCCCGCAAGCGGGATCGTTCTTGTATTTCCTGCATGCGCAGGCCACGTCCACGTCCACTGGGCCTTGGCGCCTTGGCGCCTTGTTGGACCAACCTGTGATCTCACACAGCGCGCCCATGCCGCAAAAGCTGCTGCAGCATATGAACTTGCGGGGGTTGAACGTAAAGCGCGCGCGGGCTGTGCGGCTTGAGGATGGCACGCAAGCTTTGGCGAGCGCGTACGGACAAGCTTTGGTGGCCTGGCGACAAACCTCGCAGGTGCGAGAGGTGGGCTTCGGATTTTCGCTACGCCAAAGCGACCTTGTGTGGCGGCCCGAACTGCCGCTGCTGCTGGAAAACCTGCTTGAAGCGTTTGCGCCTGCGGACCCTGAATCCGCTCACGTTCTGTTGACGCCGCCCCACCCCCAAAAACCAAACAACGATCGATTGTTCGAAGGCGGTGTCGCTGCCGTGCCGCTTTGGGAACCCGCATCGCCACCTACGCCCATGTTGGCGGCTGGCCGGCGGCGCCCGGCCCGGATCGCATTGGGGTTGGCATGCGTGTGCGGGGCGGCTCTCATGATGGCGCACATGGCGCGCCCCCGTGGTGACCAACAGGTGGTGGTGATGGCGGTTCAACTTTTGGCCCTGGGGCTCGTGGTGACTGCGCTGGCGGGGCCCAGTCTCACAAACACACGGCCCAGCGGGTATGCGGCGTTGATCGTGGACGCCCGGCAAGCGCTGCAAGCGCATCAGCTCCGTGCGGTGGCGGAGCTACAAAGCAAACTCGGCGCCGCGGTGGCTTCGCCGCTGCAAACTTGGGCGTTTGGCCCTGCAGCGCAGTTGATCCCTCGCGCCACGACGGTGGCAGACCACCATATTGCGCAGCTTTGGGCGCAAGCGGCGCTGCCCGTGGAGGGCACGTCCGCGTTGCTCACGGCCACACAGAAGTCCCTGCACCCGAACGAGCCGCCATCGCTTCTGAACCAAATCTGGGCGCTCCCCCCATCACACAAAGGTGATGTGGCGCTGGGAGCCATGCTAACCCCTGCGATGGTTGCGCCTCACCAGCGCTTTGGTTTCCAGCTGCCCATCATCGCGGATGCCGATGGCGTGGTTACGCTTGAGTTGAAGCCTGATTCTGTGTTGTTAGATCCCTCGTCACAAGCGCTGGCCACGCCGTTGGCGGCCGGTCGCTTTCGCATCAGCGTGAAAGCAGGCACAACGTGGCTGAGTTTTGTGGCCCAAGGCGCGCCTTCACCCGGGGCGCCCCTGCACGCGACCGTCATCGCCACCCACCCTCCTGCGAACAACCAGCGGCCCCAGAACGACGTGGCCTACGCACACCCCGTGGTGCGCCAACAACCTCGCGTGTTGCTGTTGGCTGACGTGCCGGCGCGCGTGGAAGCGTTTGCACGCGCGCTAACAGCACAAGCGTTCGATGTGGTGACACGTACCCCGAAAGCGCCGCCGGCCCCGGAGGATTTTGATCTTGTGGTGCTTAGCGACCTGGCGCGCGACAACGTGGCCGACGCTTGGTTGCTGGCGTTGGCGAACGCGGTGGACAAAGGCGTGGGGCTTTTGGTGGCCGGCGGCCCTACGGCGTTTGCGGGCGGCGGATGGGCCGCATCGCGCTTGGCGGCCATGCTGCCCGTTACCCTTGATGTGCCTGCGCCGCGGCCCGTGGCGGATTTGGCGTTGGCCTTGGTGGTGGATCGATCAGGGTCGATGGGCGGCGCGAAAATTGATCTCACCCGGGAAGCTGTGCGCGCCACCAGCGCCGCCTTACGCGCCTCGGATCTGCTCACCGTGATTGCGTTTGATAGCCGCGCCGACACGCTTGTTCCGTTGCAACACGCGGCGAATCGGCCGCGCATCTGGGCGCAAATGGAGCGTTTGGCGGCGGGCGGTGGCACCAACATCATGCCTGCCCTTCAAGAGGCCTACCAAACACTCTTGGGTGCGGCGGCACAGCGGCGCCACATCATTGTGTTAAGTGATGGGCACGCGCCAGCGGCCCAGCTGCCACAACTGCTGGCAGACATCGCGGCGGCGCAAATCACGATTTCTTCGGTGGCCGTGGGTCGCGGCGCCGATGTGGGCCTGCTACGGCGGCTAGCGGACGCAGGCGGCGGTCGGCTGCACATCACGGATGACGCCTCTCGCATACCGCGCATCTTTGCCATGGATGTGGCGCAAGCGGAGCCGCGCTTTGCCGCGCAATCGCCGCGGCGGGTGCGCCCCCGAGGCGGTGAACGCGACCTTGGCAAATTGGATTGGGCACGCGCGCCCGCGCTGCGCGGGGTAACGCTTGTGCGTGCACGCAAACAGGCGAACCTGCTTTTGGAGACCAACCGGTCGGAGCCCGTCTTTGTTTCGTGGAACGTGGGCGCGGGACAGGTGGGTGCGTTTGCCGCCGACCTTGCGGGACCCTGGCTGGCCACGTGGCCCCGCTGGGTCGACTATCCGAAATTTTGGTCGGCTGTGGCGCGCGGGCTCTTGCGCCAGGACCCAGCACGCACTTATCCCATCGACGTGCAAGCCGGCCGTTACGGCATCGCGGCGCGCCTTGAAGTCATGTGGGACGACGGCACCCCGCGCACCGAATTGGCGGGGTTCGTGCAACTGCGCCCCGCGACGCAAGCAACGGATGGACCCGCACCTTGGCAAGCCGAACTGCGGGAAACGGTACCCGGTGTGTATCAAGCGTGGTTGCCACCGTTGCCTCCGTTCGGCAACCCACCCGTGGCCGCGCGGCTGGATGCCTGGCTAAAACCGGATCGAGATCAAGGAGGCGATCCAGGCATCTTGGGCATAGGGCACGTGGCTTGGCCGCAAGTAGATGGTTTCGCGCCCAACCTCGCACGCCCACCTGATCCCCATGCAAACGCGCGCGCCTTGTCGCAAACCCTGGCGCGCCTGGCCACGGCGCGCAGCCACCATGAAATGCCCTTAGCGCCTTGGTTGGCGGCGCTGGCGTCGCTGCTTTTTGTTGCCGCTATCGCGGTTCCCCGTGCTACATTTCGCGCCTCGAAAAATTGAAAAACGCTCGGGGCGTGGCGCAGTCTGGTAGCGCGTTCGGTTCGGGACCGAAAGGTCGGAGGTTCGAATCCTCTCGCCCCGACAACTTTGTGCCACCGTTGTCGCTACATGTCGCAAGATGTCGCTAGACAACCGGGGCGTCTACGTCAGCGTCGGCCGTGCCAGCTGCGTCTTGTGTTGCCCCATCCACGTCCGCGCCATCGCCTTGCCGCGCATCGCCAGAGGCATCCGGCGTGGCGCCATCAACCGCGGGATTGGCGTCAATGGGTCCGGCATCCGGAAAGCTGAAGATGGCATCCGAACCGCCACCGTCGCCCATGTTGGTGGGAAACAGGCTGACCACGAAACCAATGCACCCCTTGGGGAAAATCTGGGCCGCAAACCATGTGGCCACCGGCACTTCTTTGCCGGCTTCGAGACGCTTGGCCACCGCGGTCACAACCACATTTTGCCCCGCTGGATAGCCGCCGGGAAGCACAATGTCGGCGGACACACTCGACGCGCCATCGGTGATCGGCAGACGCTGACTGTGAACCACCTGACCCGCGACTTCAAACGCCACGTCAACCGCCGCGGCCGCGGCGGTTGAGGGAACCGCAATGTCCATGCGAACCGTTCCGTTGGTGCACTCAGAATCCGAACAAGCAACGGGCAACGCGGCCAGGGTCACAAGCAAGGCCAGCAAAGGCAAAAGCAGCGGGATGGAAGGTCTCGGAAGCGGCATCATCACTCCTGCAAACGAAGGTTTTAGCCGGCTACCTTACACCAAGGCCCGCGGCCTTCCCACCGGCATTGCTTTAACAAGGAGGACAGGCTTGTTCTTGGCGGGCAAATCGGCTTTTATGCGCCTGCGCCCGTGATGAAACCCGCTCCGCTTCGCATTTTGGTCCTCATGCACCAAGAACGTGTCCCGCCGGACGCGCTGACGGGCGCCACCGAAAAGCAGCAGCAAGAGTGGAAAACTGAGTTTGCCGTGGTGCAAACGCTCAAAAAACTGGGGCACGAAGTGATGAAGCTGGGGCTGTGGGACGAAGTGCGGCCGATTCGCGATGCGATCAGCGACTTCAAACCGCACGTCGCTTTCAATCTGTTGGAGGAGTTTCAGGGCCAACCATTGTTCGACCAGCATGTGGTGGCGTTTTTGGAACTTTCGAATCTGCCGTACACAGGTTGCAACCCGCGCGGCCTCACCTTGGCGCGCGACAAGGCGTTGACGAAAAAGATCCTGACCTACCATCGCATTGGCGTACCGGCGTTTATGGTGGCGCCACGCCGACGCCGGCTTCAGCGCGTCAAAGGGCTGCCGTTTCCGTTGATCGTGAAAAGTTTAACCGAAGAAGCGTCGCTGGGGATCTCGCAAGCCTCTGTGGTTGACACGCATGAAAAACTCGGCGACCGCGTGGCGTTCATTCACGAGAGCATCGGTACCGACGCCATCATTGAACAATACATCGCTGGCAAAGAGATCTACGTGGGCGTTTTGGGCAACCGGCAACTAACTGTGTTGCCCCCCTGGGAGCTGGTGTTGGACAATTTGCCTCCCGACGCTGTGCCCATCGCCACGCGCAAGGTGAAATGGGACAAGGCTTATCAACAGCGACACAACATTCGATCGCAAGCCGCGGACCTGCCTGACGCTTTGACCCGCAAGATCGAGCACGTTAGCCGCCGCATTTACAAAAATCTCAGTTTGTCCGGCTACGCGCGGCTCGACTTTCGGGTCACGCCTGATGAGAGTTTGTATTTGCTTGAGGCCAACCCCAACCCAGGCATCTCGCCCGACGACGAATTCGCCGAATCCGCAGCGGTGGCAAAGTTGCCTTACCCGAAGCTGCTCCAGCGCATTTTGACCTTGGGCCGCGGCTACGAGCCTGGAAGCTCCTAGGCTTTTAAGCCACCTGGGCGGTGGCGGCTTTCAGGGCCGAAATGGCGCGCGCGTAGTCGCCGCCGTCAAACACGGCCGAACCGGCGATCAAATGCCGCCCCCCGGCTTGCACAACCTTGGGCGCGGTTTTGGCATCAATGCCGCCATCCACCGCGATTTCAACGTTCAGCCCTTGCAGCTCGATCTCGGCGCGCAGGTCTTCAATCTTGGGTAGCGTGAGATCGATGAACGCCTGCCCACCAAAGCCCGGGTTTACCGTCATGACCAAAACGGAATCCACTTCCGACAAAATCCAGCGCAACGATTCTATGGGGGTGTGGGGATTCAGCGCCACGCCCACGCGTTTCTTGAGCGCACGAATTTGCTGCAAATTGCGATGCAGATGCTGGCAAGCCTCTACATGCACGTAGAGGGTGTCGGCGCCCGCTTCGGCAAACTGCTGCACATATTTTTCCGGCTCCACGATCATCAAATGCACGCCCAAGGGCAGCTTGGTGGCGGCTCTGATGGCTTTGACCACCAACGGGCCGATGGTGATGTTCGGAACGAAACGCCCGTCCATCACATCCACATGCAACGTATCGGCGCCTGCGGCCTCGACCGCGCGAATTTCTTCGGCCAAGCGACCAAAATCAGCGGACAACAGCGACGGCGAAATCTTGACGGGCATGCCCTAAGTTATGCCAGGCAAGCCCGCGCCCGTCACGCTTTAGGCCAGCTGCGCCCCGGCGGCAATGCCCCGCCCCGCCACCACCG
This sequence comes from Polyangia bacterium, assembly GCA_038257535.1. GTDB lineage: Bacteria > Myxococcota_A > Polyangia > Fen-1088 > Fen-1088 > JAGTJU01. The sequence goes on from JBBSJE010000286.1 coordinate 6,986, forward strand.
CCTGCGCCGGCAAGCGTTTGCGCCCCGGCATTTGCAGCTCTTGAAAGCTCACCACGCCCTCGCCGCACGCCACATGAATTCCGTGTTTGTCGGCCGCCACCACGCGGCCGGGGACTTGCCCCACAAATTCCGCGCGCGCCTGCGCAACCACGGGCGCAAACAACTTCACGGGCTCGCCTTGCAACAACGCAAAAGCGCCAGGCCATGGATCTACCCCGCGCGCGTGTGCGGAAACCAAATGCGCCGGTTTGTGAAAATCAAGGTGGCCGCTGTCTTTCTTCAGCATGGGCGCCAAACTGGCGTGTGCATCGTTTTGAGGCACAAACGGGGCGCGCCCCGCCGCAATGTCAACCAAAGTGTCAAGCAACAGCGTGGCGCCTAAACTTGCCAAGCGTTCGAACAACTGCCCGGCCGTCTCAGTGTCACCGATGGCCGTTTTTGCCACCGCCACCATAGGGCCCGTGTCCAAACCGGCTTCCATCTTCATGATCGTCACGCCTGTCTCCGCGTCACCATTGATCACGGCCCATTGAATGGGCGCGGCCCCGCGGTACTTGGGC
>JBBSJE010000287.1:0-7514 GCA_038257535.1 Polyangia bacterium
ACCTTCGCCTGGGATCGTCCGCTGCCCCCTGCACAAACCAACTCCGGCAATGGTAAGATTCTGGGCTTCCGCGAGTGGCGGCGCATTGCCGGTGGGGGCGCTGACTACCTGACACAGATCCTGTGGCAGCGGATCAGGTGTTCCACGGTGGATGAGTGTCAAACCATAGTGAATCCAGATCCAACACAACCATGAGGCCGCGATGACGAAAAACCGCCCTTGGAACCTCTTGCTGATCATGGCGCTTCTGCCGATCGGCTGTGACGACTCGACGCAGAGCAAGGCCGTTGACGCCGATGATGGCGTCTCCGGCGGAGATGCAGGGCAAGCTGACACTGCTTTCGCTGATGGAGGTAGCGATACTTCGTCAGGTCCGCCTGACGGTCAGTTCGGGGCGGGCTGCTTCCCGGAGTGCGTTCAAGAACTGTTCGCGGCGTGCTGGCCGGAGGGCCCCACATGCTCTCTCTCTTTCAGGGCGCAGGCGCGCCTCGAGTGCTTCGCTAACGGCGTCAAGGTTGACGCCACCTTTGGCGCAGGGGCGATTGTCACGAAGCCTGACGGCAACTCCTTATGCTACAGCATCTCGGTTCCAGATCCTGGTGCAGAGTCAGGCCCGACTGAGTTGCGATACTACAAGGAGCGGTTTTCACACACGTCTCTCGTGGCCACCCTCCGATTCGCCTCGCCAGGGGCGAAAGCGGGCACGATCCAATGCGAGCCCAAGCGCGGCATGCAGCAACCGGAACCGGTACCTATCGACCTCGCCTCTCCGGCGTGCGCTCTCAGCAAAAATGGAATCGGCGGTGAGTTTGTGGTGCCGTGCGTGAAGGATGGCATGTGCCAGGTGCCAATGTTTTCAAAGGTGACACGCAATCCGAATGAGATACACCTGCGGGGTCATCGGAACCTCGACTCGAAGGAGGCACGCTACTCCGACGGGTTGTGAAAAGGGGTCTCGAAGGAACGAGCCCATGCGGCTTCACGACCTGCGCCACGCCCACGCTTCGCTGTGGCTCATGGCAGGCGGATCCATCGCGGATGTGCAAATGAACTTGGGGCACAGTACGCCAACGCTGCCGGCGAACGTGTACGGCCATCTTGGCGACGATTACCGCATCGACGAAGCCGATAAGAGGCTCAACCTTGGCATTTGAAAGCCACGGCTTGCGCTGGTGAACACAAAACTCAAATGACCGCCCCGTCTGTCCACTCCATATGCCCATCCGACCGTTTCACCAACTGCGGATACTGCCCAAAAAACGAGGCCGGCGCTGGCACCTCAGCAAAAGGATTGTGCACCACCGTGAGGCGGTGGCTATTTTGAAACTCGTCACCTCGTTGAACAACCGCGTCTTCCAGGGCGCAAACTGCGCTGATTCGGGTCAGATCAGTTCCCCCGTTGCGAAGCTGTGCCAGTTTTCCGTTTTGAAGAAAGGTCTCCTTGGGCGGGGGAGGTGGCGAGCCATCCTCCATGATGGTCAAGCGGATCGCCCACTCACCTATGATGGCTCCCACAAGTTGCTGCCTGTCGCAATAGACCTCCGTCCGAAGGATGGGAACCAAGAAAAGCACGTTACATCGCCCCTTCTGGAACTGCTTGCCAGCCGCCTTTATGCAGCGTCGAAGAGCGGCGCGGTAGTCGCCTGCCACAGTCGAGCCCGATCGAGAAACATGGGGCGCCTTCACTTCACAGGCTATTTCCAGGCCGCCAACGCTGCCCACCAGGTCGATGTTCTTGCCCTTCGACGCATCAGGGACCGCCTTCACATCGGCAGACAGCCTGTGCCGAATGAACCAGGCGGCCTGACATTCAGCCATTGCGCCTCGGAAGGCTTCGTCCTTCTCGGAGACAAGCCTTTGGAGCACGTCCTTCTTTTTGAGAAGGCCCACTTCCTCGGCTGCGGCCAGGTAGCTGCACCATTGAGCCCGAAAACGTCGTTTCCAGTGGTTGCCGCTTCGAGAGCGGATCACCTGGTGGCGGCAGGCAACCCAGCTTCCATTGGCCCATTTGTCAGGTTTACGAGCCAGGGTGGCGAGACTGGCCAAAACCATAGGGCTGAAGATCTCCCGGAGGAGCTGTTCCCCTCTAGAAGGCTGACTGGGCGACACTTGCCCTCCTTAAGGAGCGAAGCGACCCACATGCGACCCACCCCCAACCCAAAGGAACCCCAGGAGATGCTCCAAAAACCGTCGAAAACCTCAATGATTTCAAATAGTGCCGGAGGAGAGACTCGAACTCTCAAACCCTTGCGAGTGGCGGATTTTGAATCCGCTGCGTATACCATTTCGCCACCCCGGCTTTTTCTGAAGGGTGCAGACTGTAGCGCGGATGCCGCTTGCCGTCGAGAGGGAAAAAGCGCTGCGGGGCGACCGAGCTTTGGGTCGCGCTTGTGCCCGATTTTGCGGCTTAGGGCACCAAACCGTGGGCCACGGTGAGGGGTTGCTCTAGCGCTTCTTGCAGGCGCGTGACCAAGGTGCCAAACAAGCCTTCCAAATCGGCCGCCGATTCCACCCCCTTATGAAGGCTGCCGCCGGCCATGGTTCCGTGCCCGCCTGCCGCACCGTCTTGGGCAATGATTTTGCGAATCAGGGTACCGGCTCGTGAATCATCCACTTCGGTTCGAAGCGAAACATACACCTTGCCTCTGTAGCGCCCGGCCACCAAAGCAAAGCGGGCGCCATCGAAACGCAGCAACAGATCCGCAATTTCCGCCACCAGGTCGGGGTAAAACAATTCGTCAAGGTTTGCGGCCACCAGAGATCCGTGCACCTTTGCGGAGCGAATCGCGTGATCCAGTGCCACGAAGTGTTCCTTGGGCACTTTAGGATGGCTCACGCGGTAAAGGCGATCGTGGTTCACCAAAGAAACCAAATGCAAATACGCCGCCCGCTCAGATTCGGTGGCTTCTCGTCCCAGATCGCGCGTTTCGGTTTTCAACGCGTAGAACAACGCTGTGGCCATTCCAACATCAATCGGAATGGCGCGCTCCCGCAGGTATTGCAAAACGATCGTTGAGGTGGCGCCCAGCTCGGGGCGAATGTCACACCAAGCGGCCAAGCTGGTGGGGCGCTTGGGATGGTGGTCAACAATGATGTCGGCGCCGCGGTCGCGCGGCAAGCTGTTGTTGCCCGTGCCGGGCTGGCTATCAACGATGGCCAAGCCGTCGAACGTGTCGAGGTTCAAACTGCCCAACGGAACCAAAGGGATCTGAAGCTCCTCGACCATGGCTCGATTTTCTGCCCGGCCCACGATGCCTGCCAACACCAGCGTTGCTTTCGCGCCCAGCTCAACTTCCAGCAGCTTGGCAAGGCCCCAGGCCGCGGCCATCGAGTCGGGATCCGGATTGTCGTGCATGAAGACACCAATCGCGCGCCGTCCTCGAAGCCCCTCAAGCGCATGCGCCAGATCGAACTGACTGCGGCCCTCAAGGCCTGGCGGGACCGCGAGCTCGGCGGTGATGTCCAAATCCGTTTTTGCCATAATCGCCTATTTGGCTGGACGTATCGACAAGTTGTCGAACTGTACGTCCACCTCCCAGTTGTTAAAACCGAAAAACTCGTGACCGCTGCCTTGCAATGGCTCTGGATCGGCAAACGTTAAGAAGGGCTGACCGTCGATCTGCCAATCGATCACGCCTTTGCTGCGGGTCACCTTGTAGTGATATTTCCTGCCAGCCTCAACGCGGATGTCAGCACGCTGGGCCTTGACACCTTCGTTGTGTTCGTTTTGTTTGGCGATGATGCTGAGTCGATTTTGCCAACCGCCAAATATCAAGACGTAGCCGGTGGCGATGTAACCCTGCTTGTCAGGATCAAACGATTCGCCGTCGCCGAAGATTTCAAACTTTAGGTCACCGGAGGGGCTGTGCGAGATCACATCCATTTCGATGACCACATCGTTGGGCAGCCGCCGCTTCAGCCACAAGGGGTGGTTGTACGCGCCCTTAACGCGAACGGCGCCGTCACGCAATTCGTAGCCGCCGCCGGTGTCGTGCCAAACCGGTCCTAGCTCCGCTCTGTTGAAGTCGTCAACAAAAGGGGCGTCAATTTGCGGCACTTTGGCGCGGCAGCCGCCCACAAGCGTGGACGCCACTAGTGATAGCAAAAGCACCGCAGCGGGGCGTGGCCCGGCAAAACACACGGAAGGCACACTACCTGCCCCGCGGCGCTCCGGCAACTCCTACGGGAAGGTATGTGCGGGGCGGCAGCGGCCACGCCGTCCAACGAGCGGCAAAAACGCCTCTACCCCAGCTGCTCGAACAGCAATCCCCAACGGATGCCCCGATCACTCACCAGCAGCTCTTGAACACCCGCATGGTGCATGAGGGCCTGCAGTAAGCACGCGCCGGCGAAAATCACGTCGGCCCGGCGCGGATCTAGCCCCGCCATGACTTCGCGTTCGGTTTGGGTGGCCCCCGCCAGCCGGTGCAATTGCTGTTGCAAGGCCTGTTGGCTCAGTCGAAACCCATGCACTTGCGCGGGATCGTAGGTCTTCAAGCCCAGGGCCATGGCGGCCAATGTGGTGACTGTGCCGGCCGCGCCCATCATCACGGCATTGTTAGGTAACGAAATGGAAACGAGCTGCTGGGCCACGGCCTTCTGCAGGGCCTGGGTTTCGTCCGCGGTGGGGGGATCGTGTGACACAAAGGCCTCCGTCAACCGCACCGATCCCAGGGGCAAACTCTGTCGTAGCGTGATCTGGCCAGCGGCGGCCGCGATGATTTCGGTGGAGCCGCCGCCAATATCAACCACCACACAATTGCCTGCAGTGGCGTCCGGAAACGAGCGTGCGGCCGCCAAAAACGTGAGCGTGGCCTCGCGGTCGCCTGTGATCACCTCAACGGGGGTTCCCAAGATGTCGTTTGCGGCTTGCAAAAACACCTGCGCGTTGGGCGCGCGCCGCAGGCCTTCGGTGCCAATGGCCACGATGGGGGCCGCAAGGCCGCGCGCTTGTTCGGCGTAATCGCGCAGAGCTTCCAACGTGCGTTCAATATTTTGTGGCTGCAGCTGCCCATCGCCGCCGATGCCGCGACCCAAACGCGTAATCTCCGCACGCTCAAGCAAGGGCGCAATGGTTCCGTCCGCGGTCTTTTCGGCCACCAACATCAGTGTGGTGTTGGTGCCAATGTCGATGGTGGCCAAACGCATGCGGGCGTCCGTGAACGTTACTTGCGTGAAGCGCGGGGCGGTGGGCCCCATGAGGGTGAGCGGGCCGGGCCCTTATGAACCTGTGTCTCGCTCAACGTCTGGGGATTCAGAACAAACAGCCCGCCGCGCGATGACGAATACACCAGCAGACGTCCATCGGGAGACCAGTCGGGATCTGAGTTCGAGCCTTGATTCTGCGTCATGCGTTCCATGCGACCATCGCGCGTGTCGATGATGTACAAGTCGAACACCTTCCTCTCGTCGCGCCCGGTGAAGGCAATAAACGGACGCGTTGGATTGGGGTTCCAGTGTGGCGTTTGATTGTAATTGCCTCGGAACGTGATGCGCCGGGCTTCGCCGCCGTTGGCCGACATGATGAAGATTTGTGGCGTGCCTTGGCGGTTGGACACAAACGCGATTTGGCTGCCATCAGGCGACACCGAAGGCGACGAATCGATGGCGGCGTTGTTGGTAAGACGCTTCAGGATCTTTCCATCCTGTGCGTCGATGCGATAGATCTCGGCGTTGCCCTCAAAGGTCATGGTGATCGCCAAAGAGCGGCCGTCGGGGAACCAGCTGGCGCCGGTGTTCATGCCTTGGCGATCAGAGACACGCTTGGCTCTGCCCCCCGTAGCGGGCACAATCCAAAGATCAGGGTTGCGACGTAAGTAGTTGGTAAAAGCAATGCGGTCGCCGGTAGGGCTGAACGCGGGCAGCAGCGAATCTGATTTCATCATCGTGTGCACGGCGGTTTGCGCACCGTCCATGCCCACGCTCATCAGCTCTTGCTTGGAGCGCGCGAAGACAATGCGCGAGCCAAACACGCCGGCTTCACCGGTGAGCGCTTCGATGATGTCGTTGGTGAGGGCATGCACCAACGTGCGCAGGTCACTGCCTTTGTAGCTTTTGCTCAGGGTGGGCTTTTCTCCCCGCCCCAACTGATAAAGGTAGCCTTCAACCAGGGCGCCCGAGGGATCTTTGGCGGCATGCAGTTTCACGACGGCCTGCGCGCCCACCTGCCCCCAAAGCGCCGCCGAAAACCCTTTGCCTTCGCTGTGCAACGCCGGTGGAAACGAATCGGGGTTCAGCAACTGAAACAGGCCCACGAGCTGCAAATTGCGGCGCGCGATCGCTGTGGCCTCCGTGGCAAGGCCGCCATCACCGCTGGCGTTGGGAATGGCCACCCGCAACAGGTTGCGGTTGGGATCCGTGATGGTGATCTGTGGCAGCGTTTCGTCTGCGACGGGAGGCTTGGCCTGGGCATACGCCGTACACGCGGCGGCCGACATCAGCGCCAAGCTGGTAAGTTGTAGCGAGTGGCGCAGGCGCCGGGAGTTTTTGGTTTTCAAAAATGGCATTGACGCTGTCTTTCGTCGTCGTTGTGTAAGTTGTTTAAAAGGGGTCAAAGCCTGCGAACGGCACTGTCATTTAATGTGAGACGCGGCCCGCTGGCTATTTCTTGAACAAAAGCGCCACGCCACGGGCGAATGCCGCGCGACGGTCCGCGGGGGGGGCCGGCACCGTTGCCGTGGCCTTCACCGCCTGCAAGCAAGAATCATCGAAGGTGGCGTTGCCCGAAGATTTTACAATCGCCTCTCCGGTTAAGGTGCCGTCGGCCATCACCTGCACTTTTACTTGGGCCGTCAGCCTGTTGAGTTCATCGTCAGAGATGAGCCCTACGGGCACGTTCCAATTGCGCCTTATCAACATGAAAATTTGGCTGGCGTAGGCATCGCCGGTGACCGCCTCTGATGAGGTTCCCTCACGAATCCCATCCAGCTGGCCTTCGTCGGTTTCTTCGTCGGCCGCCTGCCGCATCATGCGGGCGCGGTTGAGCGCGTTGCGAAGTTTGTCAGACACTTGCGCGTCCTCTGGCTTGGGCGCCTCTTTGGGGGCCGCCTCGGCTTCAACGTCATCGGTGATCTTGATCACCTCCGCCTGCTTCGTGGGCCGCGGCTGTTCGATTTTGGGCATCCAAAACTTCTCGCGCGGCTTGCCCAATTTCACCAACTGCGTGGTGATGAGGTCGCGGGTTTCTCCTGACGGCGGTGGCCCTGGCCGATGTCCCACCAGGAAAAGTACGATCAACGCGCCATGGATGAGGCCGGTCATAAGCAGGCCGCCCGCCCAGCCCGTGCCTCCAGTGCGTGTGTTGATGTGCGCTTCGGTCACTGCAGCGGATCCGTGACCATACCCAGTTTTTCGACGCCGGCTTGTTTCACAGCGGCCATCACACGCACCACTTCGCCATAGGGCAGGGTTTTGTCGGCATGAAGGTAGAGCTCCTTGTCGGCGTTGAGCTTGGCGTTGTCTTTCAAGGTTTGCTCAAGCGCGTCGTAAGGCACTTCCAGTTTGCCCAAAAACAC
>JBBSJE010000288.1:0-7506 GCA_038257535.1 Polyangia bacterium
ACCGTGAAAACCATTGCCGACGCCCTGGGCATGGACTTTTCGCGCATTCAATTTACGCCCGACCTGCTGCCCGCCGACATCATCGGCACCGTGATTTACAACCAGGCCCGCAGCGAGTTCATCGCCAAGAAGGGCCCCGTGTTCGCCAATTTGGTGTTGGCCGACGAAATCAACCGGGCGCCCGCCAAGGTGCAGTCGGCGCTGCTGGAATCCATGCAAGAGCGGCAGGTGACCATCGGCGACACCACCCACAAACTGCCCGATCCATTTTTGGTCATGGCCACGCAGAACCCCCTCGAGCAAGAAGGCACCTACGCGCTGCCCGAAGCTCAGCTTGACCGCTTCATGCTGATGGTGAAGGTGGGCTACCCCAGCAAAGAAGACGAGCGCACGATCATGGATCGCATGGCCACAGCTGTAGGTGGTCCCACGCCGCGGGCGAGCCGTGTGGCCGATCCCTTGGCGCTGATGGAAGCGCGCCAGGTGGTGGGCCAGATCTACATCGACGAAAAAATTCGCGACTACATCGTAGACATTGTGCACGCCACGCGCGATCCCAAAGCCTATGGTCTCAAAGACCTAGGCGACTTCATCGAGTATGGAGCCAGCCCCCGCGCCTCGATCTTTTTGAACCTGGCCGCGCGTGCGCATGCGTTTCTGCGCCACCGCGGCTACGTTACACCCGAAGACATCAAAGCCGTGGGCATCGACGTGCTTCGCCACCGCGTGATCTTGACTTACGAAGCCGAGGCCGAAGACGTAACCTCTGAGCAAGTGGTGCGGCGCCTGTTTGAAACCATCGAGGTGCCTTAGTCCTTACGATGTTTGTGCTTGCATGAGATCATCATGCTGACCCGCGAAGTTCTTAAAAAGATCCGCAAGATCGAGATCGTCACCGAGCGTTTGGTGCGTGACCGCATGGCCGGGCAATACCTGTCCGTGTTCAAGGGCAGCGGCATCGCGTTTTCGGAAGTGCGCCAGTACATGCATGGTGACGACATACGTCTTATCGATTGGAACGTATCGGCGCGTATGAATGAACCGTACATCAAGCTCTTTACCGAAGAGCGTGAGATGACGGTGATGCTGCTGGTGGACATGTCCGCCTCGGGACAGTTTGGGTCAGTGGGCCGGGAAAAGCGCGAAGTCACGGCCGAGTTGGCCGCCGTGGTGGCGTTTTCCGCGATCAAAAACAATGACCGCGTGGGCCTCATCATTTTCACCGATGAAGTGGAGCGCTTTGTTCCGCCCAAAAAGGGCAAAAAGCACGTGCTCCGGGTGGTCAGTGAGATCCTCTCGTACAAGCCGCGTTCGCGCCGCACTGACTTGCGCGCGGGCATTGAGTTTTTGGGCCGAGTGGCGCGGCGGCGCGCGGTGGCGTTTTTGATTTCGGATTTCCTTACCCCACTCGCCGATTATGAGCGTTCGCTGCGCGTCGCCTCTCGTCGCCACGATCTGGTCCCCGTGACCGTTCGCGATCCGCTTGAAGAGGCGCTGCCATCTGTGGGTTTGATCGAATTTGAAGATCCGGAAACTGGTGAAATCGTGACCTTTGACACCAGCGGGCCCGAAGCGCGTGCGTTTGCCGCCAACACCGCCCGCATGAGAGACGCGCGCCACGCGCTGTTCAAAAAGCTGGATTTGGATGGCATTGAAGCGCGCACCGATCGCTCCTATTTGCCCGCGCTGACAGCTTTCTTCGAGGCGCGGGCCCGGAGGTTGCGGCATTGAATTGCTTGCGTGCATTTTCAGTTGCCACGCTTTGCTGCGCGTTGCTGAGGCAAGCGTTTGCGGCTGGCCCCCAGGAGGCCGCGGCGGAACCACCGCCGCCCGCCTCGGAGGCCCCGCAAGCCGCTGCGCAACCTACCGTGGCCGCTGATCCTGATGCCCCCACCGTATCGGCGCGGCTTGAAAAAAACACCGCCATGATTGGCGACGTTGTGAAGCTAACGGTCACCGCCGTAAGTGCGCGTCGCATCCCCGTGAATCTTCCCGCCAACCTTGACCTTTCGCCATTTGAAATCATCGACCGGCAAGAAACTGAAGCGCTGCTGGATGAAGACAAGTTTCGGCGGGAGTTTGTATTTCAAATTGCCGCCTTCGACACCGGTGAATTGACCGTGCCGGCGTTGTCCCTTACGTACCTGGCGCAAAAAGGCGCTGTGCGCAGCGTGTCCACCGAACCTTTGCCGCTGACGATCAAAAGCATGCTGGCCAATGAGCCCGAAGCGGCGCTGAAGGCCAACGCAGCCCCGGTCCCGGTGTGGCAAGAAGTTCACTGGCCCTTTTACGTGGTGGGCGGGCTCGTGGCGGCGCTGCTGGGCGGACTCTTGGGTTCGTATTGGTGGTCCCGCTGGCGCCGGCGTGAAAAGGTGGTGCCGGTGGTGCCGCCGCGGCCAGCGCACGAAGTGGCGCTGGAACGACTTGAACGCTTGGGCGCTGGGCTTTCCACCCACGAAGATCTGCGCCCCTTTTACTTCGAGCTTTCAGAAGTGCTGCGGGAGTACTTCGGTGCCCGTTATGGTTTCGAAAGCCTTGAGCTGACCACCGAGGAACTCATGGAAGAGTTGCGCCGCCACAGCGACATACCGTTGGTCTTGTCGCAAGTGGAGGGCTGGCTGTCGTCGTGTGACTTGGTGAAGTTCGCGCGCGTGGATGCAAGCGAAAGCGAAGCCCAGGCGGCGCTAGAAACCGGCATTCAGTTTGTAACCAGCACCCAACCACCGCCGCCCGCGGTTTCTGATTCCCCAACGACCGACCACCCCGAGGCCTCTCGTGGTTAATCGTTCCATCCGTGCTCCGGCATCCACAGATGCGCACCCGCCGTCCCCACGTGGTGGTGTTGTGCCCTGGGCGCTGATAGCGGTGGCGTTTGCTTTGATCGCTGCGGTCTATGCCTGGACGATGCGTGACGCGGGGGGCTTTCGCTTCGCGCACAAGTACGCGCTGGCGCTGTTGCCTTTGTCAGCGGCGCTGATCATTTTGGCGGGATGGTGGTGGCGGCCCCAGCGCACAGGCACCATGCGCCACGCCCGCACGCACGAGTTTGCGCTGCAAAAACCCGGCCTGGTGGCGCGTCTCAAAGACGTGCCCCAGGTGCTGCGCCTATGCGCCGTGATGCTTGCAGGGCTTGCGTTGGCGCGCCCCCAAACCACACGCATCGACGATGCCATTGAACTTGAGGGCATTGACATCATCTTGAGCCTCGACGTTTCGGGATCTATGGAAGAGCGCGACTTGGCTCCCAACCGTTTGGAAGCCGCCAAAGCTGTGATTCGTGATTTTGTGGGCCGCCGCCTCTCTGATCGGTTGGGCTTGGTGTTGTTTGGGCGCGAAGCTTATACCTACGTGCCGCCCACGCTAGACCACGCCACCTTCCTGCGCATGCTGGCTGATCTGCAGTTGGGCATCATTGATGGCAAAGGCACAGCGATTGGCAATGGACTGGGCGTTGCATTGGGGCGACTGCGTCGATCAGAAGCGCGATCCAAAGTGGTGATTTTGTTAACGGATGGCGACAACAACTCCGGCAACATCTCGCCCCTTGAAGCCGCCAAGATGGCGCAAGCGTTGGGTGTGAAGGTGTACACAATTTTGGCGGGCACCAACGATTCGGCGGACGATCCCAGCGAGGCGCAAGGAGGCCGCCGGCATCCCGTGAATCCCAAGCTGCTTGAGCAAATTGCCACCATGACAGGCGGCAGCCCCTACATGGCAAGCGACACGCAAGCCTTGGCGCGCCGGTTCCAGGCCATTCTCGAAGACCTGGAAAAATCCAAACTGGACGACCGCGGTCTGCTTTACGCGGAACTTTTCCCTTGGTTCTTGTGGCCCGCGTTTGCGTTGATGCTGCTTGAACTGGCCATGCGACTCACACGCTGGGGGCGCTTGCCATGATGCGCCTGGCGTCCGAAGATCTCCTGTGGCTGCTGCTGCTGGTTCCGTTGCTGGTGTTTGCATTTGTGAGCGCGTTTTCGCGACGCCGCCGCCGGCTTGCGCTGTTGGGCGAACATCCGCTGATTGCGCGCATGAGCGCCAACGTGTCGCGTCCGCGCCAGGCGCTGCGCCCCGTGTTGTTTACCTTGGCCCTTACGTTGATTGTGATCACGCTGGCGCGTCCGCAAGCGGGTGGCCGTGCAAAGCTGGAAAAACAACGCGGCCTCGATCTGGTGGTGGCCCTGGACTTTTCCAAATCCATGTTGGCGCGTGACATCTACCCCTCGCGGCTTGAGCGCGCCAAGCGCGAGCTGGAACGACTCATGGACAATTTGGCGGGAGATCGCGTGGGTCTGGTGGCGTTCGCGGGGGACACCTTGACCTATCCGCCAACCACCGATTACGCCGCTGTAAAACTGTTTTGGCGAGATCTGCAGCCCACCGACATGCCTGTGGGCGGCACCGCGGTAGGGAGGGCGCTTCGATCGGCCCTGGGCCAACTAACCCGTTTGCGGTCGAAGGGGGGGGAAACCCGTGCGCAGGTCATCTTGCTGCTGACAGACGGTGAAGACACGGAAAGCGAACCGCTGGACGTGGCAGCGGAAGCGGCTCGCCTGGGCATCAAAATTTACGCGGTGGGCGTGGGCTCTCGCTCAGGCGAGTTGATTCCGCAGGTTGATGAAGAAGGCAAAGTGTTGGGTTATCTCAAAGACGGCGAGGGCAAGTACGTCACCTCGCGCTTGGCCGAAGATATGTTGTCGCAGCTAGCCGCCAAAACCAACGGTGAATACATCCGCGCCGAAGGCAGCCGGTTTGGTGTTGAAGCCATCGAGACGGCCTTGGCAGGTCTCAAACGCACCGAGAACGAGGCGCGCTTGGTCAAGCAATACGACGAGGTGTTTGAGATCTTCTTGTTTCCGGCGTTTTTGTTGCTGGTGGGCGAAGCGTGCTTGGGTGACCGGAGGCGGCTGACATGAAAATACGTGTGTGCGGCTTTCTGGTGCTTGTGCTGCCCGCTTTGATGGGCCTCGATCTTTGGCGCGCCAGCAACAAGAACGTTGAGCGAGGCAATGCGAAGCTGCGGCAGGGGCAGGCGAAAGCAGCGCTGGAACTTTACGACAAGGCGCTCGCTGAAGATGGCTTGGCGGATCAGCAATCCCGTGCGGCCGCAGAATTTAATCGTGGCGCCGCGCTTGCCGCTTTAAAACAAAATGACGAAGCCTCGCAAGCGTTCTTGGAAGCGACCAAATCCAAAGATGTGTCGCTGCGCGCACGCGCCTTTTACAATTTGGGCAACACGTTCTTTCAAGGCGAAAAATTCGCCGAAGCCGTAGAGGCCTACAAGCGCTCCTTGGTTCTAGATTCCAGAAATGCGGACGCCAAGTGGAATCTGGAGTTGGCGCTGCGTAGCAAGCGCGAACAAGACGAGAAGAACGAAAAAGATAAGGGCGATCAGGACAAAGACAAACAAGACAAAGACAAACAAAAACAAGACAAGGGCGACCAAGACAAGGGCGACCAAGACAAGGGCGACCAAGACAAGGGCGACCAAGACAAGGGCGACCAAGACAAGCAAGACGACAACGGTCAAAAACAGCCGCCCGAAGACGACAAGTCTGAGCCGAATCAGAACCAGGACGGCCAAGACGAAGATGGCAAGGGCTCAAGCGAGGACGAACAACAGCCTCAGCCAAACGACGAAGCCAACGAACCGCCGCCCGGGCCCCAACCTCCAGAATCGGGCCAAGGCCAAAAAGACCAAGAGGGCCAAGAAGGGCAAGCCGAGCCGGCTGATATGAAAGAAATTAACGCCATCTTGGACAGCCTTGAACAAAGCCCGCAGGAAATGGAACGCCAGCGCGCGCGGATGCGTGCCGTACGGCGGCGTCCCCCTGTGAAAGATTGGTAAGCGCCTTCGACTACGTTCACAATGTCTTGGCCCATGACCCTGCGTTCTTTTTATGCCCCCGCTCGATGGCGCGTGCCGATGGCCGTTACGGCTTTTGCGGGCGCTTGGTTTTTGGCTGTGGGCCTTGCTTTGGCGGCGGCCCAGTCGTTTGTGGCGCGCTCGGATCGAACGCAAGTTCCCTTGGACGACTCCTTCTTGTTCGAGGTCACCTTGGTGTTGGATGACGCACGCGCCACGGGATATAGGCCACCAAATTTCAAAGATTTTCGCGTCCTGGGCGAACACCCTAGCCAAAGCACCCAAATCAAAATGGGGTCGGGCACCACGTTTATGCAGGTGGTCTACACCTGGCGTTACGAGCTTCAGCCGCTAAAAACCGGCGTCGTTACGATTGGCGCTGCCAAGGTCAAAATTGATGGCCGCGACATTCAAACCTCGCCCGTGGTCATGAACGTTGTTGACGCCACGGGGGGCTCTGCTCGCCCTGCGGCGCCTTCACGATCTTTGCCAGGCTTGGGCGGCTTGATGCGCCCACCGCCGCGCTCCACAGGAGATGGCGAAGGACAAAACTTTGTGCGCGTGGTTCCCAGCAAAACCAAAGTGTACGTAGGCGAACAGGTGACCGCCGAGTGGTACCTGTATCTCACAGAGCAGCAGGACAAATACGAAACGCTGAAAGAGCCGCACACCGACGGGTTCTGGGTGCAGGATTTGCCCATCCCAGGCAATGAGCGTGGGCTGTCTTTAACCCCCCAAACCTACAACGGCGCCTCCTACCTTGTGGCCCCGCTGTTGCGGCGGGCGCTGTTCCCTTTGCGCTCGGGCAGCCTGATGATCGCACCTTTGGAAGCCGAGATTTCCCGCGTCGATTTTTTCGGTTCCACCATGCGAACCCAGCACATCAAGGCCGATGCAATCCAGATTGAAGTCACACCGCTGCCAAAAACTGGTCAACCGCCGAACTTCGACCGTGCGGCGGTTGGCCGCTTCTCGCTGACCACCAGCGTGGATCGCACCAGTGTCACTGTGGGAGAGCCGGTGACGGTCAAATTGGTGGTCAGCGGGCAGGGCAACATTCAAAAGCTTGTGCCGCCCGAGTTGCCGCGGCTGCCCGGGTTCAAGGCCTATGAACCGAAGGTAACCGTTGAGGTTGTGCCCGGTGAACCCGTCTCGGGCACCAAGACTGTGGAAGTGCTTCTGCTGTCGCAAAAGCCAGGCAATGTCACGCTGCCCGCTGTGAGCTTGGCGTACTTTGATCCGGCACGGGCAAGCTACGCCACCTCGCGAAGCCTACCCATTGCGCTGACGGTGGCCGGTGACGAAGCGTCGCCACTGGCGGGCGACGCCGCGGGGTCTGTGGCCGCTCCCTCGGTTACAAACACCGGCGCCCCGGCTGAAAACGTGCTGCCCACCGAATTGCGACCGATCCGGGCCAAATCGCATCTGCGCCGCGATCTGGGCACCACCTTTTATCGCTCTTCTTGGTTCCTGTGGTTGTTGTTTGTGCCACCCGTGGGCTTTGCGCTTACGCTTACGATCGGACAAGTTCGCCAAAGTTTGGGTCAGGACACCGAAAGGCGTCGGGGCCGCCGCTTGCGACGCCAGGTGAGGCGTCGTTTGCGCGTGGCGGAACGACACTTGTCAGCGGGACAAAAGGGCGA
>JBBSJE010000289.1:0-7430 GCA_038257535.1 Polyangia bacterium
GCTGCACACGTGGTTACCACCTACAAAAACCCGCGCTGCCTGAATGGTAAAGGGCACCGGTGATAAACTTGCCGCAATAGTCCCGGGCGTTCCTCCCCAGCAGTTTACGTTTCCGTTCTGCGCGACATAACAACCGAATCTGCCCAGTGAAAAATCACTGGAGTTTGATGGAATCGCCGGAATCAGTGTGGGAACCGCTACATTGCCATCCTTGTGTCCAATTCCGGTTTGCCCAAAAAGGTTTGCGCCCCAACACCAATGAGTGCCATCTTGTTTTCGGACGCAGGTTGTATCGCTTCCAGCAGAAACCTCCACAACATTAGAGGTTGTTAAAACGGGCGACGTTCTTGTGGTAGGGCTGCCGTCTCCTAGTTGATATTGCGGATTGTAGCCCCAGCACCACAAACTCTTGTCTGCCTTAAGCGCACAAGCGAAGCGATCACCGGCAACTATCCGCGTTACGTCATTGCCAAGCGACGTGACCCGCACGGGTGCAACCGAGTGGGTTGCCGTTGAGCCAATGCCGAGGTTGCCGTAGGCGTTTTGACCCACGCACCACACAGCGCCGGTCTGGCGCCGAAAACAACTAGAGGCACTACCAGAAATTGCGACCTCAACCACCGGCGCTACCTTGCAATCCCTATCAGCTGTCGTTGTTCCCGTTGCACTTTGCACCTGACAAGGCGCCGAGCAAGTTCGATGCGGCGTGCATGAGGTTGATCCAGAAACGTTATTGAACCCTCCCACGCAAGTCGTGCACGACGTGGCCTTAGCCACGTTGCTGTAGCTGCCTGCGGGGCAGCTTGTGCAAACCGTGGCGTTGGCCGTGCTGTATGTGCCGGGCGCGCAGTCCGCACAAGCTGTGGCTTTCGGGGATCCGTTTGCGGTGCCCGCAACGCAGCCTGTGCAAGACGTGGCGTTGTTGGTGTTGCTGAAATACCCCGGTGAGCAATCCGTGCAACTCGTTGCGTTCTGAGTGTTGCTGTAAGTGCCGGGAGTGCAGGCCACACACGTTCGGGGGGTGGTTGCCGAACCGTTGTTCCCAACCTTGGTGCCCGCCAGGCAGGTGGCGCGCGCTACGCAAGCGGTTGCCGCATTGCCGTCGTGATCCCAGGTGTCAGCTCCCACCCCGCAGGTCTGTTTGGGTGCTGTTCCACCTGCGCAATAAGTGCCTGGCAAGCACGTTTCACATTGGGGCGGGCTTGTGGCGGTGCCCATAGCCGTTTGCACGTTTCCTGCAGCACATTGGCCCTGCGGTGTGCACTTTTGAAGGTTGGGTTGCGCTGTGTACTCCCCGTCTGGGCATTTCGCGCAGGTGCGGTCCAGCGTGGTCGATGGTGCGTTCGTGACGTGAAACCCGATCTTACAGGTTTCCAATAGTGTGCAGGAGGTCGCGTTCTGCGTGGTGCTGAACGATATGTCCTTTACACATGGTTCGCACCGCCGGTTTGCTGTTGCGCTACCGCCAGCCCCTGGGACGATGCTCCAGCCTGGATCGCAGGGATCCCATTGTTTGCACGAAACAGCGTTTTCTGTGTCGCTGTAGCTGCCACTAGCACAAGGAGAGCACTCAGTGTTGGACTGGCTTGTTCCTGGCGGCTTCATGAATTCTCCCTTCGCGCAGGTCTTCCAAGGCGTACACGACATCGCGTTTGTCGTTGTTGTGTAGCCCGAAGTGCAGGCCTGACAGGTGCGGGGTGTGGTGGCGCTGCCTGCACTCAGCACTTTGGTGCCGGCCAAGCAGGGGGTTTGCGATGCGCAGGCTGTGCTGGGATTGGAATCGTGGTCCCACGTGTCGCCCGCGCAAGCTTGTTTGGGCGTTGTGCCGCCTGCGCAATAGTTCCCCGCGGCGCACGGGGTGCAAACCGCCGGCGTTGAGCCTGTGGCCGTTGCCGTTTGTTCGGTGCCGGCCGCACAAGCTCCTTGTGGCAAACATGACGATTGGTTGGGAGCCGTTGTTAACGTGCCCATTTGGCAATCAACACAAACACGATCGACGGATCCTGTGGGCGTGTTGCTTACGAACTTGCCTGGTGGGCAATTTTCCCACGCACCGCAAGTGGTCGCATTTTGGGCCTTGTTGAACGTGCCCGTGGCGCAAGACTCACAAACCCGGTCCGCTGAAACCGATCCTGCAGCCTTTACGAACTTCCCTTCACCGCAGGGGGTCCATGCTGTGCAGCCAACCGCGTTTTCTGTGTCACTGAAACGCCCATCAGGGCACTTAGTGCATTCGCGGTCGGTGGAACCGGTACCAACTTTGCTAACGAACTCGCCCTTGGGACACGGGCGCCACGCCATACACGCGGCGCTGTTGGTCGCCGTGCTGTAGGTGCCGTTGGCACAAGGCGAGCAAGTTCTATCGCTAATAGGCGACCCGGACGTGGAAACGAACTGGCCTTCAACACATGGCGTACGCGGCACACAGTTGCTGGCGGCGTTAGAATCGTGATCCCAAGAGTTCGCATCGCAAGCCTGCTTGGCGGTGGCGCCACCGGCACAGTAAGTGCCAGGCGCGCACGGCACGCAGGTGGCCGGTGTGTTGCCCATGGCTGCGGCCGTCTGCTCGGTTCCGGGAGCACACGAGCCGATGTCAACACATGCGCTAGAGTTGGGGCTTGCCGTGAACTTGCCCGCTGGGCACTTCATGCACTGCTGATCTTCAGACAGGCTTCCCGCTGCGGCAACAAAGTCGCCCGCTGGGCAATCTGTCCATTGTTTGCACGATACAGCGTTTTTTTCTGCAGAAAAGGTTCCAGGTGCGCACGCGTTGCACACGCGATCCAGTGTGGCTGTGCCTTCACCAACAACTTGGGTTCCGGGCTCGCAATCCGACCAGGGAACGCAAGCCGTAGTGTCGTTTGAATCGTGATCGTAGGTGCCGTCTATACAGGGGCCCAAACTTACAGGTGCATCTTCTTTGGGAGTGTTGTCTCCGCCGTCCTGTTCCACGATGGGGGACGGGGCAGCGTCGGAGTTTGGCGGCAGCGCCCCGTTGTCGTCCGAACCGTTGTCGTCGCCTGGTAAGGCATCCACCGCTGGCAGCCTGTTTTGCGCACTACAGGCGGCCATGAAGGTTGATGCGAGAAACGCAAAAAGCAGAGGGGCAAGGACGCTTTGTTTAGTCATGGCAATTCTAGGTTGAAGAACGGCAAGAAGACGCTGCGAGAAAGTTATCGGCGAAGGTATGCGCTACGTTGTTAGTTATTTCCCACTAAAATTGCCCGCGACAGCCAACGCTCAAGCCCGCGCCCGGGTATACACCCCCTTCAGGTTTGCATACACCCCAAATGGGCCCCACGGCAGATTCCGTATTGGCGCCCGACCCCCCCGACGTCAGCAGCCAGGCGCCCAAGCCCCCGAACACCGCCGCCCCGATGAGGCCCACCGCAACCTGCGTTTTGGCGCTGCCAACGTCCTTGTCAAAGCCTTCGCAGCCCTCCGGACCAACAATCACGCCCTCCCCTTTGAGGCAGCCCAATTTATTGAAACCGCTCACGGCGTTATTGTGGGCCAGATAACCCAGTAAGCCAACGCCAAGCCCCACGGTGCCTACGCCCACGGCGCCCCAACCCACATACGGCCGCCAATTGCGGGGCTCTGCGTGGACAGAGTCGCTCGCCTGCACATCGGTGGCTGCTGGGCCACCAAGGGGCGCGCTTTGAGGAGGCGCCTCTGTGGAAGATGCGGCAGCCGAAATCCGGGGAGGCGCGGTTGGCTTCGCGAGCTTCATCTTCACCTGCGTTGAATCCCCAGCCTTCATCCTGCGTTTAAAGGATTGGCTTTCGAAGCCGGCCAGCGAAGCGGTAACAAGAAGATCTCCTTCTTTTAGCCAAACAGTGGAAGCTTCTGCAGCCCGTCCTACAGTGACATCGTTCACTGTGATCATCGCCTCGGCGGGCTCTACGAGCAGCTGCACCGACACGAGATTCTCTCGCCCTCTGGCACGCGCTTCTTCAAGGACCTTTCGATTCCGCGTCACCCAAGGGTCTGATTGGCCAAGCAACGCTTCGGATAGATGCTGTTCCGCTTCCTCCCACATCTCCAGCGTTTGCTCGCACAGCCCAAGCTGTGCGGCAGCCCGCGAACTGCGTGACAGTTCATAGGCGCCCTGAAACTTCGGAAGGGCGTCTTCGTTGCGCCCCTGTCGTCGAAGCTCAACGCCGCTGCGTATCATCAGTTCGGCGGGATCGGTCGCGGCAAATGTTGGCGCCGAAAGGAGGCTTATCCCAATTGAGAACACCCCTAGACATAAGATTAAGCGCCCCCAAATAGGGCTTGACTCCATGCTGCATTCCCTCATCGGAGCGCCGTTATAGCACTTAGGCACAATGTAGGGCAATGAGCGAAAGCCCCGCGATCAGCCTTGCGCGGGCGGCCAAAACTGCGCACCCTTGGCTGCTGAACGGAACAGTCCACAAAATCGGGATCACCCCTCATGTCCGACATCACCTCCCGCAAGGCCGATCACCTCGCCATCACCGCGTCTGGCGCCGGCGCCTTCCACCGCAGCACGCTGCTCGAACACGTTCATCTGATTCACAACGCCCTGCCCGAAGTTGACGCCGCCGCCATCGATCTTCAAACCCCCTTTCTTGGCCGCAGCATCGCCGCCCCGCTGATGATCACAGGCATGACCGGCGGCACCGACGACGCCGCTACCATTAACAAGCAGCTCGCCCTGATCGCCCAGCAAATGCAGATCCCCTTCGGCCTGGGCAGCATGCGCGCCATGGTGGTGCGCCCCGAACTGGCCGCCACCTACCACGTGCGCGACGTGGCGCCCTCTGTATTCCTGCTAGGCAACTTCGGGCCAATAGTCGTTTCGAAGGGGTTTTTTGGCTTCTAGGGTAAAGGGTTTGAGGGAACAAGGCCAGATTCTGGCCCTCGATTGGACCTCCGAGATCCAACAATGTGCGGTGAACGCTCGCAAAAAGCTGCTGCAGCCCGTGGCTCAACACTGCATTCGGATCGACCCGGCCACTTGCCCGACCAACTTCGCGCTCGCTATCCGGACACGAGTTTCGAGTTTGCAAAATCGGGGCAAGCAGGGCAGGACGTTCGGGTTGTTGGTGGGACCCATCCATCTGAATACGCAGGGTCAAGTTGGCCTAAGGGAGTCAACCACGCAGATTTCAAACCAAATACGGCCTCCGGCGCGAAAACATTCCGATCTGACCAGGCGAAAAAATGGGCAGATCCTACTCACATGCTTCCATACGACCCACCTAGCGGAACCCTCGAATGAACCAACCTAAAGTGCATTTCGCCGGACTCTCCATTACATTGCCGCAAGGCTGGGTTGACGTGACCCATGATATCCCGGGGCTTCCTCCTCCCACTCTAGCGAAAGAAGGCGGTACTGGAGCGCTGCAGTTCTCAGTTGGGCGATATCAGTCTGGAGCTGAACCGCACATCGACATGCAGGCTTTGCAAAACTTGATGCACGAATTCGCGGGCTCAAGACGCTTGGGGCGGGTCGAGAACATGAGGGAGTTGAGGGGAAATCTCTTGTCAGTGAGTTCCGATTTTGTTTCAGACCAGGAATTCATCCGCGTTTGGTACCTGACCAATTCGCGAGACGTTGCTCTTGTCACCTACATTGCCCTAGTCGAGAAGCTCGAGGAGGTTGCTTCCGAACTCGAAGATGCCGAGACGATTGTTGGTTCATTGGAGGAGCTTTGATTTCGCATCAGCGCGCTGATCCCCTAGGTGTCGGCAGGGGCCTGAGCCTGGACTTTTAGCCGCTACCTAGGTCTACAAACGCCCTGTTCTCCGTGAAGTTGATAACCCGAGGAGCGCGCGATGGTGGTGTCGATAGTGAGGGCCTCGGCACAAAGCAAAAGTGGGAATGGGATGCACGGGCCTCCCATACGAAGAGGGAATCATGCGAATAGACAAACACATCCTTTGGGCCTTGCTTGCCGCTCTCGCCGCCTGCAAACGACCATCAGCCCCTACCACCCCCCAGCAACCCCCAGTGGTTGCACAGCCGCTGCTTTCCACCAACCTCATCGCCCACTGGCCCTTCGATGAATCCGCAGGCCCCACCGCTGCCGATGCTTCACCCTCGGCTCACACCGCCACGCCCCAAGGCCCCATCACCTGGGCCACACCAGGCCGCGTCGGCCATGCAATCGCCCTAACCGCAGGCGCGCACCTCCGCGTGGCCTCCAGCCCCACCCTCAATGCCATCACCAACGCGATCAGCGTGGCAGGGTGGATCAAGCGCGAAGTCCACCCGGCCTCCGGCGATCAATACCTACTTTTCCGCCGCAGCGTCGCGCAGCCCACTGTGGTGCATCTGCTGCAAAGCGCTTCAGGTGTTGTTTGTTTTTCAATCGCAGGCAACCAAATCTGCGACGGCGCTTTAACCGCAGCCGCTTGGCATCACATAACCGCAACGTGGAACGGCAGCGAAAGTCGTCTCTACGTCGATGGCATTCTGCGCGCCACAGGAGCTCCCTTCGTTTCCACCTTGGCCTTCGATGCCAGCTTCCCACTGTTTTTAGGCTCAAACCAAGACGGCGCTTTGGCCTATGAGGGACAACTCGACGAATGGCGTGTTTACGCACGCGCGCTTGCAGAAACAGACGCGTGGACCCTGGCCCACCCCGAGTTCATCGATTGCCAGATCGCCGCCAACGGCGCTGCTTGCGACGATGCGGATCCTTGCACCACCGGGGAGACCTGCCAGGCCGGCAGTTGTAGCGCCGCCACCGCCACCGCCAGCGCGATCACCTGCGACGCAGCCTTCGCATGCGGCTGCCCTGGGCAGAAGCGCGCGGTTCTGATCGTGGGCGCCACCAGCCCGCTTTCTGCAGAGGATGTGGCGTTGAAGACGCGGCTCGAAGCTCTGGGCTACGGTGTGTGGCCGCTGCAAGATCGCGAAGCGCGCCCCATTCATCTTGCGAACAAAACCATAGCGGTCGTGTCCGAAAGCACCCTCAGCGCCAACCTCAGCCCGGCCCTCGCCGCCGTGGCCGTCCCCTTCGTGGTGGCAGAGCCCGGCAACTTCCGCACGTTGGGCATGACCGACGCCACCTTCGATACCCACTGGGGCGCCACTGAAGCCGCTTCAGTCACGATCACGGATCCGCAGCACCCTCTGGGCGCGGGCCTATCGGGTCTAGTGGTGTTGCGGGATGCGCCGGGCAAGCTGGTGTGGGGCCAGCCTGCGCCTACGGCCTTGCACGTTGCTTCGCTGGTGGGGCAGCCCGCGCGCTCTGCGATCTTTGCTTATCACGCCGGGGCACAAATGGTGGTGGGCCTAGCGCCCGCGCGACGCGTGGGCTTCTTCGCTGGTGTGGGCGTGCCCGCCAACATGAACGCCAACGCTTGGGCGCTTTTCGATGCGGCAGTCACGTGGGCTGTGGGCACGGCGCCTAGCGCATTGTTCGTTACCGGCGCGCAGAGCCCCGCGGGTGATA
>JBBSJE010000290.1:0-7411 GCA_038257535.1 Polyangia bacterium
CAACCGCCTTCCACAGTAGCTTGCCGGTGGGCGTGGCGTCGTCTTGCACCACATCGTTGATGCGTCCCGTGGTGGGGTTGTAGCTGTAACGAACCACAACATGCTTTTCTTCCGGCGCCTCTGCCCCCTGCAGATCGGGATAGGTAATCGTCGACAAGCGGCCAAGCTCGTCATAGCTGCGCGACAAAGAATAGCCTGCCGAATTTGGTGGCAAGAAACCCTTTGCGATTTCACGGCCTATGCTGTCGTACACATAAGCCACCGCAACGCCATCCTGACTGTGGCTCCCTGTCATGCGGCCAATGCCATGCCGCTCGGAATCCCAGAAAAAGTGCGCCGTGCCCTCGCGGTCTTTGCGCTCTATGTTCCGGCCCAACCGATCCACCTGCAGATCAACCCAATCGCCGTTGGCGTACTCTTGGCGGCGAACCTCGCCGAAGCCGTTGTAAAAGGTCTTGGTTAATCCAGAATCCATATCGTTTTGTTCAAGCACGCGGCCCAAAGCATCGTGCTTGAATGATGTGTGAAACTGCGACGTGCCTTTGTGGATCGTGACTCCCGCATGCTGTCCGTCAGGGGCGAACGTGAAGGTGGTTCGGCCTTGTTCATTGGCGGCTCCCGTTTCAACGATGCGCCCAACATCGTCAAGAAGCTGATAGCGGCTATTGCCATTGCCATCGATGGCAATCACCTTGCGATCCAGATACTGCACCTCGGTGAACACACCATCCGGCCGCGTGACTTTAATCTCTCTATCCAGTTCATCGTGGGAGAACTTAGCCGAGCCGTAAGGACTTCGAGAGCCTGGAACCCCTGGTGCAACCTCAGCGAACGGCACATCCTTCTCCACAATCCTGCCGCGAACGTCGTAGAACGTGCGTGTTGTGGTCCACGAACCCGCCGTTTGCTGCGAATTTACAACAGACTCTACCACCGCTCTGCCCAAGCGGTCGAACTGAACCATGGCCGACGTGCCCGAGCCCTGTTTCTTCACAACCGCTGCATTGGCCACCGATCGATCTGCCGCAAACCGATGGTCCGTTGACGTGTAGTCGCCATCGGGCATTGAAACCAACCGCGAGCGCCCAAAGCCGTCGTAGGTGGTTCTAACCGCAGCACCATTTGCATCCGCCACCCACACCGGCAAGCCGAAGGCGGGATCCATGACCATTTTCGAGGTATGCCCTTCAGCGTTCTTGGAAAACGCGACGAACTGCCGTTCGCGCTCGTCATACCTTGTGGTCGTGATGCGATCCACCATGCCATTGGCCTTCTCGGTGACCTGCGAAACTTGGCCTTCCGGGGTGTACTGATACTCCTCGCGTTTATAAAGATCGCCGTCCGACGGCCACATCACGTTTTTCGCGTCTACAGCGCCGGTTGAGGGGCTTCTTTCCCAAGTGCTTACCCGCTCAACCTGATGCGTGTCAGAGCCTAGTTGAAGGGTTTGAATGGTTTTGGTGGGCAAACCCACAAGCCAAGGCGCAGCAGCCGTGTCCGTATTGGCATACTCGGTGTAGGTGACACTTCTCTGAGGCGCGCCCACCCTGAGCGGCGTTACCCGAGTGGCTTCGCTTTTCAGGTTGCCATATTCATCCTCCCAGTAGGCATAGGTGCGGGTTGTGATCCGCTCAACCCCCGTTCGCCCCGCGCGCCAATCATGAAAGCTCTCGGTTGTACTTTGTAGCTTCACGGCGTAGGAGCGTTGGCCGTAGTACTCGAACACGCGATGATTGAAAACCGTGTCGGTTTTCTGGAATTCGTCGCTGTCAGGCGCTCGGAGGATGAATCGCTCTTGTCTTTTGAGCTGACCAGCCAACAGCGGCCCATACCGCTCCAGCAACGCCCGATCCATGCCGGCCTCTAGCTCAGTGGTGAAGTAGGTATTGTGGATCTCAAGCCCGCGGGTTCTGTGAGACTCGATAACTTTTTCAAAGCCCAAGAAGCCGCCAGACACAGGATCGCGTTTCCCGCTTACATATCGATATTCGATGATGTTAGGCGCGTTGTTTAGGCCGCTATCTTGCTTCAACCGCTTTACAAGATGAAGCCCCGTGCGCATGCAGCTGCGCCCCCGGCAGGTGTTTGAAAGCCGAAATGTACCCGCCACCGATTCTGTCTTCGACCCCAAGTAGCCGTACTCAACTTCATCCTTTAGGCCATCACCGTTAACGATCTCCTTGAGCAAGTCGGGCTTGGTGCCCGTTCGCCGGTAATAGACCAATTCCGTCCTATGGTTGGTGGTGCGGGTGAAGAGCAAATCCCGAAGTCCATCGCCATCAACGTCGACCACGTTGATACCTGGGTTCTCTACTGAAGGCTTGGTGTAGTTCGCCCCTTCGATGTTGGTCTTCACCGCTCTAAATCCGCTGGGCGTCCGGATCGCGATGGTGATCTTGCCATCTTTTCTGGCCGACTTGCCAATCGCTATCAAGTCGGCGCGGCCATCGCCATTGATGTCATCGAACCTGATCCCCCCGGCTGAGACCTCATTGACCGTAAAATTGCCATCGCCTATAGCGCTCGCAGCCAACATCAGGGGAGGAGCGACTCCATTGCCAGTGTTCGTGTGCAGCCGCCAAGGGGGAGGTGGCTCTTCGTCTCGACCAAATGCAACCACGTCCGGCAAGCCCGAGCCATTCAGGTCAATCCATTTGTCCGATTTGCCAACTCGAACGGTGAGTTGCGAGCGCCCCAAGTAGTGTTTGCCCGTCACGCCGACCTCACTTACAAACTCCGCTGTTCCGTTGCCGTCGATGTCAACGGTATATACGTTCTCTGGAAAGAAAATATCGTTGTGCACGGGAGGCCCTTGGACAAAATTCTCCGACAACCCTGCAATGGTTGCCGGGCGAATGCCGAGCTCTGGTGCATTCTTGATGGAAAGCTTGTCCACAAGATTGGTGTCGAACGTGACGCTCTGGATGATCGAGAGCACTCCCTTGCCATCCAGATCGGCAAACGTGAGAAATCGAGGGGTTTCAATGGTCACGTCAGCCACCTTTGTGACCCTACCGTCGGGCAGCAGCGTCCGCTCCTCCTGAATACAGAAGGTGGCAAATTCCCTGTTGCCCAATTCTTTGCCCGACTGGTCCCAAAACGTATACGCCCAGCCAGGAGCCAATTCCGTGCTGACAGAAGAGCAGGGGCCGTTGCGGAAGCAGCAGCGCTGGGGTCTTTGGGCAAAGCCTACGGGAATGATCAACTCAGGCTTGTCGTCGTCGTCGAAATCGAAGAGGAGTGGATCAACATCATCGAGCGGAATCAGATTGGGGTCGTTGGGTAGATTGAAACTTTTCGCCTCAGAGAATTGGCCCCCTCCTAAATTTGTCCGGTATCGCCAATCATCGACGCTTGGCCCCGCCGAGTACACCAAGTCAGGCAATCCATCGCCATCCAAATCCGCCACTTGGAGGCTTGAAAACAGAGATATCCCTGGGTTGTTCAGCGCTTGATGTTGAAATAACTCATTGGTGCCGTTGCTTTGCGGGTCCTCAGAGGGGAAACCCTTTTGCCACTTAAAACGCGTGGGCCGCATGCAAACCCCCAGACCATCACACTGCTGAACGGAAGCCAAAAGGCTACGACCCGAGAGGCTGTTGTTTTCGTAGGCAAGCTCGTACTTGCGAACCACTTCCTTCACCTGCGGATCGGGTGCGCGGACGTAGATTGTCTTCAAACGTTTTGTCAGTGCCTGCTTGAACCCGGACACCCAATCTTCTGTCTGGTCAACGATCGCCACGCCCGCGTGGTCAAGCGGCCGTGGCTCGTACACAAACTCCACCTCGCGCTCAGCGGGCAAACCTGATTTGTGGGAACTGTATCGAATGTAGCGAAGGTGCTGTTCATAACCGTCAGTTGTTGCCGTGTCGTAAACGTAGTGCATGGCATTGCCATAGCGATCTTCCACTTTCGTCACTGGCCATTGATAGGTCACCAACTCCGTGCTCGTTTGAATGGGATCCCAGGTTTTCTCGACAAAGTGGGCAACCCGCGTGCCGGGGCTTTGATGCTCGAGGGTAAGAATCTGTCCCTCTTTGGTGAACAGCTTGAAGCGAATGGATGAGTTTCCGTCGGTTGCCGCTTCCACCACGATTTTGCTGTGATCTTGACCTCGTGTTCGGTACTCCGCGCCGGGCGTGGCATTCGCGCCCGAGATAAGAACTAAAGGATTGCCATCCAAACAAAACAGATCTTGACCATCGTTGAACTGCACGCCCGCACGCTGCCCCGCGTTCCTCCATGTCTTCCGGCAACGCGTGATCGATCTTTGCCCTGCCGACAGCGCCCATCCCACACCCGCGTTCCCCGCGCCAGCGCGGCTGCTGTAGCGAAGCGACACCGAAGGCTCTACGCCGCGCCCCGGGGCAACCCAAAGCGGAAGTGTGTAACTGGCGGCGCCGTCCGCTGAAACTTGAATTCGTCCCGACAAGGTCCCTGGAGTTTGGACCTTATTGCTGTCAGCAGGGTTGTAGTAAGGGTGGGTCGCAACCCTTGTGGCAGCCAAAACCTTGCCCGCATCCACAAACACCTCTTTGCGCGTCCCATCGGGCAAAACCACAGCCCACCCATCGAGCGTATTCACCACGCTGGCGCAGGCCGGCCCTTGCGCCGTTGCCTGCACCGTGTTCGTGCCCACAACCCAGCTCAATGTGGAACCAACGGGCGCCGCAACGGCAAACGCCGCTGATTCACCACCCCCGGCAAACCACTCAGGTTGATCCTGAACCTGATTCACCGCTCCTGCAGGCGTTTGCAATTTCAATTGATTGATTGCGGAGTGGGGAATGTGCGTATTCGTATCGGAGCCATTGTTGTAGCCAAACACGGCATAGAATTGGCCCGTGCCCTGAACCACGCAGTGAAGGCTTGGCACCACGCTGCAAACGGCCCCCGGATTTTCCGCCTGACAGATCCCGGCGGTGCAAACGCCCGCGCCACAGCTATTGGCGGCTGTACAGGATTGGCCTTCTTTGGCGCTGGCATCGTACTGACAGCCCGCAGCTGGATCGCACGATGCCACCTGACAGACGTTGCCGTCGTTGCATTGCAAGGGAGCGCCACCCGTGCACACGCCGGCCAAACAAACGTCGGCTGTGGTGCAGGCGTTTCCATCGTCGCAGGCCGCGCCATCGGGAACCCCCGCGCAACCTACGGTTGCGTTGGTGGCCCAAGCGATGGCTGCAGCGAACAGCCGCCATCCGTTTGCGTTTAAGTTGGTAGGTGTTGCATCACCTGCGGCCCATCCCACACGCCGAGCGGGGGCAACGCCACCCACCATCTGCGCGCCGGCTTCGTAGGCGAAAATCCCGAACGCTTCCGCGGGCGCCACCGACGACGCCGGGTTTTGCGCCACCATGTGCGCCACGCGTATGGCATCCGGCCCCGGGCGTCCCCATACGAACTTGCTTGGTGTGGATGTAATGGCGAGCCGATTGGCAAGCCCAGCCGCCAGCGGATGCTCGGGCGCCACGATGGTTAGCTCGCTTTGCGCTTGCACATCGCCGAAGTTTGAAAGCCACGTTGTTCCTGTCATGCGAAGGTCATCGAACAACGCCGGCTCCATAGAAACGATCGGCGTTGCAACGTTCGTAAGCCGCGTGCCCACCAACGATGAAACCGTGCTCTCCGAGATCACAGTCACCACTTTCCCTTGTGCATGCGAAGCTTGAGCCTCCGCATCCCTCACCAAGTGAACCGAATATCCCTGTTCTTCGATGCGCTTTCTGAGCAACTCGTCGGGTGCTGAAGGCGGCACGCTGTGCGAAACCAACAAAGCATCACCACGTTGTGTGGCCCAAATCACGGCCGCATTGAAAAGCTGGGCGCCCTGGTAGGAAAAGTTCGCCGCCGTTGGATCGCCTGCGAACACAGCCACCCGACGCGCTGGGGCCGTGCCTGAAACCATTCGCGCGCCTTTGTCGTATCCGAAAAGCACCGCCTTCGCGGCGTCGCCCACCAAGGTGGCCGCCACCTGCGCCGAAGCCGCGGGACGGCCCCAAACCATCTTGGGCGCCTCTCTGCCAACCGTCACGGCACCCTGAAGCTGCGCCCCTAAAGGATGGCGGGGCGAAGTCATAGCGATGTCGCCAACCCCCGGCGCATCTCCCATGTCCGTGCCCCAGAGCGAACCCGTAAGCCCCAGGTCGTCCCACACCGCCACCTCCATGGCCACCACTGGAACGGCCGCAGCTGTGAACTTGTTGAGAATTTTGGATGAAAGGGAAGATTCGGAAAGCACCACGACGCGTTTGCCGTTGGCATCTTCGGAACGGCAATCATCGTCATCAATGACCGAAACAAGGTAGCCCAGACCCTCAAGCCGCTGTTTCAGCACCAAATCCGCCGGGCTCAGTTCCGTGTTTGCCACAACGAGCGCCGCGTGGCTCTCGAGGCTCAAAGCTTGGGAGGATTGCAGCTGAGTCGGGGCCACATCGCGCGCCTTTTCAGCCGAACGCTTGCCGCAGCCGGGACCAACCACCCAGGCGAGCACCCCCAGCAAACACGCAATTCGTTCCCCATGTGACGACAACACCGACATGCGGCGTTGCTACACGAATGGACTGCATCGTGTCAACGCAAAGTTGGTAACATTTGCGTTTCCTAGAGATTCAGCCTTGCGTCGCCGCTGGGAAATCGAGCACCACGAACTTTGTTCCGTCGGGTCCGTCTTGCACACGCGGCGACGTGGCGACCTGGGATTTGAGCCCAATTGTCACTTCAATGTCCTGGCGACGCTGGCGCACACTTACGCTGGCCACAGGTGTGTCGAAGAAGCTGGTGTTGAGATGGCGCTCGTTGTTCTTCAGATGAATGCGACAATTGCGCAAGGTCACGAACAAACGTTTGCCGCCAGCCTTGGTGTCGTAAGTGACGGCTTGGGTGGTTTGCAGGAACACGCGGCCACCGGCCTCTGAGGGTTGAAACCCCGTCCACACAAGTTTGGGAGGACCGCTTTCGGGCTTGGGCAGCGGGTTCTTGTTGCCCGAACCTGGCGCGACGCCAATGTACTCTTCGGGCTCTGCCGGCGGGGCGCCCGCGTTCTGCGCGTTGTCCCCCGGGTTATCGGCCCACACACGGCGCGACAGCATTCCCAGCGCACCAAAGGCCACAGCCCCTAGGGCCGTTCTGCGCGGCACATCGAACCCTGAACGTGTTTTGCGTGCTGTCACTGATTGTCCCCTGTAGCCACATCGGCCGAAGGGGACGGCAGGTTAAGCCCGCGCGCGCTTTGGTCAGTAGGCCTCGGCCCGCGCGCCGGGTTTGGCGCGTTTGGGCGGCAAACCACCGCCCGTGCGAGACACATCCGGCTCAGGGGCGCGAGCCGCTTCAATGCGAACGTGGGGCTCGTGCGGATCGGGCTTCATCACCGCGCGCGCAAAGGCCACGGCCGCCGAAGGCGCAATTTCAA
>JBBSJE010000291.1:0-7398 GCA_038257535.1 Polyangia bacterium
CCACGACTTGCATCGGCAAGGGCGCCGCCTCATCAGACGGAGCTGGATTGGTGTAATTGAGGTCTCTTAGGTGGTGGCTGCAACTGGCTCTGGGCGCAGCCTTGTCCGTTGGGCGAAAATCGCCGGTTTTTGCGAGCGTTCCCCGGTTTTTGCCCGCCTCTCACAGGCCCCATCGAGGCCAGAATCCCACCCTCGTTCCCTCAAACGCTTTGCTCTAGAGTACAAAAACACCCTTCGATTCACCTATGCTCACGCATTTGTCCTTGGCCAAGGATTCCCCCGTGCCCCGGCCGGTGGTGGCCAATGACAACGGCGGCGTGGTGGGCTTGCCGATGTTTGGTGGCTTGCACCACAAGTACGTGCGGCGCGCTGCCTAAAGCTGTCCCGTTGGCTTCTGGTTTCAATGACGCCGATATGCCGAACGGCATACTGCGGTCTTTTCTATGAAACGAAGCCATTCCGTGCGCGCATCGGGCCTGGGATTGCGGCGAAGCTTGGGGCCTCGCCGTGCTGATGACCCATCGGTCAGGAGCAATTTCCCTGGCCGATGCGGTTTTGAGGATGGACAAGCAGACCTTGCGTTCTTTGGCGCTTTCTTGCGCACTGGCACGCCTCGCTGACTTGGACGCCCTCTCGCGATAACCGTTCGTGCGCGGCATCGCTGTGCAGGGCCCTACGCCGCGATGCCCGCTTCAAGCAGGCGAACCACAGTATCCAACAGCAACTCAGGAGCAGGGGGCATCTGACCTGGCCGATCAAGCACCTTTTCGATCAGCAACATGCTCAGGCCGTGAACCATGGCCCAACAGGCCAACGCCACTGAGTTCGCGTCGCCAAGCCGGAGATCTCCACTGGCCATACCTTGCTCCACGACTTCTAGCAACACCCCAAACGCCGCGTCTCCGGCGGCACAAAGCTCGGGCGACAACGAGCTTTTGTCAACGACGCCGCCAAAAATTACCCGCAGGTATGCGGGATGGCTGCAGGCGAAGCCAACGTAGCCTGCCCCGATGGCGCGCAACCGCGCGCGGTCATCGACGGCACTGTCTTGAGCGCAATCAATTTTTGCAAGCTCGTTTCTCATTGCAGCGGTCAGCAACCTAAAACCCTGCTCGGCAATTGCCGACATTAACGCGTCTTTATCAGCAAAGTGCCGGTAAGGGGCGGCGTGACTGACGCCGGCAAGTTGCGCGGCTGCCCGCAAACTTAGGCACTGCACCCCGCCTTCGGTTAGCAGTTTAAGCCCCGCCTGCACCAACGCCTCGCGCAGGTGACCGTGCTGGTAAGCATCAGCGGGTTTACCGCGCACTTTAATCCGCATGGTTTCTATATAGCATGTAGTCAGTGCCTACTTTTAAAGTTGACACTGTCTACATTTATGTTTTACGCTGTAATCATATCTACAACGAATGGTTTGGCGCATGGAAAAATCACTACTCCTGACAAGTGTATTTTCGCTCAGCAATCTACTGGTCCTGCCGTTTTGGTGCTTGATGATCATGCTGCCGCGCTGGCGCGTGACGCAGCGTTTGATGAACTCGCCGATGGTGGTGCTTGGTCCCGTGCTGTTGTATGCGGCCTTGGTTTTGCCAAACGTGGCAAACATCCTGCCGGCGATTGTGCAGCCAAGCGTCGCGGGGGTGCGGGTGTTGCTTAGTAACGAACTAGGTGCCACGGCTGCCTGGGCGCACTTTCTTGCGTTCGA
Source organism: Polyangia bacterium (assembly GCA_038257535.1). Classification (GTDB taxonomy): domain Bacteria; phylum Myxococcota_A; class Polyangia; order Fen-1088; family Fen-1088; genus JAGTJU01. Next base: position 1,706 of record JBBSJE010000291.1, read on the forward strand.
TTTGTTTGTTGGCCGCTGGATCTTTCTTGATGCCAAGCAACGTGGTGTTTCGCCATGGCTGGTATCGCCCTTGCTACTGCTCACTTTGTTGTTGGGGCCGCTGGGCTTCCTGGCCTACTTGGTGGTCCGCATTCCGCTTGGCAACAACGTGGTCAGCGCGGCAAACAGAATGCGCACCGCTAGCCCTGCGTTGTTCTACTTGGGGCTTGGGTCGTTCGGGCTTTTGCTACTCACGCTGTTGCTGCAGGTGATTGATGCTCGGCAACTACTGGGGGTTAACACTTGGGTTAAGCCGAGCAAGTTCGCAATTTCTATCTCGATAACATCGCTAACTCTGGCCTGGATTCTAAGCCGGATGGGAACGGTAACTCTCGGCATGCGCCGAGCAGGCGTGGGGATGGCGGCGATGCTCACGATTGAAATTGTCGTTATTACCGCCCAGGCGGCGCGGGGTGTACCTAGCCACTTCAACACGACGGCCGTGAACATCGCCCTGTTTGCGGTTATGGGTGTTGCGATTACGTTGTTTTTACTGATGCAAGGTTACGTCACCACGGTGGCTTTCTTGCGGACCTTCGACTGCTTGGCGGTGAGGTGGGGAATTCGGTTGGGATTGATCATCTCATTGTTTGGTGGCGCGCTCGGTTTTGTAATGACCGGCCCCACACCTGCGCAACGTGAAAGCTTACAAGCAGGTCGCGCGGTTACCGTGGTTGGAGCGCACTCGGTAGGTGTGCCCGACGGTGGCCCCGGCGTTCCCGTCACAGGATGGAGTATCGCAGGGGGTGACCTGCGCGTGCCTCACTTTGTGGGCTTACACGCGCTGCAACTGCTGCCGTTTTTTGGTTGGCTGGTGGCACGGCGGCGGCCACACACCGCCTCGCTCGTGGCGATGGCGGGAGCAAGCTACATGGGCGTGGTGGTGTTCAGCTTGCTGCAAGCACTGGCCGGGCGGCCCGTGCAGGTATCGCAAGGGGCAGTGTTGGCTGCGTGTGCGGGTGGGCTTGTCATCTTCGCAGCCTTGCTGCCCATGGGGCACCCTTCAGGTTCGCTTACCAGGAGGAAGCCCCGGGCCAGTCGTGAACCCTCTCAACAACGTGATCCTTCACTGGATTGCACGGGGCGCAAACGATTCTGGCGAAGGTGTCTTCAGGTTCGATCAGCTCAACGACGGAGGTCTGGTCGTTGGGCAAGAAGTTTCGACAGCGGCCGCGGATGGCGTTCCCGGACTGGGCGAGGAGCTTGTAGAAGCACTCGAGGAAGTGTGGCAAGCGGCCGTCGCGGTCGAGGACTACGGTGTGGTAGTGATTGGCCTCGGCCAGGAAGGCAACTACGCCGACATTGGTCCGATGGGATGCCAAGGCAAGCCAATAGAGGAAGTCCTGGTTGATAGAAATATCAGGCATCAAAAGGAATTTGCGCTGGGTACACCGCCTACGGCCTCTTCTGTAACACGGCGCCGGATGGATCTCGCTTCTCCGTGGAAGGAGAACCGAGTTGTCCCTTCACCCTGGATGGCGATGCCCTATCCCGAGAGGCAGGCTGCTGTAGCAAAATTTTTGGCCGCATGGGATTAGCAGTGCCTTCACTCGCTACTCACGAAGGGCTACTGGGTCTGCAGACTATCGCTGGGGCATGCCCAGAGCCATGACCGATTGAAGAGTGGAACATGCGCATCAACAAGCACATTCTTTGGCTCTCATTTGCCGCTCTGGCGGCCTGCAAACGACCACCGCCCGATAGCCCCCCCCCGCAACCCCCGGTCGTTACACAGCCGCTGCTTTCCAACAACCTCGTCGCACACTGGCCCTTCGACGAATCCGCAGGCCCCACCGCCGCAGATGCCACATCCTCCGGTCACACCGCGCCCCCCCAAGGCACCATCACCTGGGCCACGCCAGGCCGCGTCGGCAATGCAATCGCTACTCGGGGCCATGGGGTGGCCTACGCTGCCACCACGACTTGCCTCGGCAAGGGCGCCGCCTCATCAGGCGGAGCTGGATTGGTGTAATTGAGGTCGCTTGAGTGCTGGCTGCTAATGGCCCCTGGGGTGTAGCCTTGTCTGCTGCCGGAAAATCGCCGGTTTTTGCGAGCTTTCCCCGGTTTTTGCCCGCCTCTCACAGGCCCCATCGAGGCCAGAATCCCACCCTCGTTCCCTCAAACGCTTTGCTCTAGAGTACAAAAACACCCTTCGAATCACCTATGCTCCGTCTTCTTGGCCCCATCGAGCACGTGCCCCCCGCGGAATTTGAATTGAACTACTATAAGGAACAAGAGACCCCAGCCATGGTGGCTGGACTCACGTAAATATGCCTCCGGGAAAGCCGGTCCGATTCACCACAGCCACACGACCCCCGCGGTAGGAATGACTCAATGATTGACATAGCGCGCGAACACATCCTGTTGGCTACTTTTGCGACAGCGGTCTTCGGCTGCAAACAGCCTGCTGTGTCACCCGCGCCCACGCGCCCTGATACTCTTGGCGCGCAGTTCGCCGATGCCCATCCAACCCCGCCGCAAAAGGCTTCAGGTTTGAAATCGGGTTCCGGAATGCCCGCTGGCCAATCGGATATGTGGCAGAACGATGTGCCCCAGGAGGTTCTTGTCGGCACAGACGTGGAGCCGTTGCAGACTTACCTCCCAGAGGCTCGGCCTGTATTGCCGGGAAGGTATAGGGCCGAGACCGGCGGAGCCGTGCTGCTTGCCGAAGTGACCCCTGGAGAGCCGCCTCTTCTGAAGCGTCAATTCAAGGAGCCGGGCCTCAAAGCAGCGACCAAGACCTACCGAAACCTGCAAAGAGCCGATAACGCCCTTGTCGGCGACAAGCTCAGAATCCTTGGCCTTCCGCGTGCCATTCTAGTTCTGGAACAAGATAGTGGCGTGGAAGGCATTCCTGCATCGCTTTGGATCCATTTTGAACGGCAGTAGGGATCAGACCCATGAGCTTCAAACTACTTAAACAGGGCTCCACGGGAGTCCGGGTCAAAAAACTTCAGGAAATGCTAAGCGCGGCCATGAAGCTGAAACCCCCACTCGCCATCTCGGGAACCTTTGACGCTGCCACGAAGCAAGCCGTCTGCGATTTTCAGACGAAAGTGCTTCTTAAGATGGATGGCGAGGTTGGGCGGGCGACATGGCGCAAGTTGCTTGAGAATCCCGCCAGTCGAATGGTCTTTGTTTATCGCACTGGTCCTCAAGCGCCGCTTGCCGACATTGCCGTCAACTACATTGGCGCAACCGAAAGCCCAGTCAATCGTATGGGCAACGACGAAAAGATGCGTGAAATCTTCGAAGCAGATAACCTTAAGGGAGCCGATGGCGCCACCGACGGCTACGCGTGGTGTGCAGCTTTCGTATCCCTTTGTGTTCAAAAGCTCATTGCCACCAGCCTTATCTTTCGGCAGGTGAAGGCTCCCCGCGTTTCTAGCGTCTCCGCCTTTCGCAACAAGTGGGCCCCCGCTCAGTCGTGCCTGCTCTTCACGCCAAACGACCCGAAGTTCTCGCCCCACAAGGGGGATATCGTTGTGTTCACCTTTTCGCATATAGGCATCGTTGAAAGCATTACCAGCGCGCAGCAGATCGAGACCATCGAAGGCAACACCAACGAGCAAGGTAGCCGCGAAGGAACCACATGCCGCCGGAAGTCCCGTTCGACTGCCATTGTCCGATGCTTTGTTCGCTTGCCCGTACCCGAGGCCTACGACGACGACAGGCAAATGTGTTTGGTGCCCGAGAGGCCGTCCGACGTTGAACGGTTTTTCGGTGTTCGTGGGCCTTGATCCAGAAGCCTTGGAACCCTCTAACAGCCGGTTCGCCGAAATCTTCTTCTCTGCTTGCCGAGCGCTGCCGGGCATCGCACCCGCTGTCCGCACCTCGAAGTACATTGCGTGGCACGAACTTCTTCGCAGAACATTCGGCATCGATGTGGTCTGCTCGCGCTGCCAAGGCAACTTGCGTCTCATCGCCTTGGTGAAGGAAGAAGCGATTATTGCCAAAATACTCGGGGCCATGGGGTGGCCTACGCTGCCACCACGACTTGCCTCGGCAAGGGCGCCGCCTCATCAGGCGGAGCTGGATTGGTGTAATTGAGGTCGCTTGAGTGGTGGCTGCTAATGGCCCCTGGGGTGTAGCCTTGTCTGCTGGCGAAAAATCGCCGGTTTTTGCGAGCATTCCCCGGTTTTTGCCCGCCTCTCACAGGCCCCATCGAGGCCAGAATCCCACCCTCGTTCCCTCAAACGCTTTGCTCTAGAGTACAAAAACACCCTTCGAATCACCTATGCTCATCCCTATCGGTGGTTGCCTGGGTGGTGGCAGGTGTGTTACTGACCTACCAGTTGCGCTGCTTGCAACCCCTGGGGTAGCGGCAGTTCGCCTTGTCAGCGGTGGTCTAGAGGAAATTGTCGATGAAAAAACGAACTGGGATTTTGTTGGGCGTGTTTTTGGTCGTTGCGGGTTGCGGTGGCCCAATTGAGCACCAACCGGCCGTGGAACAGGCAGTCGCGGTGAGCGGAGGCCGAAACCTTACATTATTGGCAGCGTCGGCCGCCTCGATGGGAGCGGACGCCGCATTGGCTCAACGTTTGGCGCGTCTCGGATTTGAGGTGACTGTCGCCGACCCCCGAACGGTTTCCTCTGCCCAGCTGAAGAATTCAGCAGTTGTGGTGATTTCTGAGAGCTGTCTTTCTGAAGATGTGATTCCGCTTGTCGGAAGCTTGACCCGCCCGTTGGTGGTCATGGAGCCGGCGGTATTCGATGAATTGGGAATGACCGGCCCGCGTTGGGCTGTGGACCAGGGCGACGTCCCAAGTGCCACGTCGCTTACCATCCTGGCCGGACAAACCCTTACGGAGGGCGCTTCCGCAGGCCTGCTGACCGTCACAACGTCTCCCAATAAATTCGTGTGGGGCGCTCCGGGGTCGTCGGCTATCGTGGCCGCTCGCGCGCCAGGGACGCCAGCGAATGCTGCCGCGATCTTCGGGTATGAGGCGGGCGCTCCAATGGTGTCCGGTGCGGCACCGGCCAGACGAGTGGGATTTTTCGCGGGTCGATCAACGCCTGGGGCCTTTAACGAGTCCGGCTGGAACCTCTTCGACGCTGTCGTCCGGTGGGTTTCCCGGCCGCGTGCCTTGTTTGTGGTGGGCGACGTTAATCTCTCTGCTGCGGATCGGATACTTGCAGATCGGCTCTCTGCATTGGGTTTCGCGGTCGTCTTAAAGGAAGCGACGAAGGTCGAGGCTGGCAATGCTGTAGGTACGGCGGTGGTAGTAATTTCTGAGTCCGTAACCTCAAGTGACGTCGGGGGAAGGCTTACTAAGGTGCCCACCCCCATAGTGGTTCTCGAACCGTCGTTGTTCGACGACTTGAAGCTCACGAAGTCGCAGTGGAAGCGGGACTATGGCGACACTGCCGCACAGACAGACTTATCGATCCTTAGCGACAATGGCCCTCTGACTGGCGCCCTGGGTTCGGGCACCGTGCGTGTGACATCCACTCCGCAGAAATTTGTGTGGGGCCGCAGCTTGTCCTCATCTGCCATCCGCGCCGCCACGATTGAGATATGACCAGAAGTTGTGGATTGGCATAACGGGCTAAAAGTGGCGTACCTTTCAGGTTGGCAAGCAACCAACCAAAGCCGTCCTTGGCGGGACGGGAAAGGCACACCAATGTTGAGATTAGTCGAAGAGGCACAGGGA
>JBBSJE010000292.1:0-7384 GCA_038257535.1 Polyangia bacterium
GCTATGGACGATCGTCACTTGTTCGGGGCTTTTCACGGGGCTTTCGGGGGAATAGAAGTCCTGCGCCCAGCGCCGTCTTACCCTGTTGTTTGGAGCAAAAAACCATAAAATGTCTGTGCCTAGCTCGCCCCAGTCCACGGGGGATCCGTCACTGCAGGCCAGCCGGATGATGCCTCTAAGCCGATGAGCGAGTTCGTCGGGATCGCGGCAGTCAATGAGACGTCGGAATCTCAACGCAGCGCCGGCCTCCTCTCCAAGTTTTCGGCTCAGGAATCTTCCGAACGAGAACCTCTTTGCCTTCGCGTTTTGCTGCGAGGCAAGTGGGAACAGAAGTACCACCTGCGCTAAGTTGCTCTGCTTGTGCGCAAATGAGCTGCCTATTCGCCAGTAGGTGCCTTCGAGGGCGATTTCGTCAGCCGTCTTACAGCGCCGAAGGATGGCCACGTCGCCCTTCGACAGTTTGTCGAATCGTGTTCGGATCGCGCGGATCTCGCTTCCGTAAGAATCACCCACACTTGCTTTTATGACTTCGGTCATTTCGTCACCCCCTTGGTTTCGCTATTCGTCGCCGTTGCCTTCTTTGGCCACAGCTCTCGATTTAATTTTCTTCGCGCTGCAGCCACGCGTTTCTGCTTGCGAGGATCGAACTCCGACACCTCTACATGTTCATCGAAGAGGGCAGCAGCCTTTCGGCGAAAGATATTCAGCACGGCCTCGCGCTCGACCTGGATAGCTTGCGAGTCCTCGTCGGTAACCACCTTCTGTTGGGACGCTTTCGACAGCCAATCTAGGAAGGGCGCTTCGGTAGATGCCCAAAAATTTGTTTTAGCGTCGGCCATCGAAAGCCCCCCCGCTTTTCGATCATCATGGGCGCTGGCAAGTGCTGCCCCTAACCTTCGAGCGATGTTCTCCGTTTCTGTTGCGAGCTCGCGAATGCGTTCGACCAAGTCTCGGTTCGCCAGAAATTCATGGGTGAGCGAGAAGGACTCAAAGAATCGCTTTTTAATGATCGCGTTATCTCGCACAAAATCCAGAATCAGCAAACGAGGTGCCACAGTTTTCTTGGGCAGATCAAGCGCACGCCACTGCTGAAGCACCTTCGCGGCGCCCTCGAGTGGGTGCTCCTTCTGCTTTTTCTGCTTAGAAACAGGGAACAGGACCTGCGCAAGACCCGTCCACGTGGGCTTGTCTGCATTGAAACGAACGGGTCCAATACCGGTGGAATTGATCGCCATGGGTGCACAGGGATGGGTCCAAACGTCTTCGCCCTTCGTAGGCTTTGGGGGCAGGTTTGACTTTGAACCTAGCGGTGAAAGCCGGACCCTGGGCCCGATCATGCCGGTGAATGAACACGGCCCGACGCCCGCGTCGATTAACCAAATACTCCGAACCTGAAAGAATAGGCCCCCCACGATTCCGATAGACGCCCTCGGTCCAGCTTGCTTTCTGGCATTTGACCAGGGCCTCAGCTCGTCCGGGGCGAACAGCCCCTTGGAAAAATCGATCGATAGGGAGTTTGCCCAAGCTGAGCGTCGCACAGATCCCGTATCGATGAGAGTGAACACGCCTGGCTGCCCTCCGGGTCCCGGGCCGTATCCCGTCCCGCCAGCACCGGCGTATACCTGCTCGATGAATAGGACCAGAAGAGCAACAGGTAGCGAAACGTCTTTAACGGCGACCGCTGGTTGACAGAGATCGGCGTTGGGAAACACGAAACGTGCTGCCCCACGGGCCTTGCCATCATCTAACTTCGGTAGGTCCTGCAGAAACGGAGTTGGGCCGAAGAGGTCGAAATCTGAAACGGTTGGCTTAATGTTGCTTTCAGCCTCCTGCCGGCTGAACGGAACTTCGAGTCGCAACATTAGCTCCTCGCGGTCTTTCGCAGCGAATACGGCCTGTACCAGCGCGCTCAGAAGCAACCTTGCATAAACCCGAAAATCGTCACGGGGGTAGTCAAGATCCACACCATCCTTCTCGCCGCACAGAACTTCAACGGGCGAGGCCCACTGTACGCCACCGCCACTCTGAATCAGCGGAAGCCATGGATCAGTGAGTGCGTTGAACTTCAACTCAACTTTACTGTCAGTCATTGTCACGATTCCTCTTCGCCTTCCCTCAACTCCAAAAGTCCGACCGTTCTTGAATACACAACCGTCTTGCATTTGCCGAAAGACCGGAGGCTTCCCTCAAAGCGATCTCCAACTTTCCGCATCGGCAAGGGGACTAACTCATCCCCGAGGCCCGGCTCAGACGCAAATCGCGAAAAGCGTTTCTTCCACGATGACCAGGCAGAGGACGGGACGATTGGTTCAGAGCTAACGTCCGCAGCGTCAGGCTTCGGGACTGAAAGTGTTTGATCAATCAGGCTGTCGGCAAGGCGCCAACTTCCTGGACCATCAACTTGAAGATCCCAGTGCGGGTCGGAATCGCCGCTAAATAATTCTCGGCCGCCTATTCCATCCCACCAAAACGGCAGCAGCGTTGTTGACTCCCCATCGCGGGTGAAGGCCTGCACGGCATCCTCACTGTCGTTGAGACTTCCGCCTCCGCCTTGGTGCCCTGTGCTTTGAGCAATGCAACAGCGTTTAGCGTTGGTGCGCCGCCTAACAATGTCCCCTTGCAGCTTGGCCTCGGCTTCGCTGACCTTGCTCCCTGCAAGGGCCACCAGTACCGATCGGGATTCTGGGTGATAGGACTCTTCCACCAGTGGCCGAATGTCATTGGGCAGCGACAATTCGTTCTTTCGTCTGACAGCCCTGGCTGCGATCCACAGGGTCGCGGCGTCATACACAAACCGCGAGTTTCCGAAGCTCAGTTCCCCGGCCGCTGATTCAGAAGGTCCGTGCACAAACAATCGGGGTTCTTCAAAACCGGTTGGGCGAACACGCACGTGGCGGTGCAGGCGGCCCGTTCTTTGAAAGATGAGGTCAATCGGAGCCAGATCGGTGTGCAGTTCGTCGAAGTCGAGGTCAAGACTTTGTTCAACAACTTGTGTTGCAATGAGGATCCTGCCTCCTGGTGGTGCTGACTTGCCGAACTTCTCAAGCACACTCATCTCGATGATTGAACGGTCGCCGCCTCGAAACCGGGCGTGAAACAACGTGGTGTCGATGCCAATCGCTGCCGCTTCTTCTTGCACACCAATGAATGCGCATTGCGCTTCGGCCACCGTATTACGGATCCACGCAACACGCGCCCCTCCTTTTGCGGCCTGCACGAGGCGCGCAGCCGTTGCTGCCAGATGAACGGGACCATCGGTTGTCTCGACGTATTGTACGTTGATAGTTCGCTGGACTTTGGCTTCCTCGCCTGGAACAAGGGCGGTGCCGCTTGCGGTTGTTACAGAGACCAAAGGGTAGGCTCTGGAACTTGCAGTCGCGAAGTCATCGGTTTCGGCGCCGACGGTGCCGTTACTCCAGGCCGCAGCGAGTGCAGCCCGCCTTTGGCTTGGGAGGGTTGCTGAAAGCAGAATCACAGGGACTCTTAGGCCACCGAGCCACGATAGAAGATGCTCAAGTAACACTTCCATATAAACGTCGTAGGCGTGTACTTCGTCGATGATCAGCACGTTGCGCGACAGTGCAAACATGCGAACGAACTGGTGCCGCAGCGATAGGGCCGCTTGGAGAGCCTGGTCGATGGTGCCCACTCCAACTTGCGCAAGCAGGATACGTTTTCTGCTTAGGAACCATCGGGCACAAACGACTGACGCTTCTGGCGCGTCCACATCCCGAGCACCCAATGGGCCTTCAAAGAGGCGTTGAAACTTCGAGACTCGGCGGGCTCTGCCGTGGGCCAGGGAGAGCTGCAGGTCTCCAGGCTTAAAGGCACGGGGAGCCCATTCCTCTACGCGGCCAAACATGGCGTTCGAGGTCGCCATTGTCGGCAAAGCGACTGTGACCCCATCAGCCAAACCTTGATTGAGAAACCGCCCCGCAAGTGACAACGCCGCCTCCGTCTTTCCCTTTCCCATTTCTGCTTCGACAATGACCAGGGCTGGTTCGGACAATTTCAGGGATTCAGTTACGACCTGAACATCTCGAGGGGCGTAGTCTGGGAAGAGTTCGGTGAACCCTGCCCCTGACGAGGCAATCCGCGACAGCCCCGACTGCTTACATGCAACGCGAGCCCTGGCAGAGGCGTCGTCCCAGTAGGAAGCTAACTCGGTTGGAGCCGGCTGATACGGAAAGAAGGCGGTGTTCGATCCTACCCAGTCGGCAACTGCGCAGAGGCCCCCCAACCGTTGCATAAGAGCTCCGCTTAGCTTCCCAGGCCAGGGAAAACGCGCACCCTTCATCCCGAAGAAACCAAGTATGCACTGGGCGAACGCAAGTCGGGACTGCTGGTCCTCCCGACGAAGGCTTATAAGCTTGATACTAGAACGAGACGCATCTGGCTCAGCTCCGGTCTCGGGAAACGAACCGTGATGCCCGCAGACTGCTCGAAGCAACAGCGAAGCGGATGGGCCAAGCTGCCTGTCAAGGATGTCGGACAGATCCGGCTCATCCATCGCCAATTGATAGCCTTGCTCTCCGTGGTCATAAGATCCCAAGTCTTCGCGACTTGATTCTGGCCGGATCAGATCGGCGACGCCGGGTGCCTTTCGCTGAAACCGGGTGTCAAACTTGCCAATGTCGTGGAGCGCACAAACAGCAGCAAAACTCATTCCGACACTATCTGCATCAATGCCCGAGCATTCAGCAAGCTGGGACGCCAGGATCGGGTTGCATTCGACCAGCACGTAGGCCGTGGCTGCAACATCAAGTGAATGCCCCAAAACGGTGTGATGGCCGGGACCAGCTCCCGCGTTTGCGGGGTCGGCTTTGCCCCAGTAGCGGGAGAAAAGTATGTGTAGGTCGGGGTCAAGCATAGGGTGTGAGTTTCGGTGCGGTGGGTTGAGGAAGACCCTAACTGAGGCCGTTGTCACCACGGGACAACTTAGTTTTCGTAGCCCCAACTTTCGCACTTGGCGCCTTGCGGGACTCGGGCCTGGCAGCCCCATACCCCACCACCATACCCGCCACGTGCGCCCGCACCCTTTCCACCAGATCCACAGGCCCCACCACGCGCGCACCCGCCCCAAAGCTCATCACCCAGCGCTCAACTTCATTGAGGCCCGCCACCTCGAACGTAAGCACCACGCTGCCATCCAATTGATCCACCAGCGTTTGCCCTGGCACCCAACATCGTTCGCGGATCTCTGGTGCCACATGTTTGGCAAACTGAATCTCAACGCGTTCAACGTTCTTGCCACGCCACATGCGGAACGCCTTGTGCAAAGCCTTCTGCGAAGAAGCCTCTGCGCGCGGCACGAAGGTTTCTTCATTCAACGTTACCGACACAAAGCGATGCGCTGCAAACGTTCGCGCACCGCCACGCAAGCGGCACCACGCGATCACATACAAGCCTTCAATACCCGGGTCCCAATGAAGCTCTGCAGGCTCAAGCGTGCGTGTCGTTTCTTCGCCCGTGGAAAGTGCACGGTAATTGCACGTGATCGTCCTGCACTTCTTCACCGCATCCTCAATCACCGCGAGCTTTTTTTCGTGCGGACGGTAATCAACCGCAAAAGGCGCACGCACAGTGAACCACGGCTTCGCGTCGGGCAGCAACTTGCCTTGCCCCGCCCCACCCTTCGACGAAAGCTTCATCCACAGGCGATCCAACGCGCGCCCAAGCTGCGTTCCCTTCCAGCTTGCCCCCGCCGCACGTGCCGCGTAAAGCGCAAGAAGTTCGTCCTCATCAACGACCGTCGCATTCAATCCAGCCTGATCGGGATCCAACCGATAAAGCCCCTCGTTTTCTACGATAGGAAATCCAGCCGCCCCTAGAGCTTCCACATCGCGGTACAAACTGCGCAACGGAAACCCGTGTTTTTCTGCCAGCACCTTCAAAGCCACGCCGCGTTTCACGTTCGCCAACGCCTTGGCCACTGTTAGCGTTCGTATGATCGTATCGTTCCGCGCCATCCACCACGTCCTCGCCAACCGCGATTGTCACTTTTGAGTACGCCATAGTGGGGCAGGCGCAACTACGTTACAAGTCCATTTCGCAAGACTACATTTGGGCACATCGCGCGGGAGGCAAAACTCCCTCACTTTGAGAAGCTAGGCCTAGTTGGGTGTCAATTTCGCGCTCAAATTGGCCGGAGTGATTTGTATCGTCAAACACGCCAATCTTAAATGTTGCAGCATCTCCTCTTCCTTGGTTTGCCACCTGCACGTGGGCCATTCCGGTGGCCAATCGCGTTTGCGCATGCGCCACAACATCCTTGTCATCAATTGCCACGATGGTCAGGTCTATGCCGGATGAACTGGACTGGCTTACGGTCACAATCCACGTTTGGTCGGTCGAGGTGATCTCGTCGTCAACAGCGGACAGGCGAAACACGTGGGAGCCGAGGTTGGCTGCCGTTGGGGTCCAAGTGACAGATTGGGTCCCGGGGTCGTATTGAGCACCTGAGGGCGCAGCCGCCAGCACAGTTGACACCGGTCCACCGTCAGGGTCGCGAACCACAACGTTGTAGCGGTAGAGGGCACCCGGTCGGGCAATAGAGAGCGGCCTTGACTCGAAGAGGGGGGGACGCTTATCCGCGGGATCCAGCACCTCGAGCTGAAGATTCTGGATGGTAATGTTGCCAACGATGTCGCGCACGAAGAGGTTCGGATTTCGTCGACCAAGTCTGCCGGTGGGTGTCCAAGTCAACAGACCCGAAAGCGGATCAATCACCATACTTGTTGGCGTTCGATCGTCGTCGTTCATCCCAAACTCAAGTGGCCCACCTTCCGGATCGACAGCCACAACTTGGTATGTATAAAGCTGGCCAAGGATGGCGGTTGTGGGAGGAACCGAGGTAATCACCGGCGCAAGATTGTCGCTTGGATCGGGCAAGGTACCAGGAGGGCGCACGATCGCCGTTACGGTTCGACGGTTGTTTACTTCCGACAGCTCGGTAACCACTTGGTCCGGATCCGCCATCACCACGAATGGCACGGTGCCAACCAACCCCATGGTTTCAACGAGGAATGACCCGGTTGTTGTTCACCGGGTGCAAGCGGCGAAGGCAGCTGGATCGTTTGAATGGCCGGCGCACCTGCATTGGGATCTCCCGCAAACAACGTGATCTTCGCGGGCGCGCTGGCAAGGCCACGGTTGAACACCACCGCCGATATCGTAAGCGGTGCTCCTTGCTCGACGGAAACGGGCATGGCCACGCCAGCAGAAATGGAGAGATCGGGAGCATCAACGCCCGTGACTTGAAGCGCGAGGGCCGTCGTATATGGGTGTGCTCGGGTAGCCCTGGGCACTTACGCACCCAGGGCCCCCACAGATCCGGGCGTGCGGGATTACCGCACCCGGCTCTTCAAGAATGCAGTTTCGCTGA
>JBBSJE010000293.1:0-7360 GCA_038257535.1 Polyangia bacterium
CAGCTGCACGCCCACCAACGCGACGGCTTTCCCGCGCAAGCCAACAAACTGCTGATGATTCCTGATCTGATTCATCACCAATTGTGCGGCCGGGTGGCGATTGAATACTCCAACGCCACCACCATGCAGTTGGTAAACGCGCAAACAGGATCCTGGGATCCCGAACTGTTGCAGATGCTCAACCTGCGAGACGGCTTGCTGCCACCCATCGTGCCCGCTGGCGCAGACCTGGGCCCCTTGCTGCCTGAGGTTGCGCAAAACGCTGGCCTCGAAGGCGTGCGCGTGGTGGCGCCTGCCACGCATGACACGGGCAGCGCCGTGGTGGGCGCGCCCTTGCAAAGCGATTGGGCTTATATTTCGTCGGGTACCTGGTCGCTTGTGGGCGTTGAGCGATCAAGTCCCTTGGTCAATGCGGATGTGGCGCGTGAAAACTTCACCAACGAAGGCGGCGCGTTCGGCAGCATTCGTTTCTTGAAGAATGTGATGGGGCTGTGGCTGCTTGAGTCTTGTCGCAAAGAGTGGCAAGCGCAGGGCGATGAGGTGGCGTACGACACGTTGCTGGCCCAGGTGGCCGCGTTGCCGCTTGAAGGACCTGTGGTGTGCCCGGATGATCAGCGGCTGTTTAACCCTCAAAGCATGCTGCAGGCCTTGTCCTTGCAATTGTCGGAATCGCAGCAGCCGGCGCTCACAACGCCTGCGCAGATCACCAAGCTGATCTTGGATTCGCTGGCGCTGCGTTATGCGCGGGTGATCGAGATCATCGAAACGTTGCAGGGCCATCCGGTGCAGGGAATTCAGATCGTGGGGGGCGGCTGCCAAAACGCGTATTTGAATCAAGCTACGGCTGATGCCGCCAACAAAACCGTGCTTGCGGGTCCTGTGGAAGCCACAGCGGGTGGCAACTTGATGGTGCAAGCCATCGCGGCGGGCCGGTTCGCATCGTTGCAGGAGGCGCGGGCGCATGTGCGAAGCGCCACGTCGCTTGCGCGTTTTGTGCCCAATCCCGGCCGGTTTTCGTCGGCCGTGCGCGCGCGCTACCTGGATCTGCAAGCGCGGTCACTGCAGGCCTAATCAACGCGGTTGCGTCGCTGCCCTCCGAGCCAAGCACGGATGTTGGTGACCACCTCGGCCCGCAGGCGGGTGCGGGCCTCTTCTGTGCCCCAACCCATATGCGGCGTCACGATCACGCGCGGGGCCCAGGGCGCGTGGCTGTTTAACAGCGGGTGATCGGGGGGCGGTGGCTCTACAGACAGCACGTCCAGGCCCACGCCGCCCAAATGCCCTTCGTCAAGCGCGTTGATGAGGGCGGTTTCATCCACCAAGCCGCCGCGGCTTGTGTTGATCAGCAAGGCGCCCGGCTTCATCGCATCAAGAAACGCTTTGTTAACCAGTCGATCGGTTGCCGGCGTGAGCGGGCAATGCAAACTCACCACGTCGGCTTCGGCCAAAGCTTGTGGCAGCGGCACCCGATCGGGTTTGTTGGGCGCCCCCGGCACAGCGGCGGCCAACACGCGCATGTCAAACGCCTGCGCCATGCGCGCCACCGCGGATCCAATTGCGCCTAGGCCCAAGATGGCCAAGGTTTTCCCGGCCCACTCGGGAAGCGGGCGCAAGAAGAAACAAAAGTCTGGGCATGAGGCCCACGCGCCGCCTTTCACCGCGCTGGCGTGTCCACTCACGTCCAAGCTCAACGACAAGATCAACGCCATTGTGAGCTGCGCCACCGACGGCGCCGAATACCCGGGCACGTTGGTAACCGCGATGCCCAGCCGCCGCGCCGCCTCGATGTCAACGATGTTGGTGCCCGTGGCGCTAACCCCCACGTATTTCAGATGCGGCGCCAGCTTCTGCATCAGCTCTGCCGTGATCGTGGCTTTGTTAGTGATCACCACTTCGGCTCCCTTACAGAGCGCGTGAAGATTTTCCGCTTCCACACGGGGGTGATTGGTGACTTCACCCAGATCCTCAAGCCCAGGCCAAGGGGCGCGCCCCTGGTCAGCGGTGAAGGCGTCGAGCAGCACGATCTTCATGGCCTCTTTCATTGCATAGCCAGGCCCGGGGCACCAGTCCCCGCAAACGGGCGCCTTGCCGGGCGCTGGCCTGAAACGTGCACTTAAGGGCGGGTATGCAAGGAAGGGGGAAGGTTGGCAAACGCTTTGGCGTACTTTGGGCCGCGCTGAGCTTGGGGTGGGGCGCTTGCGCCAGTGCCCCCAAACCGCCGCCGCAAATAGAATCATCGGCGTCCCCGGGGTGCGTCGCGTACCTGAAGGACTGCAAGATGGACGTTGTCTATGCACCCGGCAGGGTGATAGCGAGCTGGGCGGTGGTGCCCTCGCGTTTCCACGACACATCGCTGGCCAACTCCTACGTTCGCAGTCTGGCCAAGCGCATCTCTGGCCAGCTGGAAATGCTCTATCCTGGCAGCCAGGTTGTGTTCCAGGAGGACGTTCACGGTGCAAGTTTCAGCGTGAGCAACGAGAACATCGACGAGCTTGATGCCGTGCGCGCCGATTTAGACGGGGCCGTTGCGCGCTTTCACCAAGGCGCTTGTGACAACCTGCTGACCGGCACCTATCGCCGCCCACCTCGGTTGGCCGCGGCCATGAGCCAAAACGTTTCTTCCCCGTAGCGGAATGTTCCCCGACAGCCCTTGAATAGGGCTAAGGCAAATCGCCCGCTTCTTCTTCCAACCGCTGGGCCAAATTGAGGGCGTCGGGGGTGGGGTTTTGGGCCGCCAGCGCCAAGGCAAGCGCACGCCGCAGATCCAGGGCCTCGCCGTGATGCGCGTTGGCCGGATAGGTTTTCGCGTAGTCGTGCGGCACCCGGAGGGTCCAATTGCGTTCGTCCTGTACGCCGGGCCGATTGTAAACTTCGGTGAGCCCCAGCAGATCTGCGAAGAAGATCGAAACATGCCGCGCTTTGCTGGCGAATAACTCTGCAAACAAGGCATTGCAGAGCTGCCGAGGGTCGCGCACCACCTTGGCCACGAAAGCAGGCCGATCCTGCAGCTGCGGGATCAAGCGGGTGGCCAAATGCTGGGCGCGGGCCTCCAGGTGGGGCGTTTCTTGCCATTGCGAAACCACCAAGCGCAAAGGCGGGGTGTCGTGATTGCCCACCATGATCCAATCCTGAGCCGCCAGATGCTCGCTGCGATACAAGTCTCGTTCAACGTGGGGATCCGTTTTCTGGGTCACGCAAAAGCGCCCCAACCCGCGCTCTTTCATCACGGCGCGCAGAGGTTCTGGCCAGGTGCTGAGCACTTCGCACAGCACGCCATCGCGGCCGTGCTGGCTTTCGGCCGCCGCGAGAATGGCGTCCAACACCACGGCGTAACGCTGCCGTTGCTGCACAGATAGATTTTGAACCCAGTCGTCGGCGTGACGGGGCGCAGACAGGTTGATTTGATCGGCCGTGACGATCGACAGCGCGGCCAATTCCGGATGGTCGGGCAAGGCGGGCGAAGCAAACAGCCGGGCGCCGTTTTGCACCGCACGCAAACCATCAACGTCATCCGTTCGGTAAACCCAGGGGCACACCAACCCATGCGGATGGTCGATGCGCAGGCCGTCAAATTCAGCAAAAAGTTTGGCGACCCTTCCTTGCATCAAACCAAGGCTGGGGCCTGGGTGAAGCGGATCCCCGTACAAAGCGGGATCCAAAACGGGGTATCCCCACGCTTGGCCTTCGGGGTTGGTTCGGCTGGGGGGAGCGCCCAACCTATACCGCTCAAGAAACAGATGCCCGTAGGCCCAAAGATCTTGGTGCGCATAGCCCACCTGAAGATCGCCATACAAACGCATGCGCAGCTGCGCCACTTCACGCCGCAGATCATCGTGTTGGGTCTGCAGCAGGAATTGTCCCCAAGCGTAACGCTCGATGGCAGGCGCGGAGGTGGCCAACAGAGTTTGCAAGCGGCGGCGTGCGCTGTCGTTGGGCGCCGGACGCATCGAATAGAGTTGTTGATCCAGAAGCGGCCATAAGCGCCAATCGTCGGTGCCGTGTTGCGAAGACAACACCTGAAAAACCGCGTCGCGTTCAAGCCATGAACCAGGCCGCAACGTTTGGCTCAAATACAACCCAAACCGCGCACGCATGTCATCGAATGCGGCGCCTCCGTGCTGGTAGGTTGCAAAGGCGCCGTCGAGCAACCCCTGGGCGCTGTTGCTTGCGTACGCGTGGTCAACCCGGTTGCGCGCGGCCCCGCCTTGGCTCACGGGTGCGGCTTGGAGCAAGCGCTGCAAATGCGCGCTCGAAATGAGATTCTGCGACGCAGACGCCAGCGGCCCTGGTGCCAAGGAAAGCAAGTTTCGTGAAAACACGCTGCCATCGTAAGGCGAGGGGTTGATGCGTGTGGTTTGGCCTTGAGGTCCCAGGGCCATGGTGTCAAATCCCAGTTCGTGCGCGAAGCGGACAAACGCGCGGCCGCCGTGGCTATAGGGCGATCCTCGCCCCAGATCCTCGTCGTCCAGGCCGGGAAAGCTGGCGTCGTGAATGCATAAAACGAGTTGATCGATATTCAGGATCTGAAGCGCTTGACGAATCTTCGCGCGATCGTAGGCAGGCGCAGGCATGGGGCGCCCTTGACCTTACGCCATTTCGCCCCAAGGGCAACCAACACGAAAGCAGGCGCTTTAGGCCTTGCGCCCGCCCGCGGCAGCGTCCAGCGCTTCCCGAATGCGGCGCAGAAGCGTGTCTGAATCGTAGGGCTTTTCTATGAGCCGGCCCTGATGCTCACGCAAAAATTCTTCGGGAAACACGCCGCTTGTGTAGCCACTGGCGAACAACACCGGCAAGGCAGGGTTGCGGGCCTGAATGTGGTGGAACACGGCCCGGCCCGACATTACAGGCATCACCGCGTCCAGCAAGGCCAGATGAATTGAGGGCTGCTGTTGATCGAACAGGCGCGCGGCTTCACCCCCATCGTTGGCCGCCAGCACAGTGTACCCCGCGCGTTCCAACAGGGTGCACACCACTTGCCGCACCATCTCGTTGTCCTCGGCCACCAAGATGGTTTCGTTTCCGCCGCGCACCATGGCCTCCACCCGGCCGCCCACGGTTGAAGCGGCGCGCTCAACGATGGGAAGGTAGATCTTGAACCGCGATCCCGTACCAGGCTCGCTGTAAACATGGATCATGCCGTCGTGTTGCTTCACGATTCCGTAGGCGGTGGAAAGCCCTAGCCCCGAACCCCGCTCGGGCGCTTTGGTGCTGAAGAAAGGCTCGAAGGCGCGTTCGCGAACCTCTTCGGACATTCCCGTTCCCGTGTCGGAAACCGACAACAACACGTAGCGACCTGGCCGCGCCCATGGGTGCGTTTTGATGTAGTTGCCATTGAGCACAACGTTCTCGGTTTCAATGGTGATGCGCCCGATGTCGTCGATGGCGTCGTTGGCGTTCACCACAAGGTTCAACAGCACCTGCTCCAGCTGCCCTGGATCTCCCAGAATGATTCCCAAGGCATGCCCAGGAACGAAATCGAGATCAACCGATTCGTGAATCACCCGCCGCAACAGGCGCATCAGATCGCGAATCAATTCGTTCAGGTTGATCCCTTGCTTGCGCAAAGGCTGTTGGCGCGAAAACGCCAGAAGTTGCCGCGTAAGCCCCGCGGCACGCTCGCCGGCCTTGATGATCGACCGCATGTCTTCGGCCGCCGCGTTGGGATTCGTATGCAGCGTGCGCAGTGCAAGTTCCGCGTAGTTGAGCACAGCCACCAGCATGTTGTTAAAATCGTGCGCCACGCCGCCGGCCAGAAGCCCAATCGATTCAAGCCTCTGAGCTTGCCTCAGCTGCGATTCCAGCGCTTGGCGCTCTTTTTCCGATTGGCGCTGCTGGGTCACATCTTGAAAGGTGCCCCACAGACGAACCAGCGATCCGCCATCAAGCACCCCGAACAACGAGGCCACCAGCTGCCTAGGTTGGGCGTCCGGGCCGTCGAGGAGCAACTCGAAACCCAAATGACGGTAGCCCTTTTCCACCATCAACTTGAAGTTGGAGGACAGACGATTGAGTAAGGTGGGGTGCTTGTCCACCACGCGCCGCCCGCAGAGCTCAGAAGAATCCTCAACGCCGCAAAGCTGGGCGAAAGTGGTGTTGCATTCAGCCCAAACAGCCTTGTCTTGAAAGTGTTGCCATTGCTCGTCAAGGCTAAGGTCGATGCCTACGCCGGAGGGCAGTTCAAAACAACACACGGAAGCATGGCTGCCCGCTATAAATGAGCGCAGGCGCTCCTCTGCTTGCACAGCCTTACTCGCAAGGCTGTGCCGCTCAAGCGTGGTGGCAAGCACCTGAGCCAAGAACCGCAAGGTCACAAGATCGGCCGGCGCCCAAAGACCGTCTGATCTGAGCCAGTCAAGCCCAAGGGCACCGGCGCAGCCATTGGCCCTTAGAAAGGGCAATGAAATGAAGCTTCTGATCGATGCCGTTTGCATGGCCATGCGTTCGGCGGCGGCCTCAGCAGGGAGCGTGTCCGCGTTGGGCACTTCAACCGTTTGCTGCGCCTTGACCCTCGACATGCTCCAGGGGAATGACCCAATGGGAACATCCTGAATGCTGGCCCGGATCGACGGCACCCCAGGGGCACAGTGGTCCTGAAAACAGCTGAAACGCTGGCCGTCTTCCGAAAACACAAAGACGTAAACGCGATCAGCTTTCAACCTTTCCGCGACCAGACCCAAGGTTCTGTCGAGCGCTGTGTGCAGCGTCGAAGCGCTGGCAGCGAGCAGGCGCGAGGCACAAGCCACCACATCGTCATGGACCAATGCACTCGATGGGGCGTGCCCTGAATGGGTGGACGGTGGGGGGGTGGGCGTCATGCGGCGCGACAAGTTTTTATCCCTGTCGGCGCCTTCACGTCCAGCATTTGTTTCGAAATCGCGTCTTATGTCTAGCCCACTATGGGCTGAGCCATGACGTAATTGGAGCTGAGGACCGGTGCACCCCTTGCGACCCCTACCGATAATCGGTGAGGCTGCGGCGGCTGCCCTTCTTGGGACTGCCGTCGCGTTCGTGCTGGCATTCCACGCACAGGTCGACATAGGGCATGGCTTCGAGCCGACGACCAATCTCATCGCCGCAATCGCTACACAAACCAAACTCGTCCGGCTCCTCGTCTAACCGCCTCAGGGCGCCGTCGATCCGCTTGAGGATCACGGCCCGCTCGCGGTTTCGCTTGGAGGCGATCACTTGATTCATCTCGGCCAGCGGGGCTTCGTCCTCGTCGGTGTTGTCGGCGGCGGGCTCGATGGGCAAATCCCCTTCCGCCACAAGCTCAGCCCGCAGGGCTAGCAACTTTTCCTTATGGGCATCTAGCTGGCGCGGCATTCCGGAAGAGTGTGCCATGCGATCTGCCCGCGCTCCA
>JBBSJE010000294.1:0-7260 GCA_038257535.1 Polyangia bacterium
CGGCTGGAATCAGATCGCCAGTTCGGCCAAAAGGTTTTGCGCGACTTGGGTCTGCTCACGGCAGCTATGCACGAGTTCAACGGCTTCGACGACGCGCTGGCCTTCGTGCGATCGATCCGTGGGCGCTACGTCCTGAAGTTTAGCGGCTCTGGTTTTGCCTCGACACGGACTTACGTCGGTGCTCTGTCGGATGGATCCGATATGGAAGCTGCGCTTTTGCACCAGCGTCGGTGCTGGACCTACGACGAAGTGCCGCGCCTCATTCTAATGGAGCACCTAACCGGAGTTGAGGTGGGCGTAGGCGCCTTCTTCAATGGCCAGACCTTCATTGGACCGCCCAACATCGACTGGGAACACAAGCGCTTTTTCCCGGGCGACCTAGGAGAGCTCACCGGGGAGATGGGCACCGTGGTGGCTTATGAGCACGCCGAGAAGCTGTTTGCGGCAACGCTTGAAAAAATGGCGCCACAGCTGCGCGCGGAGAAGCATGTGGGCTACGTCAACTTGAACATGATCGTGAACGAGCATGGCACATGGCCTCTGGAATTTACCTGCCGCTTCGGTTACCCCGGCTTTGCGATCTTAAGCGTCTTGCACAAAGAGCCATGGGATGAAGTGCTGCTTCGGGTGATCGATCCCGAGTCGAGGAATTTGCCAACGTTCTCGGGGTTCTCCGTGGGCGTGGTTCTGACCGTGCCACCGTTCCCGTATCCCGATGGGTATGAACGTTTGTCGAAGGGGGTGCCCGTTTGCTTCGCCAAAGATCTTTCAGACGAGGAACGTCAGCGCCTTCATTATGGCGAGGTGGGCCTGCAACAGGGGCAACTGGTGACAGCGGGCGTGATTGGATACGCAATGGTTGTCACTGGGCGTGGCGAAACCATAGACGCTGCGCGAACGCAGGCATACGCGCTGGCTCAAGAGGTGGTGATCCCCAATGTCCGCTATCGGCAAGACATCGGGGCTCGCCTCATGAGCCACGATTATGCAGAGCTGCAGCGCCTGGCGTGGTTGCCCGCCTAAGCGGGTTTCACGACGTGTGCCATCACGACCTCGGTTCGAGGACGCGAGTCAGCTTCGACGGCGATAAACCCAGACCGAATCTTTCCACGGCGCCAGATTGGGAATGGCGATGCGTTCAAGCAGTTTGAACTCGCGATCAAGGTGCGCAAAGAACTCCGGCGAGCCGAACGACTGGCTGCGCTCCCCCACGAACACCACATGTTCGCCACCAAACGCGGACAGCGCCTCGGATCCCATGGATGAAAACCGGGGCGCTTCGTCCACTTCATCCATGTTCACGATGCCCACAGGCCAGCACAAGAGCAGCGTGCGTGCGCCCGGCTCTTGTTCCATCGCGAAGGCGGGATCACCTTTTCGCGTGGGATGGTGGCAAACGTGGGGCTCTTCGGGGGGGCCGGGTTCAAATTTATCGTAGGCGGCCAACTGGGTGCCCATGTCCGACAGACAACGCGCCCAATACCCAGAGCCGCAGCCCACCTCAACAAGCGGCCCCAGCGCCGCTATCCGCTTGAGCGCCCTGCCATTGGGCACCGCAAAGGCAAACGCGTCGATGAGGTGTACACGCATGGTGCCAAGTACGAAGGCGCGCACCGCAGGCGTTGACCCTTCGGCGACGCTTGTCACCACCTCCTCGAACACATTCGTGGCGCCCCGCACATAGCGATCGCGCGTAGGCAACGCCTCGGCCAGTTCGAGGAAACGAGGTGCGTCCTCGATGACCAAAAGCTCTTTGCGTGACGTACCGAAGCGCTCAACAGCGGCCTGCATAGACGCAGCGTAGGCCCGCGTCAGCGCTCCCACGTTGCGTCTGCTGATCATGAGGCTTAGGTTACGCCAGGAAGCTTGCCCGCAACACAGTAACTAGGCTCGCCAATGGTTGGTAAGTTCATGCCCGCCAGGTCGTTCGCGATGTTAAGAAACAAGCGGTTCATGGGTTGGGCGGCGCCCACGGTGGCCCCCTCACCACTGGTGGACCCGAAGTGCAGCACCCGGCCACCACGCAGGCCGGCACGGCTG
Source organism: Polyangia bacterium (assembly GCA_038257535.1). Lineage (GTDB taxonomy): Bacteria > Myxococcota_A > Polyangia > Fen-1088 > Fen-1088 > JAGTJU01. The sequence continues at coordinate 2,041 of JBBSJE010000294.1, forward strand.
CCCCCGACCAACGTTGTGGGCATGTAGTTGGCACGGTGATGCCCATCGGCGAATTCGGACACAGTGATGATCACAGTCCAATCCAGCATAGAGCCGCCATCGGGATCGGGTATGGCTTTGAGCTTTTCTGCCAAGGCGGCCACCTGGCTAAAGTACCAGCCGTAAACCTTGTTCAGCGCCGTAAGGCGAGTGGCGGTTGCCGTCGAGTGGGCGAGCCCGTGGTGCGACTCCTTCACCCCCAGCCAAGGGTAGTAAACCGAGGCGCCATAGGGGCGACTGATTTCAAGGCTGGCAACGCGGGTCAAGTCGCAGGCAAACGCATTGGCCAAGATGTCTACCATCTGGGGTGCCACCTTGTCGTATGAGCCACCCGTTATGAACTGGCTCTTACGCGCTTTGAGAGCGGCGATGTCGCACGAGGCGCCCACAGGCGCGTTGCCCTCAGCGGCAATCCGCTTTTGCATTTCGACCAGAGATTCGACGTTTTGATCCAGGCGGTGCTGTTCATCCTGGCCCACCATCTCATGCAGCTTTTTATACTCGCTGAGATACTGATCAATGACCCGTTTGCCCTTTTCGCCCTCGCCTAGCCCCTGCGGCTTCACGGCTCCAACATTGGCATCTGCGAACAATCGATTAAAGGCATCCTGCGGATTGCCCAAGCAACCGATGTTCTGACCCTGCTTTCTGCAGGCCCCTCCGCCGGTGCCCACGCCGAGATGGACGCTGGTGCGCAGGTGGTTGTTGTTCCCTTTCAGGACAGGTGCCAAAATTTGATCGAGCGAGTCGCGCTTGTCGCCGGGCGCCCGGGATCCGGTCATCACGGTTCCCAGACCGTAGAAATGGTTGCCGCTCTGCCCGCTGCGGGCGAAACCCTCGTTCGACAGCCCGTCCACCACGAGCGTGTCCGACTTGATGTTGGTGAAGCTGGAAAGGATTGGGCTTAGGCCGTCAATGGGATGCTCTTTACCCGTGCCTTTGGGACACCACGAGCTGGTGAGCGTGTATTTCCCCCCAGAAAGGTTTTGGGGATTCGCCCCCTCAGGGCAGTAAAATACGACGAACCGCTTGAGCTTCTTGGCGGCCTGCGCGTGTGCGGGTTGAATGGAGCGGGCCAGGTACCACACGAGGGTGCCCTTGGCGAACGATCCAGCGAAGTCGCGACGGGTGTGCTTGAGCTGAATCATTGGTTGGACTCCTCTTTGGCGGAACGGGTCGAAAACACATCTGACTCAACAAGAGCCCCGATGAGGGCCAAAAAGTCCCCCTCCCCTTCCTCAAATGCCGCGTGCGCACTGTGTAAGGCACAAGCATCATGTGTCGTCTCTTTGCGGCCAAAACCAAAGCGGAACATTTGCAAGGTTACACAGCCGCGCACATCGGAGCTCTTGGCCAGCATCGTTGCCAGCTCCTCGGCGCCGTCGAATTTGCCGTTGGTGGCGCGAGTTCCAACGATTTCACCCGTGGTGTCAAGCGGCTTTCCCGCATCGGTGTCTCGGAAGCGCCCCACGGCGTCAAAGGACTCGAGCCCGAAACCAATGGGATCGATGTATTGGTGGCAAGCGGCGCACGAAGGATTGTCCTGGTGGGCGAAAAAGCGTTCCCGCGTGGTGGCGTCCTCGGAGGGCGCAATGGCGTCGAAGGGAATGTCAGCGGGTGGGTCCGGTATTGTCTGACAAAGCAAGCTTCTACGAACGAAGATTCCCCGATGCACAGGAGATGAACCGTCGAGGTAGGCGTTGGCCGTTAGGAAGCTAGGATGCGTAAGCACGCCCGCGCGCCGGTCGCGCGGAAGCTCAACAGTTTCGGAATCGGCGCCGAAGCTTCCGTCCACACCCAGGAACTTGGCCAGGGGCCCGTCAAGGTGCGCGGTGGAATCGGAAAGCAAGGTGGACAAGCCGCCATGCCCCGAAAGGGCGGCCTTTTCGGCGAATAGAAGCGTTTCGGCGTGCATGCTCTTTTTCACTGCATCGTCGAAATCGGGGAACAAAGCAGCATCCTTTACGGCATTTTCAAGCTCCTCGAGGTGCAGCCACTGATCAAAGAAATGCCGCAACTGTGATTTTGCTTTGTCATCGGCCAGCATCCGCTTGGCCTGGGCCCCCAATTGCTCGGCGTTGTGCAGCCGGCCTGCTTCGGCCTCCGCGAACAAGGTTTCATCGGGCATCGTTCCCCACAGGAAATACGACAACGCGCTGGCCGCCTCATAATCGCCCAGTTGCCGATTCCCCTCCGAGGTCGAGGCCAAGCCCTCGGTGCGATGAAGGAAGTATGGCGAACCAATCATCAGGCGTACGATAAAGCGCGTGGCCGCCTCGAAGTTCTGGTCAGCGGCCATGCTGGCGTCATAGTGCGCTTTGTACGAAGCAACTTCATCTGTGGTGAGCGGCCGGCGAAATGCGCGAAGTCCGAACGATTCGATGAACTTCCGCGCGCAACCGGCTTGCTCAGACGCCCCCACCGTAGGGGAGCATGGCAGCACATTTGCCAAATTGACCGCAGAGGACAACTGGCGGGCGTTGTTCAAATAAGCCTCTGTCAGCGCAGAAGACACGCGCAGCAGCGAGGCTTCGTTGTCGAACAGCGCGCCCTTCGAGTCAACGGGCAGCTCCTCCTGGTCGCTTCGGTTCAAACGAAGCAGGTCGTCCACTGTCGCCTCGTACTCAGAGTGACTGAGACGACGTAACCTTATAGGCGCCGCTTCGGCTTTGGGCTCGCATTTCAGGTCGAAGAGCCCTCCGGCCAGCGCGCCATTCGAATCGACGCGAGGCGGCTCACCCGGTCCGGGCTCGTGGTCGGCGTCGTCTTCATACGGCCCATCGTCTTGCGAGCCCTTAGACCCACCGACGCTTCCGCTGCATCCGAAAACAACGAGGAGGCCTAGGACCCCACCGCTTCTACACGCATGAGCAAAACGCAAGCCCGCAACCTGCTGGCAATCCTGGAACTTCTTCGATCTACCCATGACGGGCCTCCCAGTCAGAATCGATTTGGTGTCCGCTGCACCGGAACAAAAGTGGCGGGCTGCACCAAGACAAAAGTGTATAGAGACTTCATAGGCTTGTCGTTCGGGCTGTCGCCTTCGCCCATTCGGATGAAGGGAGCCCTGTTTTCGACGCAGGCCGACCAGCTTGGGTCTTTGATAGAGAGTCGAAGGTCGCTCGGTCCGATTAACCCTCACAGCTCCTTGATCGGCATCGCAACAAACGATGCCGCCTCAACCTCTCCTGAGAACCGGTAGTATGGCTGCCGCTTGTTGGGAACACCGGGACCTCAAGACACAGGCCCCGCTCCTGCGCTCATACACGGGCCCTTCGTATGACGTACCGCCCTCAACGTCTCATGTTTAGGCTCACAAAGGATCAAGCAGCTGGAGGAAAGCGTCGGTGGAATCCTCGTGGTTCGCGGTGCTCGCGCTCAGCCAACGAAACTTGGCGAAGCGCTATATCGGCACGGCCTGCAGCTTGATCTGCTCGAGTCCGAGCTTGCGGTTACGTTGTTAGGCGGCACGCCACACGCCGCCACTGTAAGCGTGGCAGTGAATGCTGACAGCTTGGCCACGTGGATGAACCCCGCGCTTACAGAATTTTCCCGGACGAACGGCCAAGCATTGGAGGTGCTGGCAGACGATCAAGACCACACCTCGCACTGGCTCAAAACAGGCCGCGTGTTGGGTGCCGTCACTACCCAAGCGCAAGCTGTGCAAGGCTGCCGCGTCATTCCTTTGGGAGTGATGGTTTACCGAGCCACCGCCTCGCCCGCGTTTATGAAGCAACGTTTTCCGAAAGGCCCCGTAGCTGCGGCCTTCCGCGCCGCGCCCGTGCTTGCGTACGATCGCAGAGATCTCTTGCACGAGCAGTTCGTAAAAGATTTGGGTATGAGGTACCAGTCTCCCCCCACGCACTATTTGCCGTCTCCTGAATCGATCGTGAAGGCTTGCCTAGGAGGCGTGGGTTGGAGTGTAAACCCTGAACCTTTGGTGGCCCATCACATCGCGCGCCACAAGCTCGTTGAACTTTCACCTGGACGCTCCGTGAAGGTACCGCTTTATTGGCAGTGCTGGTCCATGTCGTCGCACACCTTGGACACGTTGACGGACGTGCTGAAGCGTCATGCGGCGGAAGAACTGTCGTCAAGTGGATAGGACTTTTAAACTTGCAACAGCCACTGATGTGTCGCGGACCACTGCGCCCGCCATCGCCACCCGCCAACGCTGCCGCTACACGCCGCCATCATTCCTACATGCTGGTAGGATTCACAAATGCGGTTGGTCGCCCCTTGGGGCCTAGTATCTTCGGTTCTGGCACCAACTGCCTTGGTGGGAGGCTTTACGGCAGCCGCGGCACGCCAGGGTACGGCTTTCGATTCTTGGGTTTTGACGATTAGCGCCTTGGCCGCGCCGCACGCCGCGGATCCTTGGATCATGACGTTTGCCCTATATGCCGTTGGGATGTGCCACATCACCACGGCATTCGCGTTGCGGTCGGCAAGCTTGCTTGGCCGCATCGTTTTGGCCGGGGGCGGAATTGCAACGCTTGGCGTGGGCGCCTTCCCCACAGGCCACACGAGCACGCCGCTTAATCATACGTTGGCGGCGGCGGTGGCGTTCGGCGCGATGGCGATTTGGCCCGCATTTGCGCGCCGAAGACGTGAAGCAAACATCCCTATCTTTCGCACGCACGTCTCGTTGATCGCAACGTCGGCCTTGTTAGGGCTAGTTGTTTGGTTCGCCATCGAGCTGTCACTGGGCAGCGCGCGGGTGGGCCTTGCGGAAAGAGCCGCAGCGGTCGGGCAAGCGCTGTGGCCCCTCGTGGTGGTGTTGTCGCTAACCCGCCGCTCTACAACGCGCCTTTACGCCACGGGCCCGTAAACAGGGTGATGCCGAAATGTAAGACGACAATAGCCTGGCATCTCAGCCGAATCGAGTCTGTCGCCCGCCAGGCCAGAGTCAGCCACTTTTCCTGCTTCATCTGCGCATCCGGAAAAATTGATGCTTATCGCCACGACAAAGTTTTCAGTTTCATTGGTTTTGTGTCCCAACTTCTAGCCCTCAGCAGCAAGGCCTTGCCGTGAGGCTCTCACAAACGCGACTTCGCTTCAAGCGCCACAGATGCACTCAAGCTTCCCAAAAGCGAGTGTGCTTGGCAGAATCCAACGATTGTGGCTTGGCTGCAGCTCACGTTGACCTGAACCAAGGCGGACACGACATTGCTATCGCTC
>JBBSJE010000295.1:0-7225 GCA_038257535.1 Polyangia bacterium
ATGACCGCAACCATCAGGGTTTCGTCGCGTTTCGGCTTGAGGTCGCAAACAAATCCGAGAAGGCGGTGACGTTCAATCCAGCCCAGTCGTATTGCGCCTACTGCGAGCCAGGCACCGTGGCCAACTGGGCGATACGATGCCCCGAGAGCTCATGGTTCGCCGATCCCGAAGAAATGACGGCTGCTTTGGAGGTACAAGAAGCTTCGCAGGCGGCTCAACACGCCAACGAGCAGAGCTGGAACACGGGCCTTTTGTTTTTGGACGTCGTCGGATCCGTGGCGGCCGCAAGCCAGGGACATCACGTAAACGGCTCGGGGCCCCTTCACACCGTGGCACGGATGGACAGTGAGGATGCGCGACATGCAGCTTCAGAGCTTCGTTTTGGCACTGCCTTGCAATTTTGGCAGGCCGCTACGTTCAGGCGAACAACGCTGCTGACAGGGGAAGCCTCATCCGGCCTTATTCTGGCGCCACGAAACGCAACTGCACCGATCGTGCTTGTCCGAATTCATTTGGGGAGCGAGGTGTTCGATTTCCAGTTCGTGCAGCGGGTCTTGGACCCTCGGGATTCTAGGCGCGGGGCTGTCGGTTCTTAAAATCCCATCGCCGTGATCGGGACCATAGCCAAGCAGCAGCGAACGCGACCGCTGCTGTCAAGAACCAACCCCCTTGCCCACGACCTGCTGAATGCTTCGCCATGGTGCAGCCGCCACCTTCTTCGGAACAAGCCAGTTTGCGGTCCGCAGGATAGATATCGCAGACACCTTTTTTGTCGTCAGCGGAGAGACTGCGGCGCAAAGTATCCCCGGGCATTACGATAGCCGCCATCGTGGTCTCCTGCATTTCAATCGACCCCGGGCACGTGGGAACAGGCTTGGATTCATGGTCGAAGAAGTTCGATTGACCACCCCCATTGCAAGTGTGATCCAAGCCGATGACGTGCCCTAGCTCGTGGGTCAACGTATTTTGCAGATCGTGCATATTGGAGCTCTTCGCAAGCTGTGGGTTCTCCACCAAGTCGCCCCACTGAGCATTTACAGCATTCAACTCGATGTCCGTGTCGAAGATCTCACCCGTCTTATTGCTCGCGAAGACAGATGTGATAGCCAGCTCGTTAGGAAGGTAGACCTTAACATCCTTCGGATCACGCACACTCCGCTCCCAGGCGTCGGTTCGGAACTGGATCTTGTTGACCCCGTCCGCCTCGACGTACCCCTTGGTTGCGCTTGACGGTGATACCGTAATGAACATCTTCGGGCACTCCGCAGTTGCGGAACTCCACTGCGCCGCCGCTTCGGAAACTGCCGTCTGGAATAGTTCTTTCGACACATTCTCGGGCCCGCTGCCCAGCAGAAACTCGACGTTGAGACACGAGGTGGACCAAGCCATTGGGATTTGTGTGTTCGTGGTGCGCGTTCGCACATAGGCCTCGGCGTGACCAACCGTTGCAACGGCCCATGCAGCGGCCAGGAGGCAGATTGTACCGAGGCGCGTTCTGCGTGTTGGGCCTCTCATTGGTGCTGGCCCTTGAGCAGCAGGCGAACCTGTTGGCGCAGGTCAAACAGTCGCATAGGCACATCTTGGGGAGCCGCTTGGAAGCCGCCCGAAATGGCTTTCTGAACCGCAGCTGATCGGTCCGAAGCGGCTGCCATGAGTTCACCTTTGGCATCCTTGAACAACCGGCGCTTTCCTTGACCAAGGCCCGTCAACCTGAATCCGAGGTCTTCATGTCGTGGGTTGCGAGCGTTGAGGAAAAGAACTGATTGTTCTGTAACTGGAAACGTTGGCAGGCCGTGGACGCGCATCTCCAGATCTCCCACCACGCCCCCCGGCTGAACAATCTTGATCGTGGAAGCTGGGCCGTTCGGGAGTCCCTTCCAAGTTTCCTGCACACGCAGCTCTACTTCCGTACGGATCGCCCTGCGGCCGTCTTCTAACCGAGAAACGGCCGAAACGACCTGAGCCACCACGATGGCGTCAGCCGCCGCAGTGAGCTCGGGTAGCTCCATCGCGAGCACCATCGAGCCGTGGGCGGTTCGATGGCCAGAGGCAAGGAGAACCAAGGGCATTGAGACGGCTGAAGTCAGAAGCTGCCGGCGCGGCATTGAAAGGGGGTGGCGTTTCAAAACTAGTCCTTGCGTCGTAAGAGCCCGTCAGAAGTGGCGCGCGGCTTAAACGGAATGCCACGGGGCACGCTGAGTGCCGAGCCCGAGAATATCTCAAATCCCGCTCCGATTCGACGTGTCGTGCCCGCTGAGGTGCACGGTGGGACCAGTTGCAGATCCGAAACCGTGCCGATGCAGTACTGTGACGTTTCTGGCGCTTGCTTGGCTTGGCGCTAATCCTTCAAGCGCCGCTTGATCGTCCCATCGCCCTGGTTGATCCAGTAGACGTGCCGCTCGTCCACACGAAGTCTGTTCACGCCCTGCGTGTCGCGGATGAGAACCTCTGCCGCCCCGCCGGCAATGGGGGCACGCCAGATGAAGCCGTCGTCGTACGCGGCGCCGTAAACATGCCGTTCGTCAGCGGCTAGTCCCACGACGCGGGGAGCGGCCAACACCAGTTCAGGCGTCGATGCAATGCCGGGGCGCAGATCGCACACACGGTTCACGCGGGAGGCGACGTCGTTGGTCCACCACAAGCAGCGACCGTCGAAGACCATATCTTGAATCTGCCCCTCTTCTTTTGGGGCCAGAGGCTTCGGCGCCTCATCGGTGGCCACCTGCACCACCTGCACGTGCGAGGACGACTCTTCCGCCACCGCCCATTGGCCGTCCGCCAGCGGGGCAAAAACATGCGCAGCCCCCCTTGTGCTGGCCACAGCGTGCTTGCTCAAATCCTCAACGTTTAGCCCTACGAGCTGGCCACCGGACGCCTGTGTTCCGTCGTTGGTCAGATGCAGGTAAAACAGCTTGTCGCCCCTCATTTGAAGTTGGCTGTGCCAATTGAGCTGCACGCTTGCGTCCACCACCTCGACCTGGCCCCCCGACACCCCCACCCGTCTAACACCGTCTGCCGGCCAGTAGACATGGGTGCCATCGACGGCCAGCCGCCACACGTGGTTCTGCCCGTCGGCCAGCAACTCGGGGGTCCCGCCCGCCTTGCTGACGCGCCAGATCCTCCCGTCCAAAGATCCCGACTGGTCGTCCGTGAAGTAAAGGTGGTCCCCGAACAGCGCCAGCGCCACCGGCGCCACCAAGCCATGCACGAGAACCCGAATCTCGCCCGGCACGTTGTCCTCCGCTGCATCCGCCGTCGCATCCCTACCCGGGTCCTGCGCGCCCCCATCGTGCCCGGCAAAAGGGGGAGTCGAGCATCCCGCGACGACGCAAGTGTTGGCAATGACAACGGTTATCAAAAGACGAGCGCAGCGAGAGCGGAAGGGCATGAGCAATTGTCGATCGGGAGCGTCAAGTTTGACGAAGATTTGTTCCGACTGCGCGCCTGGTTCGCAAAATCTCAGGTTTGTTTAAGAGCGGTGAACCTATCCACTGAGGTTGGCATCCAAGGTCCCGCAATATCGGCGATGTCGCCTTTTCGCATAAGGGAGGAACTCGAATGTCCAAGAAAATCATTGCAGTTACAGGTGCCACCGGCGCGCAGGGTGGGGCGCTTGTTCGCGCCATCGTTGCAGATTCGGCGAGCGGTTTTGTTGCCCGTGCGATTACCCGCAATCCCGCGTCCGACAAGGCGCGTGCGCTTGCCGCGACCGGTGTCGAGGTGGTGCAGGCGGACATCGACGATGTGGCCAGTTTAACCGCAGCATTCAAAGGGGCCTATGGGGCCTACTGCGTGACGAATTTCTGGGAACATATGTCACCGGAAAAAGAACAGCAGCAAGCTCGAAACCTTGCCGAAGCAGCGAAAGCTGCGGGTGTGGCCCACGCGATTTGGTCGACGTTAGAAGACACGCGTAAGTTGATCCCGCTGTCGGATACCCGAATGCCAACCTTGCACGAAAAGTACAAGGTTCCCCATTTTGATGCCAAGGGAGAAGCGAACGCATATTTCACGCAAGCTGGGGTGCCAACCACGTTTTTGAACACGTGCTTCTACTGGGACAATTTTATCTACTTCGGACTTGGTCCTCAGAAGGGGCCCGATGGCAAATATGCCATTACGTTCCCAATCGCCGACAAACGTCTGCCGGGTATCGCATCGGATGACATTGGCAAGTGTGCTCTTGGTGTCTTCAAAATGGGATCGGGTGCCATTGGTAAAACGATTGGGATTGCGGGTGAGCACCTGACGGGGGCGGAAATGGCCAAAGTGTTTAGTGACACGCTTGGGGTCCCCGTCGGTTTCAATGCACCGCCGCCCGACGTCTACCGCAAGTTTCCGTTTCCGGGGGCTGATGAAATGGGCAACATGTTTCAATACAACGCCGACTTCGAGAAGGAATTCGTGGGAGGCCGATCACTTTCCGTCAGCCGTGAATTAAATCCCGAACTGCAAACATTTGCGGAGTGGTTAGCCGCCCACAAGGGTGCGTTTTCGTTGACCGAGTAGAACGACGAGGGCGTGTATCTGCCTTACGCCGATGCGAGCGCTACGTTCGCGTAAACATCCGATACGCGAGGGTGGCGCCTATCGCCACAAGGTCCAGACGTCACCTTCGCCCGCGCTAGCGGAGATCACGCCGACCGAACCACGACGCTCATGTCGTGGAATCTCGGTTGACCGTCGCACTCGGCCAGTTTTTTCGCGGCAGCGTGGCGGACAGGCGTCCGGTCGCTGCGGACACTTGCCACGCAACGACGGGCGCCTGTTCGGTCCCCTCCTCCACCTCAGTTACAAGAGGGGAGTCGACACGTCGTGCGCGGGAACGTGATTTCGGCAGAGCAGAGACGTGAAGTCGGCGCGCAGCTTGCGGACCGGGTTGGTGTCGGCGATCAGGTAAAACGCCCGTTCAATCGCCACCGCCAGGCCGCCCTCGGACAACCCAACCAGCATCCACGTCGCCCAGGTGGCACCCGTCATTGCGAAGGTTGTCAAACGTGTTTGGGTGCCCATAATTCATGCTCCTGCGTAGATCAACTATTTTTTAAGACTGACTCCAGGCTAAAGCATGAATCGTGCCAGCCCCGGCCCACCGCCGGGGTTGGGCGAGGGCCTGCGCCACGCGTCGCCCTGGCCGCCGATGTGCCTCCCGACGCACCGCTACACGCTCCCGCGCCGCCCCAGCCCGCAAGAAATGAAGGCGACGCTGATGACGACGAACAAGAACCAACCCCCGAAGCTGCCCCGGTGGTCCCCATGCCGCGGGCCAAGCAGCACGCCAGCGCGGCCAAGAGCATAAACGTAACAACACGTTGGAGGAGCATGATGGCGGCGGAAGCTAACACGATGAAGTGATGCCCCATAGCCCCGGCCGCCACGGGCTCGGCGGGCTGTGATTGTGCTGCCGCCACCGATAGCTCGCCGCTTTTTTGCCCCTCCTTCCACTGTGACCGCCTCAGCGCGGCGACGGTGCTGACGTCCGATCCTTCCCTACCCTAACGGCGGCCTGTGCCGTACGCTTCCGGAATGTCGGAATTGCGATTGAAGGCGGGTATGGTTGCTCCCATCGACGTCGATGCGCCAGGGGCCTATCATGTGCCGTAGACCACCTCGACGTCGTCGTACTGGAGACCATTGATCCTTCTTTTAAGATGTGAGGAGGCTTCCCGAACGTCGTCCGAACCGCGGTCGTGGGAAACCAGAACCTACCGTGGTAACGGAGGTACCGATACAGAAGCGGACCGCGACTCGGGCCTAACGGATTTACAGTGTAACGGCGGTTAGGAATTCCCCCTTTGCGGCTCGGTGCTCCACTCTTGCATCGCTTGATCGCCGGGGCGATCTACGTGCACCTTGTCGTCAACAAACTTCACCCAACTAAGGGGAATGTAATGATGTTGGCCCTGGTCGTCGCGTTTGAGTTTGATCGTCTTGTTGCCCTCCATGTGATCGACCTCGGCGAATTGGCCATCGTTGGAACAGACGACCGGCATATGTGGTTGGATCTGATTTGCGTTTGTCATGAGCTAAACTTGAGCAACCCATGTGCCACCGATGCTATCTCCCTTCGCGCGGCATAGGCTGGCGGGCGCCGCGCGTCGGGAAATTTCTATGCGTGAGCTGAATGCTTATTGTGGGCAGTCGGTAAAGTTCAGGTTGTGCGAAACGCGGAAAACCGCGGCGCCTAAACCTCGGTCGGCGAAGAAGAATGCGATTTTGTATTTCTTGCCCGGCTCGATGCCCAAGTCGGCTGCCTTATCATCAAGGTTGACGCTTGCGGGAGAGGCTCCATGCAGGCCGCCATGGTCTACGGCGAGCTTGCCGTTGATGAATATCCAAGAGTCATCATCGCTATCTGAGATGAGAAGTTCCCCCTTGCCGCCTTGATAAACGAATTGGGCTTCGATCTTCGCGGTAAAGAGATGGTTGTGTGCTTCATCGTGCATCTTTGCCTCGGGCGTGGCGTACGTTGGCGGAACGACATCAACGTTGCCGAACCCCTTACCGTCGATCGGATACCAGCCCAGGTCATCACCACCGAAGGCCCAGAGCACGGCGGAGCGCTTTACCCCCATGACATCCACCTCGACGAGTTTATTGACCCCTTCGGTTTCGGTCCACCATTGCTCGAAGGAAGCGGCATCCTTGACTTGTGCCCCCGTGGCAGGAATGAACGTGGGATTGCCTTTGTCGTTGAGCGTGGGCCCCACAGACGGGAACTGCGCGTCGGGAGCCATTCCCATGGGGAATTGTTGATGAAAATCGGGGTGTGTAGATTGAAAATCCCAGACCTTGGCTTTGAACTTCTGGCACCCTGCTGACATAGCGGCGCCGGCCGAACCTCCGCTGCCACCGGCCATGCCGGCCGTTCCCCCAGCGCCGCCTGTTGCCGAACCGCCTTTTCCACCCGCGCTGCTGCCGGCGCTGCCGCCCTTACCTCCACCACCGCCTTTGCCGGCATTGCCACCCTTACCGGCATTGCCACCTCTGCCGCCTTCGTCACCCGACGAACCGCCTTCGGCCCCTCCTGATCCTCCGGACCTATCATCGTCATCGCCGTTATCGGACGGCGTTGAACAAGCAACAACTGCAAAGACAGCAAGACAGCCAACGGTAAATTTCATGAATTGATCTCCTTAGATGGGACGCTTAGTTGGTGGGACAACCAATGGGTTTCATTAACAAAGGTCTAGTGGAGCTATGTCGTATGTTAAGTAAGACATGA
>JBBSJE010000296.1:0-7210 GCA_038257535.1 Polyangia bacterium
ACCCTTCAACCACAAGAGGAACGACCGAACGATGAAAAATCAAAGACGCGCTCTTACCGGGCACCCCGGCCGACCTCGCACGCCCTACATGGTGCGCCAACTCAGCAGCCGACGCCTCTCCCCCCATTCGCTTGATTGAGGTCTAGCGCGAACGCAAACCGAAAACTTGGCGGTGGTTGCCTAACTTTACCGTCGGCGCGTAGGCTATGATGCCGCGCAGATGTCGGTGCAATTTCACGCCCAGCTTTTGGCCGAAAGCCTACAAGAGGCTGGCGATCTGTTCGTGCGTCGATGCCAATACCTAAACCCGCCTCTTAGCGGATTGTCACAAGTGCTTGAGGTGGACACGCGGCTTGATGCGCACCTAGATCTGTTGTTTTACGGTGGCGCAGGTGCGCTAAAGCTTGCCAAACAAACCGAAGCGGACGCCGGATCGCTTTACGCCGCCGCGCGAACGATGATTCGCCTTGGGCAGTGGGAGGCGTGGCAGAGCTTGGCCGATGTGGTGGCAAGCGCCGAGGACGACCCCGATCGCCTGCAAGCGGGTGACCCGGACGTGATGATGGCGATGGCCGCAGCCGCGGCCCACGAACCATGGACGGGTGCGCTTGATGGCATTGAGGCCGCGCTAGCCGCCGGAGGAGACGATACGCTGCTGCCGAGTTTGGCGCATGCGGCGGGGTACCATCGTTGGGACCTGGTGCCTGCGCTCACGGCTGGCCTTACTGTCGGTGTGAAAGCGCCCGCCGTGTGGCTGTGGGCTCTGGGCCAGATCGATGAAGCCCGCGCCCGTGCCACGGTGCTGCCGTTTTTAGAATCCCCTGACGCCGATGTCGCACGTGCCGCCGCCTCGGCCTTGTGCCGCACGGAAGATGATCAGGTGGCCCATTGGTTGGCAGCGCAGGCGCGCAATCAATTGTGGGCGCCGGTGGTGCTGGCATTTTTAGGCGGTCCGGGGGCCGCGCAGAGCTTGGCCCTGCACATTGAAACCGGCGACGCGTACGCCATTTGCGCCGCGGGGCTTCTGGGCGATGGTGCTTTGGTTCCTGTGCTGCTACGTGCGCTTGAAAACCCCGACCTCGCACCCAACGCCGCGCAAGCGCTTCACCTTGTAAGCGGCTGCGCGCCCATGGAAGCGGAGCCCCCAACGGCCACAGAGGGCGATGACGCTGAGGACGACCCTGCCCCGCCACCCACCGAGTGGCGCCTGGCGCAGTCGCAAACCGAATGGACACAAGCGCTTAGCGGCGCGGGCCTTCAGTTTTCGCCCGCGGTGCGCTATCGATTGGGCGCGCCTGCCTCGCCGTTGCAAAGCATCTTGGCGCTGCGGTCGCCGCAGCTGCGCCAGGATCTACGCGCATTGGTGATTGATGAGCTGTATGTCCGGTTTGGGTTGGGCGTTCATCTCCGTGCTGATCAACACGCGGCTCGACAGCTGCGGGTGTTGTTCAAGCTCGAACAGTTTTTGCCCCAAATGGCAAGCCCAACACCGCCCGGCGCTTTTTCTTTCCAAGGTCGTCGCGGCGTGGGTTAGGCTCGCGCAAAGAACAGCCAGTCGGTCTGCTCCTCGCCGACAAGGTCGTTGACAACGGTGACCGGCTCGACGGACACATCGGCAAAGACGCGGCGTAGTGCGGTGGCGAATGGGGAGTGCTCTGCGTAGGACCACACGGCGAAGATGCCGGATTCTGCCAGGTGGGCGCTTGCGCGCATCAACCCCGCTTCCGTATAGAAGCCCGCGTTGGCGTCGCCAAGGCGTTCGTCAGGCGAGCTGTCGACATCGATGAGGATGATGTCGTACTTCCGCTCTGGGGGATGGGTAAGGCGGTCGTAAACATCTCCTTCGACAAGCTCCAAGCGCGGGTCAGCTTGCAGAGCGCCCGACAATGGAATCAGATCGCGCCCCACCCAACTGATCACCTCGGGAAGGAACTCGATCACCTCCACGCGCGCAACGCGCTCCCCGCCGGCCACGAGAACCTCGTGCGCTGTGTAGCCAAGCCCCAGCCCTCCGACAAGAACGTTCAGGTTCCGCCCCTGGTGCAGAGCCAGCGCATGCCGAGCGAGAGATCGCTCAGACAGCGTAACGTAGCTGCTCATGAGGAAATGGTGGTTCAGCGTAATCTCCGTCACCGACGTGCCGGGGCGGCTGAGCAAATCACGACGGCGCAGGGTAAGCAGTCCCAACTTCGTGTCTTCGCACGCAAGGATCTCGAACTGCGGTCTTGCCATCTGAGGGTTCCCTTACGATCTCGGCTGCGGCCCGTCAACAATCACTGGGCCACCGTCAGACGGCCAACCCCAGTCTAGTTGTCGCCGTCAATCCAAGCTTGCCAGGTCTTTGCTTCGTAGCCCACAGTTGCTTCTTTGCCGTTGCGCACGACAGGGGTTCTCATCAGCAAGGGATCTTCCACCAACATTTGTTCAATGCGTGGCCCCGTGGGCGCCGCGTACTTCAAGCCCTTGTCCACGTAGCGTCTGCCCTCTTTGTCGATCAGGGCCTCGCATCCCCCCACACGCGTGGCCACGCTTTGCAACTCACCCGGGGAAATACCCTTTTGCGCCAAGTCAATCATCTGCACGCGCACGCCGCGCTCTCGAAAGAAGCGCTCTGCCTTGCGTGTGTCAGCGCATTTTTTGGTGCCAAATATCTGAATGTTCACGGAGACAAATCCTTTGCCAGTGAGGCCACGATAGGTTCGAAGCATAGCTGGCGGTCTGATGGTCGGCCCGCGGCGATCCGGTGTTAGGCTAGCTGGCATGAAGATGTTCGCAGCCTTCCTGCGCGGCGTGAGCCCGATGAATCTGAAAATGGATGCCTTAGCTGCGGCGCTGCAAGCGGAGGGTTTCACCAAGGTGAAGACGGTGCTTTCAAGCGGCAACGTCGTATTCGCCGCTCGTGCAACTTCACAAAAGTTGCTGCAAGCGAAGGTTGAGGCAGCCATGCAGGCGCAGCTAGGGAAAAGTTTCCCAACGATCATTCATTCTGTAGAGACTTTGAAGGCGATGCTAGCGGCCAAGCCGCACGCGGCGTTTCGACCAGCCGCAAACGCGAAGCTGGTCGTCACCTTTCTGCGTGACAAGCCTGAACCAATGCTGAAGCTGCCCATCAAGCACGACGGCGTCCGCATCTTGGCTTTCCAAGACGGGGTTGTGTTCAGTGACTACATGGTTAACCCGTCTGGCCCCGTGTTTATGAGGTTGTTGGAAAAGTCGTTCGGCAAAAGCATCACAACGCGCACGCTGGACACGGTGGCAAAGGTTGTCGCTGCGGCCGATAAGCAGAGTGCTTAATGCGCAAGGAGGGTTGGCCCACCCTCCCGCACAGTAAGCCTTCTGCAACCGAGCGGCGAACAAATGTAACGGTGTGATGTCTTGACGCGCAACCGGCGCTATCGCGGGCTGCTGGTCCGCTTGTTCACGGAAGGCAGGGTCGCAACAGGGCCAGGTGGAAACCACGGGTCGGCCAACGATCGGTACCCAAGGTCAGGCAAGACGATCGATACGGTCGGGCGCGTTCGTCAAGCTGACCTAAGCGCACGTTTGAAGCGCAAGTTGGGGCCCCCTGCCCGGTAAGCACCCGGGGGGAGGCCCCTTTCGCATTCCGCCGGCTCTTGTCAAAGTGCGGCCCATGGCTGTTTCACCTGAGTTCGGCGCTGATGCCGATGTGTTTGCCGGCTTGGCGGCGATGGTGGTTGGGCTCGAAGGAGATCGAGCTGCGCTACAGAACCGCGCCCACGAGGTTCAGGCGTTGAGTGAGCGGTGGAAGCAAGAGGGCACCCTGACGCGCGCAGAGCTTGTGCTGATCGCCGTGAATCTGCATGCGTGGTACACGGGGCTTGAAGTTGCCTTCGACAGAACCGCCGGCGTATTTGCGTTGCAGTCAGAGGCGACTGCCGACGTGAATCGTTCTGGCGTCTTGGCAAAGATCCAGATGCAGGTCCGACATCTGGTTCCGGCGCTGGTGACACCTGAGCTTGCCCCTCGCCTGCATGAGTTGCGCAAGTTCCAACACGCCTTTCGGCAGGCCTACGACCTGGATCTCGATTTGTTGAACCTTCGGGCACACGCTGATGATCTGCTGGCGGTTTGCACCAGCGTGCACGCCGGGCTGGGCGGGTTGGCTGAGCAGGTTGCGCAGGCGCTGGAGAGTCTGGAGGGTTAGGCGCGAGCGGCGGGTCGCGGCCGCTCGCTTAACTCATCGACAGCGCGATTGATCTCATCGTTTGGGACTTCGTCGTAAGCGTACCCGACGCTGGCATCCCTCAGTTTGAACGTAGGTGATTCTGTGCCTACGAGTCGCTCGATCGCGTCCATTACAAGGGCCTGCAGAGTCATCTGACGGGCGGCCAGAATCGGGCGCGCTCGCTCCAGCAGAGCATCAGGAATGTCCACTGTGGTGCGCCCATTTATGGGCATATCACGCTCGTAGAGGGGCTTAAAGGCTGTGCCTTGTTGCCTTTTTATCTTCCTTTCTTTATAATTTCTTCCTATATGCCCCTAAACATAAAGCATAGGGAAGCTGATGCGCTCGCACGTGAACTCTCCCGTCGCACAGGCGAAACCATAACGCAAGCCGTCATCAATGCGCTGCGGGAAAGGTTGGAGCGGGAGAAGCGGCAGCCACAGCGTGCGCCGTTAAGTTCCGAGCTGGCTGCAATTCGTCAGCGTTGCTCCCGTCTGCCCGTGCTGGACAACAGGTCGGCGGATGAGATCCTCGGATACAACGACCACGGGCTTCCCGGTTAACACCCATGGTCTTAGATACATCGGCTCTGGTGGCCATACTTGCCGACGAGCCAGAAGCTCCCGCAATGGAGTTGGCCATCGAGCAAGCGGACAGCCGGCTTATGTCTGCGGCCACATTGGTGGAAACAGCGATCGTCATTGAAAGCCGCTACGGTGAAGCGGGCGGTCGCGAGCTAGATCTGTTTCTTTACAAAGCCACAATCGAAGTGGTTGCGGTGACTCGCGATGCAGCTGAGCTTGCCCGTGACGCTTACCGACGCTTCGGCCGAGGCCGTCATCCGGCGGCGTTGAATTTTGGCGATTGCTTTTCCTACGCCCTGGCCAAAGCCACGGGTGAGCCACTCCTGTTTAAGGGGAACGACTTTCCAAAGACGGACGTATTGTGCTGGGCAGGGTGATGAGGCCACATGCCCTTGGCTGACCTCTCGCCCCCGATCAGTTGCGGCGACATTTTCTGGATCGCGCCGGACGGTTCACGCACACCGATCCCGAACTATTCGCACCCGCACGTTGTCGTGCAGGACGACGTATTCAATCAGTCGCGGATCTCGACGGTGGTCGTTTGCGCGCTGACCTCCAATCTCGCGAAGGCAACGGAGCCTGGCAATGTGCTCCTCGATCCTGGTGAAGGAGATCTTCCGAAGCGGAGCGTTGTTGTTGTGTCGCAGATCTGCTCCGTCGACAAAGCTCAGCTCGGCGAGCGCCTGGGGGCGCTTTCGGACGCGCGGGTTGAGCAGATCCTAGCCGGCCTGCGGTTCCTTCAAAGGTCGTTCTTCACGCGTTGAGCGCGGTGAATTAGGGTGCGGCGGCGGGTGGCGCACCGGGTGCCGCCATGGCGCCCATCATGCCGAACATGGGACCCAAAGCTGTGGCAAGGTTTTCGAACGCGCGCAAAGGCACCGACCAATTGATCGTCAGGGCTTCGCCGCCGCGATAGGAGAAGATCATGGGAACACTCATCTGCTGCAATGCCGGCATCATGCCCATCATGGCATTGGCTTGGGCCATGCTCGGGTCCGATTTCGCACCGGCTTCTATCAAGGGGCGCACAAGCCCCAGCAGATCCATGTAGATAAAGCCTTCGCTGCCTGCGGTCTCATCCAGAACCTGCTGCACTTGAGTGCCAGCCGTGCCGGCAGAGGGCGACGACAGCCGCGCGATCTCTGCTTCGGGCTTTGCGTTCACCAGGCCCAGCAACTTGTTGTCCGTGACGACGAAGGTGTACTTGATCCGGCTGCCACCGAACATCTGTTGCATTTGCTTCGCCTCCTTCGCTAGCATCTCCGCGAGAGTAAGAGGAATCTCCAGATGTCCCACCAGACCCTGCCGCTTCCACGTGATCGTGGGGCCGGCTTTGGCGCGTTTGCCGGTTGGCTTGCCACGCCCCTTGCCGCCGGTTTTTCCGGCTTCTGCAACCATTGCAGAATTGATCAGCAGGCTGAGCCCTTGTGGACCGAACGCGGTGTCGAGCGCCCCCATGAGGGCTTCAGGGTCAGCGCCTTCTGCCAGCTCTGCCACGAAGCTGTAGTTCATGCCGTTGTTGAAGGCGAATGATCCCGAATAGCTGCCTGCGAGGGCCAGCATCATGTCCTTCATGCCGCTTGCAAAAGCTTTCATGCCGGGCATCTCGATCTGCCCCAGGCTGTCCATGGCTTCGGCATAGCGCTTGATGGTCTCGCGGCTGTAGTTCATAGCGAACAAGCCTGGCGGAATCGGATCGGCTGCGAAGGGCTGGGCCAGCTTGGCGGTTTGCACGTTCGCGAGTGACTTCGAGAAGGCGGAACCCTCAGCGGGGTGCGCACGCCCGCGCAAGAGCAGCCCTTGCTTCATGTCGACCACAACGCCGATGTCGGCGGCTTTGGTGTCTGCTAGTTGATCCAGATAGGGATCCAAGAATGCGGTCATCATTTTTGCTGTGACGTCTGGTGGCAACGGCGAGGCGGCGCCCGCCTCTGGCTGCTTCAAAACATCGAGAAACTGTGTGCGGAACTTGTCCAAGGCTTGTCGCACCGTTGTGCCTTCGGCCTTCGCCATGGCCGCTGGATACACCGTGGCAAGCATGTCTTCGCTGATTTTGGAGCGCGCGGCCAACGCATGGCCGCCTGCCACCTTAAGCGCGTCGAAGCTCTCGCTGGCAACGATGTCTTGGTCGTTCACATAAAGCCAGAGCTCCTTGTCGTCAGGCTGTTTGAGGTGAATGGCGCCGTCCTGACTGCCGAGCTTTTGTCCCAGAGCGATCACCAGCGCCTGCGCATCTTTGGCGGACTTCGCACGTGCGGCGATCGCCGTAGGAGGGGGCACATTCTCTCGCCCTGCAGTCATCGCCACCGCCAGAGGCTGGGTGGCATCCAGATGCGTCCAGACCTCGTCGGGGAGCGGCAGGGGGTTTTGCACCCAGCCGCGGATCTGCTCGGGCGTGACGGGAAGCTGCAGTTGTTTGGCGATTCTGGCAACTTTGTCG
>JBBSJE010000297.1:0-7182 GCA_038257535.1 Polyangia bacterium
ACGCCAGCACCAAGCAACAAGTTGGCGATGCCCAGTGAACTTGAAACTTTGCGTAGGCGTTCTTCTTTGGCCACCTCTTCAGGTGTAGCCAAGGAATCAAACAGGCCACCGCTGTTGCGTTCGCGTTGCGCCAGCAAATTGCCTGTCAAAGCCGAGCCCACAGCCGTCCCCAAGGTGCCAAACACCAACAGATCCTTGGCGATCACCATAGATCGGGGGTACGCGCCCACCTCGCGGCCGCTCAGGAACACACGCCCCAGCAGCCACGTTACGCCCATCATCCCCAAGCCGGCCATTTGGTAACGGCTGAAGTTGGTCCAAGCGTCGTTGATGATTTGAACTTGTTCGCTCTTATCAGTGATTTTACGAACTGCGGGCTGCATCCCTACCCGCCCAAACAAAGCCCCGCCAATCCCGGTTGCCAATCCCAGGTCGTGGGCCACCCATGCCGCCGTTGTTAATGCTGTCATATAAAGTTACCTCCCGGCCCGAGTATATGCAGGATGCGGGCCGGACCCCGGGAGACCTCTATTTGACGAACACAATCTCCTTGGCGGTCAGCACGTTCTTTGCGCCTTGCTTCTTCACGGTGCCTGTCACGGTGGCCTTTGCGCCATCTCCACAGATGGCGCGTGATTGACCTTGGAGAGCTCATGTTCCCCCAGGTACCCCAGGTACAGGTAGTAGAGGGCTTCTTTATCCCCTTCTGTGACTTTTAGAACATTTTGGGCAACTCTTCGTTTCTTTAAGGACACCGCACAACATCTCACGTGCAAGGTCACGTCCTTCGCAGATTCTTTGGCATCGACCGGCGCCGCTCTTCGCCACCAATGCGCTTGCCATTGGCCGACTGCGTCTTTATGATGCTCAAGCCCATCAAGTCGATGGGTAATCTCCAACTAGGTAGGTACGCGCATGATGAAAACAGTTTTAGGTCTCGCATTGGCAATGACTTGCGGCACTGCCGGACTGGCTCACGCCGAATACGGTATGGCCGGCTGTGGCCTGGGTTCGCTGCTCTTTGGCACGGACAACAGCAAAGGCATGCAGATCCTGGCAGCCACCACAAACGGCACGATCGGCAGCCAAACCTTCGGCATCACCTCCGGCACTTTGAATTGCACCTCGGGCGGTGTAGTCGCGCTGCAACGCGAACAAGCTGCTTTTGCGGAAGTGAACTTCCAAGATCTCAAGCGGAATATGGCCACCGGCGGTGGTGAATTCGTGGCTTCTTTTGCCACGCTCTTGGGCTGCGACGACCAAGGCAAACAAGCGTTCGCACAAATGGGCCAAGATCGATACGAGGTCATCTTCGCCTCGGCCAAGACCACGCCCATGGAAATGTTGTCGAATGTGAAAGCAGAAATCAAAGCGACACCAGCGCTGTCAGCTTCGTGCAGCGACGAGCGCGCGCTTGCACGGGCAGAAGGTCGCGACCTTCCCACGGCTGAGATTTCCGTCGCAAAGAAGTAGGCAGTTCTGAGGCGTTACCAGGCAGCCTTGTTCGACGCCTCAGTCCGCCTTTGCGGTCGTTTGTGGGCTCACCTCCGCTTCGTGGGGGGGTGGGCCCATTTTCTTTGTCTCACGTTCGTTTTTCTCGCCGTTTGTGGTTCCACCGCCGCGGCCGCCAACAACAAGCTGCCCGTCTCGGCCGCCGTGCAAAAACTGCAGGCCAAGGCCATCTCAATGCGTCTGCATGAAAGCCGCATGTGGCAAGTTTTGCTTCACTATCGCCAGAGCTGGACGGGATCCTGGCGAAGCGAAGCCGATGGAAGCGCGTTTTTTCTTTCGGGGGCGGAGGGCAAAACCGATCCCAAAGCCGAGCTCTTGGCAACCATCGCCGTGCTTTCGCAGGGGCCCGTGGCAACCAACGCGAAGTTATCGATAGAGGAGTCGCAACATCCTCAGTGCCGCTTCCCCGCGCGCTGGCAGTGGCTGAAAACCACGCTGGCCATTACGGATGTGCCGGACCAACCGTGCCCCATCTATGAGCAGTGGCGGCAGGGCATCTCTGCCCAAAAGGTCACGCTGGTGTATGCAGCGGCCTACGTGAACAGCCCCGCCTCGATGTATGGCCACACCTTCCTGCGGCTAACCCGATCCACGGGCGAAGGAAATCCCCTGCTGGATTACATCATCAATTACGCCGCCGACGTGGACACCCAAAATGGCCTTGTGTACGCGTTCAAGGGCGTTTTCGGGGGGTTTAAGGGCCTGTTCTACGCGATGCCGTACTACATGAAGATTCAGGAGTACTCCAACATCGAAAGTCGGGATCTGTGGGAGTACGAGCTTTCTTTGTCACCCCAGCAAAGCGAAAGGCTGGTGCAACACACGTGGGAGACCCGCACCACGCATTTCGATTACTTCTTCTTCGGCGAAAACTGTTCGTACTTCCTGCTGGGGCTTTTGGAAGCGGCCGATCCCAATTTGCATTTGTCCGAGCGGTTTGGGGGCGTCACCATTCCCGCCAATACGGTGCGCGCCGTGCTGGATGTGCCAGGGCTGGTGACGTCCTCCAACGCACGACCCTCTTTGCGCGCCACCATGTTTGCGCAAAAGCGCGCGCTCAGCGGCAAGCAGCTGGACAATGCCGAGGCGCTCGCCAGTGAAGGCAAGCTGGCGGCCGCGCAGATCGCCGGCGAGGCCCCTGCGAAACAGGCACAAATTATCGATGCGGGCTATGCGCGACTTCGCTACAAAGAAGGCCTCACCTGGCCGCCTTCCGAATCATTTGAACGCAAAGAGCGCGAACTTTTGGTCATGCGTGGGCGCACGCGCGCGCCGCCTCAATCGGTGCAAAACATTGCGTTTGTGGCTGCGCCCGAAACCGGCCACCGCACCCTGCGCCTGAGCGTGGGGGCCGGGACCACCGCCAACGGACAGTCACGGGAACGCGGACAAACCTTTCAGGATCTAAGCATCCGCTTCGCCATTCACGATTTCCTTGATCGTCACCAGGGGTACCCCGAGGACGCTCTTTTGGAGATGGTGAACCTTCGTTTGCGGTTTTTGAATCAGCCCAACAAGCTGTTCGTTGATCGCCTCAACCTGTTACACATCGTCTCCGCCGCGCCCATCAACTCATGGTTCATTGCGCCCTCTTGGAAGGTATGGGCCGGAGGCGCGCAGGCCTACGAATTGGGATGCTCGGGATGGTCGTGCAGTTATGGAGGTCTCGACACGGGCGGGGGCTTTGCCTGGAGGCCGTTTCGCCCTACGTTGCTATGGGGCATGGCGGACCTAGCGGGCCACGCAGGGCCTGCCTTCCGCCAGTCATACCGCGTTGGCTTGGGTGGCTCGGCCGGCGTCGTCATCTCGTGGGGGCG
This sequence comes from Polyangia bacterium, assembly GCA_038257535.1. GTDB lineage: Bacteria > Myxococcota_A > Polyangia > Fen-1088 > Fen-1088 > JAGTJU01. The sequence goes on from JBBSJE010000297.1 coordinate 3,330, forward strand.
TTTTGCCCAAACGGAAATGGGTGGCCAATACTTGCGGCACCTGCTGGGTGACACCCGCAGCTTCCCTACCCTATCAGTGGGCCACGCATTTAATTTTGGCCGCCGGGTGCAGCTTCGCTTTGTGGCCGAATCCTTCGCCTGGCACGTCTTCGCGCGAACAGAGCTGCTGGCTTACTTCTAGCCCCTAGCATCCCCAAGGATGCTTCCCGCCCCAAGGCGCTGTAGATGTTCCCTATTCGAAAACACGGAAACGCCGCTGCCTCAGCGGCAACAACGGGCCCGGCGATGAGCTCAAGCCTGTCCTGCCCCCAACGGGACAGGACGGCTCTAGGAGCTCAGGAGCTCACGCTCATTCAGCAGAGTCGGTATCGTCCCAAGCGAACTCGCCGCCTGATTCGCCCGACGTGTTGTCGTTTGAAGGAGGAGCTTGTTCGTGAGGCATACCCGATCCGGCGGAGCCACCTTTACGTGGCTTCTTGGAGGCCGTTCTGGATGCCGTCTTGGTTGCCTTACCGGCTTTCTTGGAAGCTTTCTTGGAAGCTTTTTTCGCTCCCTTTGTGCCTGCTTTTTTGCCGGCCTTCTTGGCCGCTTTCTTGCCGGCTTTTTTGCCGACTTTCTTGCCAGCTTTCTTGGAAGCTTTCTTCGCTCCCTTCTTGCTTGCCCGCTTGGTCGCTTTCTTTGCGCCCTTTTTAGAGGCTTTTTTTGCCGCTTTACGAGAGGGCTTTTTTACGGCTTTTTTGGCGCTTTTCTTCGCCTTTTTCGCCTTTTTGGCCTTTGAGCCTTTAGCCTTCTTCGAGGACTTCTTAGGGCTCCTCGATGCCCCGCCTACCTTCCGCTTCATCGCCATAGTTGTGCATGGTATCAGAATCGTTGAAGAAAAGAACAGCTCTGTTCATAACGTGTTGTCATTTTTTGCATGTCAGTTCGGTTGCGAACGTATTTTAGCGTCGTCATCTCGCTTCGATCGCCGGCTTCACAATGTGTCGGATGTACCTTGTTTTGCAGTGCTGAACGCAGCTTCGCGCATGCCAAAAGCCAGCGACCTTGGCGGGCGCTGTGATATGGTCGAGGCCTTCCATGTTCACATCATTCATCGCCGCAGCTTTGGCTTATCCCACGGTGATCTGGACCGTGGTCTTGTGCTTCATGATGCTCTACTGGCTTCTGGTGGCGGGAGGCGCGCTAGATGCCGAAGCCCTGGGAGCCGCCGATTCGGCAGCTGAAGCGGCGGGCGCTGTCGCCAGCGAAGCGGCCGCCCACGGGGTCGCGGAACACGCCGGCCTTGGCGACGCCGCCGGCCTTCTGAGCCGCCTGGGCCTTCGCAAGGTTCCCCTCACGGTCACGGCCACGGCCATCGCGCTGATCAATTTTGTGGGCTGCCATGTGGCGCTGCGGTTCACGGGCCCGGTCGGAACCTTCATAGGTGTGGCCCTCCTGGTGGGGGTGTTTGTGGCTTCGGTGCCCTTGGGTGGCGTTTTGGTGCGCCCGCTGCGACCACTGTTCCACGTGCATGCAGCGCCCTCGCGGCTGGCCCTGGTGGGGAAAGTGGGCGAGGTCTGTACAGGCCGGGTGGATGAAGGCTTCGGGCAAGCCCGGGTGGATGATGGAGGGGCCGGCCTGATCATCGAAATTCGGGCGACCGGGAACACCGCGCTCAAACGCGGAGACCGCGCTCTGCTCCTATCGTGGGACCCCGTCCGGGAGGCCTTCGAGGCCGAGCGCTACGACGACCTGCTGGCAAACACAGGCGCCCCCAGCCGTGGTGGGGTCGGCAGCGAAACCACCTAGCATCGTTTTTTCCACAACTTCGGTAGCAAAAACGCCGATAACAGGCCGGCATCGCCACCAACGACACCCACGGGACAGGGACAGGACCATGGAAATAGACCCATCTTTGCAAACGGCGCTGATGATCGGCGCCATCGTATTTTTTGTGTGCATCACCGCCGCCATCTTGGTCACGCGGTTTTACCGCAAAGTGGATCAAGGTCGGGCTTTGATCGTGAACACCCTGAAGGTTGAACCCACGGTCACCTTCACCGGCGCCGTGGTGTTTCCCATCATCCACCGGGCTGAGATCATGGATATCTCGGTGCGCTCGATCGAGATCGACCGCCGGGGCAAAGAAGGCCTCATCTGCAAAGACAACATTCGCGCAGACATCCGCGTGAACTTCTTTGTGCGCGTAAACAAAACTTCGGAAGACGTTTTGAAAGTGGCGCAAGCGATCGGCTGCGCCCGGGCCTCAGACACCAACACCTTAGAGCAGCTGTTCGTGGCCAAGTTCTCAGAAGCGCTGAAGACCGTTGGCAAACGCCTGGAATTCGAAGAGCTTTACACCATGCGGGACGACTTCCGCGATCAGATTATCAGCGTGATTGGCAAAGATCTGAACGGCTACGTGCTTGACGACGCCGCCATCGACTACCTGTAACAAACGCCGCTGGAGGTGCTGGATCCCAGCAACATTCTGGACGCCCAGGGCATTCGCAAGATCACGCAGATCACCGCCGCGCAGAACGTAAGCACCAACGATCTCAAGCAAGAAGAGATCAAGGCAATTACCAAGAAGAACGTGGAATCGGCCGAGGCCATCATGGAGCTGGAAAGGCAGCGCGCCGATGCACAAGCGCGGCAACATCGTGAAATCGCCAGCATCCAAGCGCGCGAGCAGGCCGAAACGCTGAAAATCCAGGCCGAGGAAAAGCAAAAGGCAGAGCTGGCCCGCATCAAGCAGGAAGAAGAAGTGGCCATTGCCGACGAAAACAAACGTCGGCAAGTGGAGGTGGCGCAGAAAAACCGAGAACGTGTGGTGGCAGTGGAAAGCGAACGCGTCACTAAGGATCGCGATTTGGAGGCGATTTCGCGCGAGCGTGAAGTGGAACTTTTGCGCATCGACAAAGAAAAAGCGCTGGAAATTGAACGGAAGGCCATTGCCGATGTGGTGGCGGGGCGTATTTCGGTGGAAAAGCAGGTGGCCGAAGAAGAAGAGCGCATTCGCGACTTGCGGTTCTTGGCCGATGCCAAACGCCAAAAGGACGCGCATCTGATTACCGCCGAAGGCAAAGCGCAAGAGCAGGTCATTGCCAGCTTGAAAACCGCCGAAGCGCAAGCCGAAGTGGCCAAGTTCGCGGCCAAAGAGGCGGTTGTCAAAGCTGATGCGGATCTGGAAGCGGCCGACCGGGTGGCGCGCGCAAAGATCCGGATCGCCGAGGGCGTTCAAGCTGAGGCTTCGGCCGAAGGGCTTGCCAAGGTGAAAGTTAAAGAAGCCGATGCCGTGGCCACTGAAAAGGTGGGAATGGCCCAGGCCCGGGTCAGCTTGGAGCAACTACAAGCCGAGGCCAAAGGCCGCGAGGCGCAAGCCGGCGCCATCGCCAAAGTGGGCGATGCTGAAGCGCAAGCCAAACGGCAAATGCTGTCCGCCGAGGCGTCGGGTGCCGAAGCGCACGGTTTGGCCGCGGTGCGGGTGAAGGAAGCCGACGCTTCAGCCATCGAGCGGATGGGCGCCGCGGAGGCCTCAGCCATTCGCGAGCGCATGGGCGCCGAGGCGCAAGGCTTGGCTCAGAAGGCCGAAGCCATGCAGCAGATGAAGGGCGACGCCCGGGAACACGAGGAATTCCGGATGCGGCTCGAAAAGCAAACCGAAGTGGCGCTGGAAACGCTCACGGCGCGCACCGAAATCTCGAAGCAGCAAGCCGAAGTCATGGGCAAGGCCTTGGCAGAAGCGAAGATCAACATCGTGGGCGGCGATGGCCAATTCCTGGATAAGTTTTTCAAGGCTGTTTCGCTGGGTCACGCGGTCGATGGCGCGCTTTCGAACAGCGAGACCTTGGGCCACCTGGCTTCCGAATAC
>JBBSJE010000298.1:0-7142 GCA_038257535.1 Polyangia bacterium
CCAGTTGTAAAAGTGGCCACGGTGGCGCTGCAAGCGGTCCATCGAGTCCAGCGTTTGTTGCGTGCGAAGCGCAACCTCACTGGCCGGAATGTACCCGAAATCAAACGCAGCCAAGTTGGCTAGCAGCGACATACCAATGTTTGTGGGAGACGTGCGATGAGCGATTCCTTGTGGCGGATCCTCTTGGAAGTTATCTGGTGGCAAATAATTGTCTTCAGGCCCCACGAAGGTTTCGAAGAAGCGCCACGTACGCCGAGCCACCCGCCGTAAGAACGCCAGATCGTCCGCGGACATTTTTAGCGGCGGCGCCAACAAGGCTTGGCTTGCCAACCAGGACATGCCTGGCGCAAACATCCACAACACCAACAGGCACCCGGCCACTGGCAACGCAAGGGGGTTCTCAGTTGAGATGAAAAACCCTAACGTCATGGCGGCCACGGGCAAACACCACATGGATGCATAGGTACGGGCCACAGTCTTGGACCCTGATCGCTGTGCGTCACTGGCTGTTCGCCACTGCAAAAGGCGCCGGTGGCTGATCAGCACGCGGAATCCCGTACGCGCAATTGCCTCCAAGCTGATGTAGGCGTCGTACGGTAGGAAGGCCAGATTGAACAATTCGCGTAACAGCTGCCGGCCAAGCGATCGGCCAATGCTGAGCACGTGGTAGTTCAAGGGAAGCTCTGTCGGTCGACGGGCCAAATCTGTGGCAGCCGTTAATAACCCGGGCAATGCGAAAATCGAGACCACCATCAGGGTATGCAGAAGCGCGGCACCAGGAACCAGCCAACCAATTGCCAAGGCGGTCAACAGGGCTATAGGCAAGAGGCTTCGGCGAAGGTTGTCGAACAGCTTCCAACGCGAAAGCCCCGACAAAGGGTTGTGTAAACTTTTACGTCGATCCGAAGACGGCACCCGAGGCCAAAGCCACGGCGTAATTTGCCAATCGCCTCTTATCCAACGCGAACGTCGGCTTACATCAGCCGCATGCGTGGATGGAAAATCCTCGAATAAAACCACATCTGTGACCAAACCGGCCCGGGCGTGAGCGCCCTCAAGCAAGTCATGGCTTAAGATCCTGTTCTCAGGAAAGCGGTTAAGCAAGGCAAGGCGAAGCGCGTCTACGTCGTAAATGCCTTTGCCGACGAATGAACCTTCGTCGAAAAGATCCTGATAGACGTCTGAGACGGCGCGCGTATACGGGTCAATCCCAGATTCGCCCGCAAACAAACGTGAAAACAGCGATCGACGAGCGCTTGGCATGGTGATGCCAAGACCTGGTTGCAAAATGCTGTAGCCGGAAACCACCCGACCCACAGCCTCATCATAAACAGGGCGATTCATGGGGTGCGCCATCGTGCCCACCAGCATGCGTGCAGCGTCGCGCGGCAACTGCGTGTCGGCGTCAAGGGCGATGACGTACTTGATGCCTTCCATTTGAAGTCTAGGGCCCACGATTACAGCGAAGCCGCTCTCGTCGCCCCGCAAGGCATTGTTGAACTGCTCGAGCTTTCCGCGCTTGCGTTCCCATCCCATCCACACGCCCTCGGCTGCGTTGAATTGGCGGTCGCGGTGGTAAAGGAAGAATGCGGCTTGTCCCGCGTACCGTTCATTTAAGGCGCTGACGCCCACGCGTGCTTTTTCGAGCACGCCCGCGTCGCCGTCCACGGTTTCGGTGGCGGCGTCGCGAAAGTCGGTGAGCAAGGCGAATACCACGTTGGCGTCGCGGTTGGCCAGCATGCGCACTTCAAGGCCTCCGATGAGCTCTTCGACTTCGCGCATGTCTGTGAGCATGCCCGGCACGGCCACCACCGTTCGCCAAGGTGCTGCAATGCCCTCTGAGAAATCCAGTCGGGGCAAGATGCGAGGTTTAACCACAATGGTGGCCGCCCAGTGCACCAAAGCCAAAGCTGTTTGGCTGGCACACAAGGCGATAAGTAGCGACCACGTCACCAAAACCCAATCCCGAAAGCCTTTGTCGATCCCCCACCAAACTAGGGGGCTTGTGGCCAAGGCGGTTGTGGCCATTACCGCACCCAAATACGCAAGCAAAGGCATGCGTTCACCCACCTGCCCGGCCCGCCGCAGCAGGGACCAACGGGCCGACACCTTTCGCTCAATCTCGGCTCTGCCCGCTCCTATCAAGAAATAGCCGACGTGGTTGGCAACGTCATCGCCATCCCCATGCCGCCCTCGCGCGGCCTCCAAAACGCAGGCCGCCACGTGCTCCTGCGTGGCGCCGCTCGCTTTACTTACCTGCTCCACCACGTGGCGGTACCGATCGCGGGTGCCAAAATCCATCTGCGCATAGGCGCCCGCTGGGTCGCTACGCAAAGTTTGTTCGACCACGCTCGTGGCTTCCACGAAGTCGCGCCAGTCTGTGGCGCCCAAAAAACGCAAGCTGCCAATGCTGTTGCCAAACGACACCTGCGCCGCCGCCTGTGTTTGGCTTGTTAATTGAAACACCTGCTCCACCGTTTGGCTATGTTCAGCCAGTCGCTGTTCAAGCCAAGACATGGCGATGCTTAGGCTCGGCCCACGTGCCTGCACCCGGCTTGCAAGTTCGGCTGCGAAGGCATTGCTGGGAGAGGGAACCTCACGCACCATATCCGCCAGAACAAGCACTACCTTGCCTGGCTCTTTGGCGGCCACTTCAATCATTCTCTCGGCCCACAAAAAGGCCCGTGCCCGTTCGTGCTGCCCGCCTGTTACATCCACGGAAACGCGGCGCAGGTTTTCAAGCAGCGCCAGCCGCAGCATGATTGGTATTGCCCACAGCTCGCCTAACCGCAGCGGTTTGACCGTTTGGTAGGCCGCCACAAAGGCGCGTACGCCCTCCATGTCAACACGACCATCAGCGTGTGAGATCAATTCAACCACAATGTCGTAAACGCGCGGACGCCCGGGCGAGGACGCGTTTACCAAACGCGGAAGTTCTCGAACGTAACCGCGCGGTAGGTGCCGCCGCGCGGTTCTCACTTGCTCTTCGATGAGGTGGTAGTTGTCGAGTAACCACTCGGCCGCAGGAGTGATGCGGCGGCTCTCCGTGAGTGCTTGGCTTACTTGCGAATACGCCTCTGCCAGCACACGTGCATTCGAGCCAAGCCGCGTCAGTAGGTCTTCTGTGGGCCCGACAGTGCCAAGCGCATGAGCGGTGGCCAGGGCGCGCGCGTGCTGCTCAAGCTGGCTAACACTGAAAAGCTCGGCGCGAAACGGCGCTTCTGAAGGGGGGACCGCGGGCTGCAAACGACCTGAGAATTCTTTAGGAACCAAGACACCACCGTGAGTTTGAAGATTGGCCTCCCTTCTCCCACGTATGCGCGCGCATTGCCCACGTAATTTTTTATGTTATGCATCGTTAACGTGCGCTTTAAGCCCCCTTTATGGAGCCGCGAGTCCCATCACGACCTTCGTTAGGTGGGATGGTTGCGCCATCCCGATATCGTTCGTTTGGCGGATCTGGGCCCCAATGACAGCCAAGCGACCCAGGGCCATCTGTGCCACGTTCTCATGGGAGAACCGCCGCACGCTTTGTTGACCGCGTAGGCAACGCTCATGATGAGTTTGCGTTCGTATCGCCTCGCACGCCGCTTCAAGTTGCGCCAACAAGGCCGCGTCGGATATGTACGCCCATTTCATCTGGCTATCGAACATCATGAAGCGATCTTCGGGCCGAATGCTTTCAACGGTGGCATCAACGAGGAATGAATTGTCAGCCGTCATAAAATCTAAGAATGGTTGGTGCCAACGGCGGCTTTGCCCAACCACATTGCGTCAGCCAAGTTGTATCCCCACCCTTCGGCATGGTGGGCGCTGACCAGGATGTGGGACATTGCAAAAAGAGCCGTCATTTCTGCATCGGGAATGGGTTGATCAACGAACGTGATGCCTGGCGAAGCTAAAGCGTGTTCGTCTGTCTGAGGGGAGGTGTTCTTTACGATGAGACGTGCGTGTGGAAATCTCGCCAGCAAGGCCGGCCAAACCCGCAGTAACTGGCACGTGTTTTTACGTGGGTCTTGTGCTTTTGAGACTGTAAACAAGGTGATTTTTGTGCCGTCGTGCTGCAAGGCGGTTCGTACAGCCTGGTGGTCATCCTGTGTCGCTGGCGTGCGTTGCACAACGTAGGGCACGTGCACAATGTTTGGGTGGGCAGCCTCGAACACGCGGACACAAAAGGCCGATGCGGTCCAAACTTAATCCACCAACGTGGCGGCAGCCGCGTGGATGGCCGGCAAGCGATCCGCTTCCCACAAGAACGTGCCCCAAGCGATAGATGTTCTGCAGGCTGGGAACTGCGCTAGCGCCGCGGCGACGCTGTGCGTGGGTGCATCGCAAGGGTGCTACGCGCGCCTTTCCAGGCGGGCACCCAGAGCTGGCGGGAACCATATGGGAGTCGACCGGCCACCCCGTGCTGATCCCGGGCAGCAACCGCGATTACAGCTACATTCTGCGTCCGCTTGCCGGTGCAGTGCGAAGCGGCTATTCGGTCAACCACGGGGCCGGCCGTCGGATGTCGCGTGGCGAGGCCATGCGGCAGCTTGACCAACGCAAGGTGAACGAGCAGTACAAGCTCGATGGCATTTTGGTGAATCTGGATGGCGACGTGCCGCTTGATGAATCAAACGCGTGCTACAAGCGCGCCGAAGAAGTGTTGCGCGCCGTTGTCGAAGCGGGCCTAGCGAGGATCGAACATACCCTGTGGCCCTTGGCCTCGCTTAAGGGCACCGGGGCGTGGCGCGAAGCGCGCACGACGAAAGAATGATCGGTCGCGTGACAAAGCCCGCGATGTGGCGAGGAAGACGAAAGTGCATTGCTGAAGCACTATGGATTCGACCCGGCCGCCGTTCGATGGACGTTCTTGAAGTGGCTTTGCAAACACATCGCGGCCTGACACGATCCAAACACTTTCGATCTTCTGGGGGCATCGTCCCCTTTTGCGAACTACGGAAGCAGGCAGAGGCTTGACGGAAGCCCTGCCCCTGCTTTGACCGCAACCATGCCGTTGCCTTGCGGTGCGCTCGCGCGTGACCAAGTCATAGCGTCGTCGCTATAGAAGAACGACTTGCCATCGAGGCTGAGGCCCACGCAGTGACCGCCAAGATCGCAGTCGATGAGGTCGATGCGAACCTCTTTCGGTAGGGTTCGGGTGGTCCAGTTGGAACCATCCTTGCTGAACCGAATCGAGTCTCCTGTGGCCACCATGAACGAGCCCGCAGAAAAATTGGGTTTGCCACGGACGGCCACGTTGAAGCGGCTCGCGCCAATCGCCGCGCCGGTTGCGATGTTCACCCCGCAGATGTCGCCGTTGTTCCCTACGGAGATCAGCGTGTCGGCACTGGCTGCGAAGCCGCCATCGGCGCCGATGCCTCCGTGCCTTTGCCCTGTGCACCCAGAGATGTTCGTCCACGAGGTCAAGCCCTTGCGCAGCACCTGAGCTTGTCCATCCGTGCCGGCGGCCCAAATCCCCGTGAAGGCGGCGCTCTCGCGGCCTCCGCTAGCTTTCGTCGTCGACAAACGCGTCCACGTTTTTCCGTTGTCCTTTGATCCTTCGTGGTAGTTGGTGCCAACGAGAACAAACTGCCCGTCGTCGTACCCCAAGCCGGCAAATCCCGTTTGGTGTTTTTGCTCTATCCAGTCGACGCCATTGGTGGTGATCCAAGTGGTGCTTGGATTCCCCCACCCCGACAAGAACACGAAGGTGCCGTTGCCATAGGCCAAGCCCTTCGGCGTAAAGGTCGAGTGCTCGCCGTCTTGGGTTGACACGAACTGATTTGCAACCCAGGTGCGGCCACGATCGCACGACATGATCCTGCGCCCGCCGCGGCCCACCGCGACGAACATCGGCACACTTCCCATGGGGATGGGGACGCCTCCGCTGCCCACCACACCACCAACACCTGCGGATCCCCCGCCCGATCCTGCGACGCTGTTTCCGCCAACGGCTGCCATGCCCTCTCGCCCGCCCGCTACCTCTCCACCGGTTCCGCCTTCCGCGGCAGTCCCTGAGCCACCAGTGGCAGTGGTTCCGTTCTCACCGGCAGAGTTCTCTTGGCCTCCTCCTCCTCCATCGTCGTCCTCGACGTTGCCATTCACGTTGCCAGGACTGCAGGCCACAGGAGCAAAAGACAAACAAACAACAATCATCAAAGGAAAGCAGATGTGCGACACGAGGAACTACCTTTCGTGATCTTCCGAGCTGACCTTCATCTAAGCACAAATCGCGGCGCAAAAGTATGGGCTGTTCTTCCCATTCGCCATTCGCCATTCGCCATTCGCCATTCGCATGGCGGCGCGAGACATTTTTCTGACGCGTGTTCAGCGACGCTTTTTACACGGCAGTGCCATTGCGGTGGAAAACCAACCGTGAAAGCGCTTGCCTACAATCAACTCTTTACCTCGCGTTGACCTGAGGCAGCGCAAGGCTCTTCCCGTCATTCGCGGCGGAGGTGATTCGAAGGGTGTTTTTGTACTCTGGAGCAAAGCGCTTGAGGGAACAAGAGTGGGATTCTGGCCTCGATTGGGCCTGTGAGAGGCGGGCAAAAACCGGGGAATGCTCGCAAAAACCGGCGAATTTCCGCCAGCGGACAAGGCTACGCCCAGGGGCCAGTCGCAGGCACCACTCAAGCGACCTCAATTACACCAATCCAGCTCGGCCTGATGAGGGGGCGCCCGGGCCGATGCAAGTCGTGGCGGCAGAGTGGGCAACCCCATGGCCCCGAGTATTTTGGCAATAATCGCTTCTTCCTTCACCAAGGCGATGAGACGCAATGGGCCTTGGCAGCGCGTGCAGACAACATCAAAGCCAGCGGTGTCGATGTCCGCGGGCTCCGCAGGCGGTGCCGCATCCGGCACGATGAGCGGCCGCACGGCGCTGTGCGACGACAGCACGCCGAAGTAGCGGGTCGAGTGGCGCCGAGGCGGGGGCACGATGGCGGCCAGGCGCGCGATGAGCGCCAGCGCATTAAGCACGATGGCGCTGGTGCTGAAGGCGAGCTCGACTTTGTTGCCCGGCAGGATGTGCAGCCGGTCATTGGCAAGCGGTGGCCGCAAGATGTAGCGGCACAGGTGTTCCCGGCCTTGCTTGTCGTTGCCGTGCACGCGCGTGGCGGCATGCAGGTTGAAGCCCCAGTGCTCGGCGCACA
>JBBSJE010000299.1:0-7104 GCA_038257535.1 Polyangia bacterium
TCGGCGAGATCCTGGCCCTTGCCCAGCAAGAAGCGTTCAAGGTAGGGCTTGATCACCAACGCAGGGTTCATCTCAGGATCCAAAGTGGTGCAAACGCCCAGCAACAGCAGCAGCGCCCGTTCCAGCAGAACCCAATCTTTGGGAACGTGAAAGGCATCCCGCAAGTCGGCGAGCGACACATTCATCTCGCGCAGATCAAGCAGGCTCTCTAGCTTTTGCTCGGCATCAAAACGAATGTCTTTGAGCGAAAACCCTTGCACCATCACTTCTGCGCGCAGTTTGTCGTGGAAGTATTCCACCACGCGGTCGAAAACTTCCGGATTTGCGCGACGGGAAATGAACCCCATCTCCTTCATGGCCGACACCACACGCGCGCTGTCGCGGGTCATCGCGCCTTGCAAGAAGTTGATCATCCCCTTTCGCATGGCTTCGGAAACATGCGCGGTCGCCCCGAAGTCCAGGAATACAATCGCAGGGCTGCCATCGGCGCGTCGCTGCACCAGCAGGTTTCCGGGGTGCGGATCGGCGTGATAAAAGCCATCGACAAAGATCTGCTGGCAATAGGCTTCCACAAACAGACGCGCCACCGCTTTTCGGTCGACGCCCAACGCGTCCAAGCTGCGAACGTCGGCCACCTTGGTGCCTTCCATCCAGGTGGTCACCATCACCCGCCCCGTGCAGTAGCTCTGCATCACGGCCGGGAACAAAACGTCCTGACGGTCGGGAAAATTGCCTGCCACCTTAAGCAAAGATGCCGCTTCCTGCCGGTAATCAAGCTCCGCCAGAACCATTTCGCGTATTTCGCGATACGTGGTGTCAAAGCCCCATTCAGGCAAAAACTGTTTCAGCACCCAGAAGATGCGTTTTAGTGCGCGTAGATCGACCCGCACGATTTGCTCGATGTCTGGGTATTGCACTTTGACCGCCACATCTTCGCCCGTGCTCAGGCGCGCCTTGTGCACCTGCCCGATGGAGGCCGAGGCTATGGGCGTGCGATCAAAAAATGCGAACACTTGCTCTGGCGGCCGGCCTTTGTATTCCTCAAGCAGGCGCGCCTCGATGTCTTCGTAAGGTCGTGGCGGAACCTTGTCCTGCAGTTCCTCCAGCTCTTTGCGAAAAGCTTCGGGCAGAAAATTGGCCATGATGCTGATGAGCTGCCCCACCTTGATGAACAGGCCCTGCAGTTCGACCACCGCAGCCTTGATCCGTTGGGCGTTGCGGGTATGGGCTCGCGATTCGGCGTCGGCCACCGCATCCACGCCCCGAAAGCGTGCCGCAAGCTTCAGCCACAGATAAGAAGCCGCCACTTGGCTGGTTACCGAATACACGCGCCACAACCGACGCACGAAATGGCGGGGTGACTTGCGGGGTTTGCGAAGCGGGCTTGCCGAAGGGGCGCCGGATGGCACACGCTGGCGGCCGGGGGGCGGGGGCTGTGCGCTGTCGTCCATCTTCGGGCGCTCAGGTTGTGTGGCCGGGGCGACGTTGGGCCCCCCTGCCAAAGGGGGCGTAGGGGGCGGGGTGCGACTGCTCCTGGGTGTAGGGCCCGGTGGGGAGGCCCCGGCGGCGGCGGCAGGCATGATGTCTGCCAGGGCCAACTCTTCGGTGTTGTCTTTGGGGGCTCCCACGGGGGGGCAGCATAGCGTCAGGAGGCGCTGGGGCGCCAACCGCCCGACCGGCGAAGTGTTATTCTGCCGCAAGCCATGGCCGATCACCGACGACCCACACCACCGCCGCCCAAGGGCACACCTGTGCCCCCGGACCCGACGGCGCAGGCGGCTCCACCTCCCGATGAACCCGAGTTTGAATTTCCTTCTGAAGGCGAAGGCCGCGAGCGTGATCGGGGCGTCTCCGATTTCTTCCGACGCGCGGTGTCCGCGGGCTTCGACGCCGCCAGCCGATCGAAGAACGACGTGCTGCGGGTGGCAACTGCCGAAATCCGCTCCTGGTTAGACAGGATGGATTTGGATAAGGAGCTGGTCAAGGCCTTGCAGAAGCTCACTTTGGAGGTGAAAGCCGAAGTGCGGTTCCGCCCCAACGACGACGGCAAATTGATTCCGGAAACCAAAGCCCAGACCCACGTGCGCGGCCCTCGCCCGCCCACGGACGAGTGATGACTTTGGCCACCACAGCGGCCAAATATAATGCTAAGCGCTTATTTCCCAACTTTCGCCTGCGACCTTGAACAGGAGTTTTCTGCCCTATGAGCATTCTCAACATCAAGCCCAAAACCGATTGTCGCTTCGACCTTGTGTCGCTGGGCGAGGTGATGTTGCGGCTCGACCCGGGCGATGGGCGCGTGGCCACCTCACGCAACTTCCAGGCGTGGGAAGGGGGCGGTGAATACAATGTGGCCCGGGGGCTCAAGCGCTGCTTCGGATTGGACACCGCTTTGGTTTCGGCCTTTGCCGACAACCCTGTGGGGCGGTTGCTGCAAGACTTTATCTACCAGGGCGGCGTGGATCAAAGTTTCGTCAAGTGGGTCAAATACGATGGCATTGGCCGCAACGTGCGCAACGGGCTGAATTTCACCGAGCGCGGGTTTGGCGTGCGCGGCGCCGTGGGCTGCTCTGATCGTGGACACACTGCCGCTTCGCAGATGAAGCCGGGCGACGTTGACTGGGATCATCTATTCGGCAAGCTGGGGGCGCGTTGGTTTCATACGGGCGGCATTTTTGCTGCGCTTTCCGAAACCACAGCCTTGGTCGCCAAAGAAGCCATGGAAGCGGCTCACAAACACGGAACCATCGTTTCGTATGATCTGAATTATCGCCCGTCACTTTGGCAAGGCATTGGCGGTCAATCCAAAGCGCAAGAGGTTAACCGCGACCTGGCCCGATCGGTGGATGTGATGATCGGCAACGAAGAGGACTTTTCGGCATCGCTGGGTTTTCATGTGGAAGGTTTGGACGAAAGCTTTTCAGAGCTTGATCCCGCCAACTTTCGCAAGATGATCGAAGTGGCGCGCAAGGCGTATCCCAACTTTGCCGTGGTGGCCACCACGCTGCGGAACGCGAAAACAGCCTCCATCAATGACTGGGCGGCGGTGTGCGCCACCAGCACGGATTTCTGTGTGTCGCTCGTGCGCGAGAATCTTGAAATCTACGATCGCGTGGGTGGCGGCGATTCGTTCGCCTCGGGTTTAATCTACGGATTCTTGCAGAATAAAGGTGCGCAGTGGGCGGTTGACTGCGGGGCTGCACACGGCGCCTTGGCCATGACCACCCCCGGCGACACCAGCATGGCCACGCTCGCCGAAGTGGAGCGGGTTATGAAGGGCGGCGGCGCCCGGGTGGCGCGCTAGCCGGTGCAAATCAAAGAGCGGCACCCATGACCCAGGCAAACAAAGCTGAGGTGATTGAGCGCATCGCCGCCGATGGCATTGTGCCCATTTTGCGCACCCCCACGGCTGAAGACGCGCTGGAGATGGCAGAAATTTTACGCGGCGCTGGCCTGCAAACGCTGGAGATCCCGCTCACGGTACCGGGCGCGCTGGAGGCAATTCGCGAGTTGGCCGTTAGCTTTTCTCCCGACTTGCTGGTGGGCGCCGGCAGCGTGCTGAACATGGAGGATGTGATCAAAGTTCACGAAGCCGGCGTGCGCTTTGTGGTCACACCGGTGTTTGACGCCGGGGTGATCTCCTATTGCCGCGCGAACGCCTTGGCATGCTTTCCCGGTGCGCTTACACCCAGTGAAATTTTCACGGCATGGCAAGCGGGGGGCGACGCCGTAAAAGTGTTCCCCGCGTCGGCCGTGGGTGGGCCAGATTATTTGAAGGCCGTCAAAGCGCCGCTGCCCGACATCAAGCTGATGCCCACGGGAGGCGTCACGGTACAAAATGCCGCCGCCTTCATCCGCGCTGGCGCGTTTGCCTTGGGGGTAGGTGGCGACCTCACCGATGTGGCCGCGCTGCGCTCGGGAAAACGCGAACTCATTGCTGAGCGGGCTCAGATTTTCCTAGAGGTGGTGAAGGAAGCGCGCTCGCAACGCAGTCGCACGGAGATCCCAGCCGCGTACTGAGTTGGCCTAAAGTTGGCCGCGTCCGGCTCTTCTTAAACCGAAGCTTTGGGTGGCTGCGGAAGCGGCGCCAAACGCAACGACAGCAGCGCCGCCATCACAAACCCTGCCGCACCCAGGGCGTAGGGCCCCCAAGGCGCAATCAGCTCATAGGCCAGGCCGCCCGCCAACGGTCCCACGGCGCGGGCCAACGCCGACAGCGATTGCATCACCCCCAAGGTCATGCCTTGCACCTCGGGCCCCGCACGACGAGAGGTGTAAGAAGACAACGACGGGATCGTCAAGCCATTGCCGCCCGCGATGATCCCAGCGCTGAGCAGCAACACCATCAAACCCATCGTGCGCTCCGGCAGCACGCTGGCCGCCAAGCCCGCAAAGCCCAGTGCCAAAAGCGCAATGCCCATGCGTAACAAGCTGACTTCGCCATAGCGTTTGGTGAGTCTGCCAATCAAGCCGCCCTGCACCACGGCGGCCACGAAGCCAACGAACGCGAAGATGCGGCCCGTGCCGGCCACCGACAGCCCAAAAACGTCTTCGTTGAAGAGACGAAACGTCATCTCCATGCCGGAAAACCAAAATGTCACCAAGAACGACAGCGTCACGGCCAGGCCAACGCCGGGAATGGCTGTCACGTCTCGAAGTGCCGCCAAGTCGATGGGGGTCCAGCGCCGCCGCGACCATCGCCCGGTGGCGGCGACAGCGTCGGGCAAGCTGCGGCGTTCACGCGGCAAAGACTCGGGCAGAAGGCGCCACGCCAAGAACAAATTCAACAGCGAGGCCCCTGCGGCCGCAAACGCAGCCAATGGCCCTTCTCGGCCCATGACAACAACCCGACCCAATTCGCCGCCCACGGCCGGCCCCAGAATAAAGCCCAAGCCAAAGGCCATGCCGATTAGACCCATGCCTTTGGCGCGGGTTTCGGGCGTAGTGACATCGGCAATGTACGCTTGCGCCACCGCGATGTTGGCCGTGGCCATGCCGCTAAATAGACGTGCCGCGAACAACAACAACAAAGTGTCGGCAAAGCCCAGCAGGCTCATGCCCACCACAGAGGCGGCGATGCTCCACAGCAATACGGGACGTCGGCCCACGCGATCGGACAGCCGGCCCCACAGCGGAATGAACAAAAACTGCATCGCCGAATAGGCCGACCCCAGCAAGGTGGCGCCCAAATCGCTCGCGCCCAAATCTCGTGCCACGCCGGGCAAAAATGGCACCACCAGACCGAACCCCAAGAGGTCGAGGAAAACGGTGAGGAAGATCGTGCCGAGAGAAGCTTTCTTCATTGCGGGTAACCAAACAGCGTGCGCCGCTCTGGTTTGCGTTTATCGCACGCCCGGGCGCATGTCACACGCCAAGAATAGGCAAATCGGCCGTCAGGGCGCCCTTTCTGCCGCGACGCCTCACAAACGCCAATGCGGACTTAGGTGATTGCGGCACGCTTGCAACGTGCCTTGGGCGCGAAGGGATCCGCTGGGAAAGCTTTCGGTGGCCTCCCCTGCCAAAACCTTCACGCAGGCCAAAACGGAATTGGCGAGGGCCGCGAGGTTGTAGCCTCCCTCTAGCAGCAGTACCAGCCGGCTTTGTGCGTGCCGCGCCGCCAAGTCCTTCAAAGCCGTGGTCATGGCGGCGAAGCCACGCTCGCTCAACTTCATCCCGCCTAGCGGATCCGCGGCATGGGCGTCGAATCCGGCCGACACCAAAATGAGATCCGGCGCGAACGCATCAGCCATCGGCAAAAATAGATCCGAGAACACGGCTCCATAATCTGCGTCGGTTTGCCCCGCCGGCAGCGCGCAGTTGCCGGTGTAACCACGCCCGTGGCCCAGGCCCACCTCATCGCACGCGCCTGTTCCGGGGTAAAGCGGATGTTGGTGTGCGGAAAGAAACAGCACGTCTTGCCGGTTCTCGAAAGCGCGCTGCGTGCCGTTGCCATGGTGGACGTCCCAATCCACGATCAACACGCGCTGCGCACCCAGCTTCAACGCTGTTTGTGCCGCAATGGCCACGTTGTTGAAAAAGCAAAAGCCCATCGCGCGATCTGGTTCGGCGTGATGGCCTGGCGGACGGCAAAGCACAAACGCGTTGTCCGCCTGGCCCTGCCACACAGCGGTGACCGCATCCACGGCCGCCCCGGCCGCCAACCGGGCGGCCAAATGGCTACCGGGTGACATATGCGTGTCTTCATCCAGGGCCGCATCAAGGCCAGCGAAAGTGCGCAGGCGATCCACGTGCCAGGCAGTGTGCACAAGCGCGACCTCATCGTCGCTGGCCTCACGCGCGGCGGCCACCGTGGTGTTGTGCGTGGCGTGCTTTTGCAACTGTTCGATGATGGCCTGCAGGCGCGCCGGCGACTCGGGGTGCCCAGCACCGGGATCGTGAGCCAAAAACCGTGAATCCCAAACCAGCCGCGTGCTCATGTGTCGGCCGTGGGGTCGGGCTGGCCAGGCTGGGTGGGATCGTCGGCAAGCCCCTCACGCCCGGCAATGGTGCCAATGCTATATTTTTCCAGCTTGTAATAAAGCGCGCTGGTCTTGATGCCCAATTTGCGCGCGGTTTCGGTCTTAACGCCGTTTGTGTCTTCGTACGCACGAGCGATCAATTGCCGTTCAAGGTCCTCAAGAATCTCTGGCAAGCTGCTATCCCCGGAGGGCAACGGCAGCACGTTGCGCGGCACCGATTGCCGAAACACAGGCGGCAACGCGTTGGTGGTGATGGTGGTGCCTTCGGCAAACACCAGTGCCTGTTCGATCGCGTTTTCCAACTCACGCACGTTGCCCGGCCAGTCGTAAGCGCACAGCTGCGCGAGCGCCGCCTGGTCGATGGTCTTGATGTGCGGGTTCAAGCGTGGGCCCTGTTTGGCGATGAAGTGGTTCACCAACGAAGGAATGTCTTCTTTGTGCTCACGCAAGGCAGGCACGTCACAAGCCACAACGTGCATGCGGTAATAAAGATCTTCGCGAAAACGCCCGGCCTCAACCTCGCGCTTCAAATCACGGTGGGTTGCCGAGATCACGCGCACGTTCACCTTCACGGTCTCTTCGCCGCCCACGCGCTCGAACTCTTGTTCTTGCAAAACACGCAGCA
>JBBSJE010000300.1:0-7091 GCA_038257535.1 Polyangia bacterium
CACCAAGTGGGCGCCTTGGCATAGGCTGTTCTCTGGCAGTGAGTGCGCAAGTTGGGCGCCAAGCCCAAGCTCAATCAAGCGTTGCGCCAAGAGCGTCCCCAACTCTGAGGGCCCTGAGACGGTGTCGATGACAAAAACCGGGGCGTCATCAACGGGATGGGGATGGTCGCCAGCTGTAGGCAAAGGCGCCGCTTGCCAATCCACTGCGTGACATTCGAGCGGCCGGGTTTGATCAGGCGCGCTTGGTTGTTCTTTTGTGGCCAGCGCCTGCACAACTTCGCGGGCCAGCTGCTCAATTGTGGTGTCGCCAGCGAACGCTGAGCGCGGCAACTCAAGCCCCACGAAGGTTTCCGCAAGCGCTGTGCTCAGCTCTACCACCATCAACGAATCGAAGCCCAAATCGGCAGCCAAGCGGGTTTGGCCATTGAGGCGGCTGGCCGGGCTGGCGGTTATGCGGGCGGCGGCAGAGATCACGGCCGCTTGCGCTTGCTCTAGTGATAGGGCGCTGGATGGTTGGCGGTCAACGGTCGCAACGGCGGCGGCTGAGGGAACTTTTTCCACGCTGGGCGCAAGCGCAGGGCTTGCTGCCACGCTCGTTTGGCCTTCCGAACGCAACAGCAATTCGTTTTGCTGACGGATGATCGCGGCGTGCGTCTCGAGCACCGCCATTTGCTGGCGGAACAAAGCCCCAAGCTCCGTGGGCGCGGTCCCAATGTGGCCTGCCGGCGGCAGGGCGTCTGTATCAAGTAAGTTAGGTTTCGACATGCGCAGTTCCAAGGGCTCAGCGGCGCCCACCCCCAAACGGGGATGAGTCTCATCCTTTTTCACCGGCCACAAGTGCCTTGTCTCTAGCACCGAAGGCGGCACCGTGACGGGGGAAATCTGCTGGTCCTCGAACAACAAACTTGGCTGAACGTCTATGCCTGACACGAACATCTGCGCCAGGGCCGAAAGCAGAGTGTGGGCTGCGTCGGGGATCTCTGCGGCAGCGGACAAAAATACGTAATTGTCACTTTTGGATGACAAACTGGCGCGTGCCATGTTGGCCAGCGCGTGGCCTGCGCCCATCTGCACAAACACTGTGCCGCCGAGGGCCGCCAGCTGCTGGGCTGTGGACACGAAATTCACTGGCTTGGTGGCGTGAGCCGCCCAAAGCGCGCGGATCTCATGCGGCAGCGTGGGATAGTCTCCCGGTGCCACGCCCGACACCAAGGTGGTGACTGGTGCCTGCAACGGCAGCGCCGCGAGCTGGGGCTCGAACGCAGCTTGCAGCCCTTGCATCAAAGGTGAATGAAACGCGTGCGAAACCTGCAGCGGTCGCGCCTTGATGCCCTGGCTTTCGGCGCGCGCCAAAGCGCCGTCCACAGCGGCCTGGGTGCCTGATATCACCGTTTGGCGTGGGTGGTTGATGTTGGCCACCCAGGCATCCTGAAGGCCCGCAAGCAAGCCCAAACAAGAGTCGTGATCAGCGGCCAGAGCGGCCATGGTCCCGGGGTCGGGCAGGTTCAACTCTGCGATCTGTTGGCCGCGGGTGGCCACCAGTTGCACCGCGGTGGCCGGGGGCAGAACCCCAGCATCAGCCGCGGCCGCGAATTCACCCAAAGAATGTCCGGCCACCGCCGTGGGGATCACATTCAAGCTGCGCAACCACCGGGCGGTGGCCAATCCCACGGCCGCCATGATGGGTTGGCACACTTCCGTGCGCGTAAGCTCCGTCATCGCGCGTTCCCGGGCGCCGTTGCGCGGGTACAAGTACGACAGCAAAGGCCGACCCTCGACGCTAAGGTCGTTGGTCAGTTCATCCAAAGCGCGACGGAAGCCCACAAAGCGATCGTAAAGGTCCCTGGCCAAACCGGGAGATTGTGCGCCCTGTCCAGGAAACAGGAACACGACCTGGGCCGAGGGCTCCGTTGTTTGGCCCATGAACACATGCGGATCGCTGGCCCGCTCTAATGCATTTCCTGCGACCGCGGAAAGACCCTCAAGAACCTGGTCGCGCGTGGTGGCTACGAAAGCCGCCCGAACCTTCGCTGGTTTGCGCAGACCCAAGGTATACGCCAACGCTTCGGGCGATATCCGCGCGTCGTCTTCCAATGTGACTCGCAGATCCGAAGCGTGCTTCTGAAGCAGCGGCAAGGTGGGGGCTGAAATCAGGAACAATTGTGGTTGCGGCGGGGCCGGCTCTACCTGGACGGGCACGGACACGCGGGCAACGGCGGGCGTGGACGGCGGCGGCGCTTCTTCGAGCACCACGTGCACGTTGGTGCCACCAAAACCGAAGGAATTGACGCCCGCGCGGCGCGGATGATCGTGGGGGGCATCCCAGGCTCTTACGGCTTGTGGCACGAAGAAGCCGCGTTGTTGCAACGCCAATTCGGGTCGATCGACTTCGTACGCCGCGTGGGGCGTAATTTCGCGCCGATCAACCGACAGCACCCCGCGGATGAGGCCAGCAATGCCCGCGGCGCTCATGGAATGGCCTACGTTCGCTTTGACTGATGACAAAGCACACAGGCGGCCCTCGGCCACGCCTCGGTACTCCGCCAGCGCGGCCACTTCAGTGGCGTCGCCCACCGGCGTTGCGGTGCCATGCGCTTCGATGAAATCAATGCTGCGTGGATCCACCTGCGCGTCGGTGTACGCGCGCTCAAGCACGGCCACTTGGCCTTCTTTGCGCGGAGTCATCGGGCCTTCACCGCGCCCGTCGTTGTTGATGCCCACGCCGCGAATCACCGCATAAATGTGGTCGTTGTCGGCCACCGCTTCGGACAAGCGTTTGAGCACCACCGCACCCACGCCTTCGCCCACAACAAAGCCGTCGGCGCGTTGATCGAACGGGCGGCAAGCGTTGGCCATGGAAACCGCCCCAATGCGTGCAAAGCCCAGCACATTGTCGGGCGACAGCACCATATACACGCCACCCACAATGGCGGTGTCGCAGATGCCATGGCGCAGGTGAAGCACAGCTTCGTGCAAAGCCACCAGCGCCGAGGAACACGCGGCGTCGGTGGTGAACGCGGGTCCGCCGAAATCAAAGCATTGGTTGACGTTGGCGGCCACCATGTTGAGCAACGAGCCCACCACGGTGTAAGCCTGAAGCGGCACCAAATCCTTGGTCATCGCCTTGTAGGCGTCCACGGGCGCCAAGCCTTGGCCAAATTCGCCGCCCGCCAGCAGTGTGGCGCGCATGCGCACCGTCACCAGATCCATAAAATCGGAGACGGTGGCGCCCACGTAGGTGCCCACGCGATCGCGCGCCAGCGGCCTCTGCGCGTAGCCAGCGTCTTCGAGCGCCGCGCGCACAGCGTCCAAGAACAAACGCTGTTGCGGATCCATGATGCGCGCACGCCGCGGCGAAATGCCAAAGGCATCAGGCGCAAATTGCCCCGGATCCTCCACCATACACAGGCGATTCACATAGGTTTTGTTGTGATCGCGCGCGCCCACAGTTTCGCTGTAGAAAAGCTCGTGGTTCCAGCGTGATCGAGGAATTGGACCCGACCACACGCGGCTGTCACGAACGGTTCGCCAAAACGCGGGCAGGTTGGGAGAGCCGGGGAACCGGCAGCCCATGCCCACAACCGCCACCGCGTTGTCCAGGCTGTTGTTGCCCGGCACTCTCACGCGATGTGCCCCGCCTCTCGCAACCACTGCACCGTGGGGCCCAAAGTGTCTTGTGCTGAGCGGAATTGCACGCCTAACTCGGCGCGTGCTTTTTGGTTGTTCACGAACCAGTACCGCGTGGCGTAGGGGATCACCTTGGGATTAAATGGCAACGGAATCCGTGCGAAACTGGCGGCGCTGGCCATGCCGCGAATGACGCTTTTGGGCAGCTTCATGATGGAAGTTCTTTTGCCCAGCAGCTGCAGGGTCAGTTCCGCCAATTGCTTCACGGTGAGGTTGTCGCCCCCTAGGATGTAGCGCTCACCTGGGCGGCCACGCTCAAGCGCGCGCACAATGCCCAGTGCCACGTCGTCAACGTGCACCACGGACGTGCCGCCATCGCAAACCATGACCGGCGAGCTTTTGGCAAAATCAACCAGATTGCCGGCGGTGATCATGCCCGTGTCTAGGGGGCCATAGACCTCGGCGGGGTTGACGATCACAACCGGAACGCCGCTTTCCAAGCACATCTTTTCAGCGTCACGCTTGTGCCGGGCGTACGACAGCTTGCGATCGTCTAAGGTGAAACTTGAGGTCTCGTCGAACACTTGTGGCTCTTCCGAGCCATTGATGGCGGTGGCGGAGGACACAAACACCACCTTGCGCTTGCCCGCAGCCTGCAGCACGTTGCGGGTGCCGCCCCGGACCACCTCGTCCATCAGGGGTGAATCGATGTCGTTCCAGTTCGACAAACTCGCGAGATGAATAGCGCCGTCACAGCCCTCGAAGCCCGCGCGCACCGCTTCAACGTCACGCACGTCGCCTTCAGCCCGCTCGAACGGAAGATCGGCAATCCGTGAAGTGTCAGATGACTTACGCAGCAGACAGCGGGGTGTGATGCCCTGGGTCACCAGGGCACGGACAACGCGTGAGCCAATGAACCCATTGCCGCCAGTAACGAAGACCTTTGTAAACCCAGACGAAGTCACGAGTCCTCGCTTCCATTTCACCAAATAAGTTCGAGGACCCGCAATATAATGAAAAGCCCCACAATGTCTACGGCGCAGTGCGTGGCTTTGGGGGTGTTGGCTTGTTCTTGTGATTGCCCCCCCTGAGGCGACGAGGCACAGGCTGTTTGTGGCACGCCGACCTCACACGAACTTCGCGCAAAGGAAACCTACTTGTCAGAAACAAAACAACCGAGGTCCAAAGAAGGTCTTAGGGTTACGCGCAGGAATTTGCTTGGCGGCGTGGCTTTGGCGGCCACAGCCACAAAAGCTGCCGCGGCAACGCCGGCGCGGATGCCGGGCTCAGCCGCACCCACCGCCGCGCCTCAACCCGCGAAACCCCAGGAGACTCGGCGGGCGCCTTGGCGGCAACCAGGATTGAGCGACGCCGCTTGGATCTGGTACCCATCTGAGCGGGCGCTTCCCAACTCCTTTGTTCTGTTTCGAAAGCAGGTGACCTTGCCAGCCGCGCCCACGCGTGCGCCGCTTTGGGTCACCGCCGACAGCCGCTATCTGCTGACGGTGAACGGCCAAAGGGTGCAATTTGGCCCGGCGCCCTGCGATCCGCGGCTGTTGGATGTGGACCCCGTGGATCTGGGGCCTTACCTGCGCGCGGGGCAAAACGTGATCGCGGCAACGGTGCTGTTTTATGGTGCGGGCGACGGCACCTGGGTGGTGGGCAAGCCGGGCTTCCTGTGTTTTGGAAGCATCGACTTTGCCTCGGCCAGCCCCCTGCGCTTGGCGACGGATGCCTCTTGGCAGTGTCATTTGAGCCGCGCCTGGCGCGCGGGGCAATACAAGCGTTCTTATTTGCGCGCCTTACAAGAGCAATTCGACGCGCGCTTGCATCCCCACGGTTGGGATCAGCCGGGCTTCGTGGTTGACGCCGCGTGGCGCCCGGCCATGAAGCTGGATGGGCCGCCCCATCGACCCCCCATCGCTTCGGGGTTTCGCGACGACATCTATGATGTGGGCGGAACGCAAGTGGACGCCGTGGTGAGGCCGCGCTCGATCGCCGCCATGACAGAGACCGCGGTGCGCGCCCAGTTTGTGCAGGCGCACCGGCTTTCATGGACGGTGCCCATCGACGAATATTTCGATGTGAAGACGCCCAACGCCTGCAAGATCCTTTCGGGCGAAACCTTTGCGGCGTCAGCCAGGGGCGCACTTCGCGTGTCGCTTGATGGAAAAACCAGCGTGGCCGTGACCTACGCGCTGCCGGAACAGATGGTGGGGTTTCCTGGCTTTGAGGTGCAGGCGCCCGAAGGCACGACGATTGAATTGCTTGTGCAGGAAGGGCACACGCCCGGCGGCGTGCCCATCATGAACACGCATCGGCACAGTTGGTCTCGCTATGTTTGCCGCAAGGGCGCCAACATGTTTCGTGCCTTTGATTTCGAGAGCTGCCGTTGGCTGCAGTTGCATGTGCATGGCCCCGCGGGGGAGGTGCAAATCAAATCGGTGTCCCTGCTTCGGCGCACGTATCCTTTTGCCAAAACAAAAGCTTTGCGCACAGACGACGCGGATCTCAATCGGTTGATCGCGGCTTCGTTCAACACGCTTGCCAACAACGCGCAGGAAACCATTGTTGATGGGATGGGCCGGGAGCGGCAGCAATATTCAGGAGACATTGGTCACTGTGTGCATGCGTTGCATTTGTTGGTGGGCGGAGGCGACCTGTCTGCAAGATTTCTCGACACCTACTGTGAGGGGCTGACGCTTGACGGTTACTTTCTTGATTGCTGGCCGGCGCCTGACCGCTTGGTCCGCATCGCGCAACGGCAACTGGGGCTCACACCCTGGGGGCCGCTGTTGGATCACGGCGTGGGTTTCATGTTCGATTGTCATCATCACCTGATGTATTCGGGCAAACTTGAGCAGGTAAGAAAGCCGGTTGGCAAGCTGGTGAAGTTTTTCGATTACTTACGTGGTTTGGTTGGGGACGATGGCTTGCTGCCGGTGCAAAACATTGGCGTGCCCACCGTGTGGATCGATCACGACGCCTTTGCGCAACAGCGGCACAAACAATGTGCCTTCAACCTTTACGCCTCGGCGGCCTTTATCCATGCGTTGGCGCCGCTATTGCGCGCCTTGGGGGAAGCGCGCCGGGCTGCGCAAGTTGAACAAATGGGCAAGCGGCTGTGGATGGCATCCACCGCAAAGTTTTGGGATCGCCGTCGCGGTCTGTTCGTGGCCAATTTGCCGTGGCTTGCGGAAGACAAAGAGCTTCGCTTAGACGATTGCTCCTTGTCACAATCGGTGTTGTTTGCCCAATGTCCCAGGGGACAAACCCAGGCGGCCGTTGAGGCGCTTGTAAACAAGCCACGCGAGTTGGGGCTTGGGTGCAGATCCTCCTGTTGGGTTATGATTTCGCGGGGTTACGGGTGGCGGCATGAGCGATCGCAAGGTGGGGAGGAAGGACGATGGGCATGGGGGGCGGGTTGCGAGATCGAAGGCGCAAAGGAGTGTCTGGGTCATGCC
>JBBSJE010000301.1:0-7047 GCA_038257535.1 Polyangia bacterium
ACGGTCCAGAAGTACTTCACCACCGCGCGCTGTGAGGGCGTTGATTGCGATCCCAAAAGTGGGTCGTTGCCGGGAATGTCGTCGGGAGGTACCTCATGCTTCATGGTGGCGTACCAGAACGCCATCCCGCCGATCCCTGCCAACAGCAAGATGATGCTAACGCCAGTCCACACGATGGACTCACCGGTGGGGCGATTTCCAATCAGCGCCTCCGCTGGCCAATTGCTGGTGTAGGTGACGTTGTCTCCGGGGCGATCCGTTGCGGCGGCCCATGCGCTCCAGAAAAAGAAGGCCGACAGATGGTGTTGTCGCGATTTGTCGGCCAGGGCCCCGGCGGGGATGGCATATTCGGCGCGGCCATTCGCAAACACATCAGCGTAATGTGCGGCGTTCGCCGCGAAAGCACGCGCCCGAACCGGCTCGATGGTAAGAACGCCAGAGCCTGGATCGTAGCGATTCGCGTGCATCATGACTTGCAACTTTCTCTGAAGCGCTCCTTGTGCTTCGGCGTCAAGTTGCTCATAGGGCTTGCGATGGCGATCTTGTGACCACTCGTTGAGAATGAAAACAGCTTCCTTGTGAAGCCAATCAGCTGTCCAATCTGGTGCCACGTAGCTTCCGTGCCCCCAGATGGAGCCCACTTCCATCCCACCCATCGACTGCCAAACGTTCTGCCCTTCCGAGATGCTCCCAACCGCGATGACCTCCTGCCCTTCGGTCGTCACAACACGCGCCGGAATGGGCGGCGCTTCTTGATAAATTCGAACACCCGTCCAACCAAGCACCGCGAATGACACGATGACGATGGCCGCAAACGCAATCCAGTAACGTCGCATGATTTAGATCTCCTCTAGAGTCAGGAACAAAGTAGGCAGCCTGCATCCTTGCCTGGGGCAAAACGTGGTTTCAAAAGATGGTTTTCAAGATGGACGTGTACGTGTACATCACTTTCAAGTTGGGCCAGCTCAGACAGCAAGGTTCGGTAGCTGTTACAAGCCCATGCGGGCGGGACAAAGTTGTCAGCGCAAGCGTGAATGCGTTCCAGAACCTGCGCGACCTCCTGATGCTCACCCTCCATGTGTACCAGCATCTGCCAGAGCTCCTCAGGATGCGCGTGCTCAGTGGTGAGGGCAGGGAACAGCGTTTTCTCCTCGGCGTCAAGGTGAGGAAGCATCAGAGCCGTCATATCATCGACCGCGACAGCGAGTTGCGTAAGTTTTGCGTTGCGGTCCCCGTGGACACGGCTGACTTTTTCAGCAAGCGCTCGTACGAAAGGTAGCGCGGTACGCAGATATTCGTGATGGGTCGTGATGATGTGAGCTATCAGCTGCGGCGTCGGCAATTCCCGCGCATCAATTGTTGTCTTCGCGTCGCGGCCCTCAATGGCGTTTGCCAACTCTTCAAGCAAGGCTCGTGCTTCCACGCCTTTGGCCTCTGCGGCTGCATTGATGCTGATATTTCCTCCACAGCAATAGTCGATGCGGTGACGTTGTAGAACCTGGGCGCATCCGGGGTGAGTGAGGACAAGTTCAGCGACGGTCTGTTGGCCGTCTGGCATTTGTGGTTTCATGCCGCGCTATACAGCACATCCTGGGCCGCTCACTCAGCGCTCACAACTCTGTGGTTTCCTGGGACCTTTGGGCCAAACATGTCTGGCGCCGTCTCAAAAGCTGTTCCATCATGGACGAGTGGAACAGGTCTTGGGTCAGCAGCACTGCGGCGTTTGTGGACTGGTTCCCCTGGTCCCGCGCCTTAAGGGGGCAACGCATGTCGTGGCCCACAGCCCCGCCATACAAGAACTGTTGAAACGAACAGCCCGATTTGCGGCAAGCGATGCGCCGGTGGTTGTCCGCGGGGAAACGGGAACTGGCAAAGAAGTGATCGCGCGCATTCTGCACGCAAACTCAGAGCGCGCGACCCACCCTTTCGTAGCGGTGAATGTGGCGGCGCTTCCCGCAGAACTGCTCGAGTCGGAGCTGTTCGGGCATGGCAAGGGCGCCTTTACGGGCGCCGCCACGGCACGGCGAGGGCTGTTCGAAGCAGCCGACAAGGGCACGTTGTTTCTCGATGAAATTGGCGAGATGCCTCAGCTCCTGCAAGCGAAACTTCTGCGCGTTTTACAGGACGGTGAGGTGCGCAGAGTCGGGGAGACGGAGAGTTTCGCCGTCGACGTGCGCATCATTTGCGCAACTCATCGCGATTTGGGAAATCGCGTGAGCCAGGGGCTGTTTCGTGAAGACCTCTATTACCGATTGAAGGTCCTCACACTCACGGTTCCCCCTTTGCGTGAGCGGCGCGAGGACGTCTTACCGTTGGCCGCTTCCTTCCTCCTGGCGCAGAAGACCCCGGCGCGCAAGTTGAGTGCAGGCGCTGAGGCGAGGCTTCTTGCCTACCTTTGGCCAGGGAACGTTCGCGAACTTGAGAACGTCGTAAGATACGCCGCCGCTCTTGCAACCGATGTGGAAGTGCAGGTGGCAGATCTTCCGGAAGAGCTCTTGAGTTCTGCAACTAGCACAAGCCATATAAGCTCTTCCAGTTCCGAACCGCTCAAGTCTTTGGCCGATCTGGAATCGGAGCACATCCAGCGCGTGCTTGATGCCTGTCACGGTTCACCCGCGGAGGCCGCTCGCGTGCTGGGCATCGGGCGCAACACTTTATGGCGAAAGCTTCAAAAACTTGGAACGGGCCGGCTGCCATCGCAGCCGTGAACGCGTGGATCATGGCTGCTTAGCTTTGCCTGCGTAGCTTTGCCTGCGTAGCTTTGCCTGCTTAGCTTTCGTGCCAGGTAGAACCCATCAACCTCAGCATCTGCCGGTGTAGTGCGAGATACTTTCCCTCTGTAAAGTTGTGAAGCAACGGGTTGTCTTGCATTTTGAAAGCCGTGGCAACGGCGTCCCAATCCTCACGCCGCAAGCGCTCACGGCAAAGGGGAAAGATTTCCTGCTCCTCGATTCGCATGTGCTCGCGGTAAAGCGAGATGTACTCCAACGCTGGCTGCTCCACAGCCTTGCGGGGAAGGATTGCTCCGTCGAGGGCGCTCTGCAACCTCCCAAGGAAGCGCGCGCCGCTGGCGGCGATGCTCTTGTGTTGCTGCATGAGGGTTTCTACGTGGGCATGGCTTGCCGGTACCAGCTGCACAATTCTTCCGAAGATCACATCTTCATGCGGATGGTGAAGCCGGTCTGGATAGTTGGTCATGTAGTCAAAGATGTCGCGCAACAGATCATAGTCTGGCTGCTTTCCATTCTGGAACTGCGCAATCTGCTCGCTCATAGTGTCGAGCAAATTTGCAAATACCTTGTGCTCTTGTGCCAGGCCATCGAGAGGATGAGGCTGCGAGTGGGCTGGTTCACCGCTCAACGACAGCAAAATTGTGCTGTCCTCAACGGCTTCCACGTCATGCACAATCGACTTGTCTAATGCCGCGAGGCCGCCTGCACCGAGACACAGCGTTCGTTCTGTCAAATTCAGCTTCACACGGCCCTCAAGCACGTGCACCGAAATCCGCTGCGTGGTCTTGTGCGATTTCATTCGCGTTGCGGCGGGCATGGCCATCAGGACCACGCGGAAATCTTGATGCATGATCAAAGTTCGGGCGCTGTGTTTTCCTTGCTTCCACAACGGTGAAGCGCGGAGGCTTCGTGCCTCGGCCTCCAAGTCGAAGCTGAGATCGGGCGCTGCAAGGGTGCGTTCGGCTTGGTGGGTCGGCGGCAGTAAGGTCGGCATGGCTTTGCTCCTGTCACCACCTACACACAGCAAGGCCCGGACCATTCGCAAGATGTAAGCTTTCCCGCACGTCAGCCGTGGGCGGTTGGCCATACGTGTTCCTGGTCGCGTTCCAAAGTGAAGGCTTGGAACGACGTGGGCATCGTCCCCACGCTCCAGCCTTGACATTGGGCCACGAACGCCGATGTTCTTAGGGTAGTGGTTCGCTTAATTTGCTTCCTTGTCTTAATTGCCATGATCCCGGCCTGGGGCACGCCTGCGTGGGGGGCTCCGCGGCGCGTCGCGGTAGATTCTGCCGAAACCCAAGCGCGGCAGTTGTTTCGCCAGGCCGAGGTGCATTTTGGCCTGCGGGAGTTCGATCGCGCGTTGGAGCTGTACAGCGAGGCTTACAGGCTAAAACCCCTGCCGGGCTTCCTCTTCAACATCGCGCAATGCCACAGGTTTTCCGAGCGACACGAAGACGCGGCGTTTTCCTATCGTATGTATTTGCAGCGCGCCCCCGAGGCGGGCAACCGCGCCGAAGTTGAAGACTTGGTGCGTCAAATGGAAGCCGCCGCCCAGCGCAAAACACCAGACGAACCGGTCGCGCCGCGCCCCGGGACCGAATTTGTGCTGCCTCCCCCCGCGCCCGCCCCGGCGGTTACCGCCCCCGCGCCCGTCGCTCCGTCATCTTCTGATGAACCCCGCTCACAGCTTTCTCCTTGGGTCTGGGGTGTAGGTGGTGTGGGTGTGGCACTTCTGGCCACGGGATTGGTCACCGGACAAATGGCTTCGGACCGCAGCGAGCGCCTACTAGCCAATCCTGACGCCCCAGATAGCGAACAGGACGACCTGCGTGAATCCGGTCGCGCTCTGGTCGTCACTTCGGTGGCGACCTTGTCGGTAGGGGCTGCTGCACTGCTGGGCGCTGGGGCGCTTTGGTTTTGGGGAGGTTCTCGGTCGGCCGAGGGTTCGCAATCCGGGACGCGAAGCCACATTGCCTGGACGGCGACGCCGATTCCGAGCGGCTTTTCCATGGCTTGGGCGGGGGCCTTCTGATGCGTCGCCTGTTGGTTGTCGCCGTGCTTCTGCCCGCATGTTGGACGTGGAGCTTTCCGGAAACCCTGCCTGACGAAGCGGATGCAGGGCTCGACGACGCCGGGGGTCAAGCGGGTCAAGACGGCACGCCCGACGGAGGCCTCGACGTTGGCGCGCCGGGTGGTCTTGGCGGCGGAAATGGCGGGTCAGGCGGGGCGCCCCGCGGTTGCGAGTCCCATGACAAATGCGCCTCGGGTCTATGCACGCTGGCGGGCACCTGTGCGCCCGAAGACGAAGTTAGTTACGTGGCCAACGCTTGCGCGCCCACCGCTACGGGCACCCGCGAGAGCCCCTTCTGCAGCTTGGCGGCGGGTTTGGCCTCCATGCGGCGCTATGTACGGGTTTCCCAAGGCACTTTCGAAGCCGCACCTATCGTATCGTCTGGCCAGGTGTATGGCCTGCCCGGGGCAACCATCCGCGCCACCGCGTGTGACACTCTGGCCATTCAAAACGCCGACGTGGTTCTGGTGGGCTTTTCGATAGAGGGAAACATAATGGTTTCGGGCAACCGCGCCAAAGCCACCCTTGTGGGCAACCGCATAGGCCCCAGCTCGTGCACGGGGGTTCGCACAAGCGATGCCGCTAGCTTGGTGATGGATCGAAACTTCGTGCATGGACACGCCAAGGGGGGCGTTTGGACTGAGACTGAGGTGTTGTTGAATCTCACCAACAACATCATCGTCGGCAACGGTGCCATGAACAGCGAGGTGGGCGGCGCCCAGCTGGCCGCGGCTGTGGACAGCCGATTCATGCACAACACCGTCTTTAACAACCGAGGGCGCAACCAACGCTCCGGTGGTGTCGAATGCTTAGGTCCCCTTCCCCTGCCGGTGATCAACAGCATCATCTGGGGCAATTCCAGCAAGGAGCTTTCCGATGGCTGCAGCGCCAGATTTTCTTTGCTGGCAGACCCCCTGTTTACGGGAGGACCACCGGGCGAACCCACATCGTACCAGCTAGGCAAAGGCTCCCCCGCGATCGACAAAGGCACCGTGGGGGGACCCGCCTATGACTTCTTTGGCGCGATGCGAAAGGGGGCTCCCGATCAGGGCGCGGTGGAATTTCTTCCTCCTCCCTAGCCAGCTGCCGACACGACCCGGCCGTGTCCCCATCTCATCTGTATTTGCGGCTGAGGCCAACGCCGGCATCTGAAGGCAATGATGGCACTTGCTAGCACTGCGCTCAGTGGCTTGATATATTCATGCATGGCCAGCCTTAGTGTCAGGAAACTAGACGACGCGACAATGCAACGGTTGCGTGTGCGTGCTGCGTCGCGGGGCGTGTCGATGGAGGAAGAAGCCCGCCGCATTCTTCAGCAAGCGGTGGGAGGTCCTGAACGACTTGGCAAGCTTGCGCTTGAGTTGTTCGGCCGTGCGCATGGCGTTGAATTGCCAGAAACGCCGCGACAAGCTCACGAACCAATCGATTTCGGGGATTAGTCGTTGGTATTGCTAGACACTAACGTGATCTCCGAAGCGATGCGCGTGGCGCCTTCGGGCAACGTGCTGGCTTGGCTGGATGATCACGGGGCAGCTGGACTTTTTCTATCTACGGTAACGGTTGCCGAAATAAGGTACGGGCTCAACTGCCTTCCCACAGGCAAACGGCGCCAAGACTTAGAAAGCCGATTCTTACGTTTTGTCGCAAACGGATTCGCGTATCGAATTTTGTCCTTCGATGAAGCGTGCGCGGGCACGTACGCAGAGATCATGAGCGCCAGGAAGAACCAAGGGCAACCGATGAGTGTCCTGGATGGCCAAATTGCTGCTATTGCCAGCGCAAACGGCCACGCCCTAGCCACCCGAAATTTGAAAGACTTTCAATCATGTGGAGTCGAGTTGATTGATCCCTTCGCGTATGGAGGCGCGGGGGAGTTTGTTCCTTCTCCCTAGGCAGCTGCCAACACCAGCCCGCGGCGTTTCCCCTTTCCCCATGTGAATGCTGGAAATATCTCGGGGTTCCGGTTAGTTGTATGCACGCGCGCGGCGTCCTTTAGGACATGTGAAACCGTCGCGAGCGCTTGGCGCACCTGAAGGCAACCGGAAACAGGACGAAGAAGGCGAAAAATGGACGTTCGCGTCATAAACGACTTGGTTCAGAAACACTGCGGCTTCGCTGACGAGTTGGCCCATGAGGTGGGCAAGGTCATCGTGGGGCAGAAGGTGATGGTGGAGCGCATTCTGATTGGCCTGCTCACCGGCGGTCACGTGTTGCTTGAAGGCGTGCCCGGCTTGGCCAAAACCC
>JBBSJE010000302.1:0-7033 GCA_038257535.1 Polyangia bacterium
CACCGAAGGGTACTCGCGCCAGCGCGTTGACCTTGAGGCGATGCCGGCGGAGTTTCTGCGCACCAACGCCTATGCAGGATTGGGCGTGGGCGTCTTGGGCATCACCCAAAGCCGTGACGCGTTCATCGAACGTCAGATGCCGTCTTCATTGGGCGCGCAGTCACAGTATGCGGCCGAAAGCAACAGCCTGCGCTCAATTGTGGGTCTGGATCCCGAATCCGGCAGCGGGCTCACCGAAGCCATGGGTCAGTTCTATTCCGACTTGCGGGCGCTGTCGCAAAATCCATCACAACCGGGCCTGCGTGCGGCCGTAGTGGGCGCCTCACGCAACCTGGCCGCAACGTTCAATCGCACAGCCGAAGGCATCGAAAGCGCGCGCTCGGGCATTGATGGGGCGTTGCAAGGCAACGTCACAGAGGTGAATCAGCTGGCGGAGAAGATGGCCGCGTTGAACGCGCAGGTGTCCAAAGCGCGGGCCTCGGGCGCAGCGCCCAATGACCTTTTGGACGAACGTCGCAACACCAGCGACAGGCTTTCCCAGCTGGTAGGCGGGCAACCCATTCCCGACAGCGATGGAAATTTGAACATAGCCTTGCCCGGCGGCTTTGTGATCGTGAGCGGAAACCGAGCGGCCACCCTTTCCACCGCGGTGGACGGTGCCAATGGTGGGCACCTGGTTTTGCAGGTGACAAGGGTGGGGGCCAGCACGCCGCAGGATCTGTCGGTCAACACCTTCGGAGGTGAAATTCGTGGTTTGCTTGATGCCCGTGACGGCACGATGTTGCAGACCCTGCGAAGCCTCGACACGCTCGCGTTTGATTTTGCCAACGCCGTAAACACGCAACATCAGGCGGGGTTCACGCTTAACGGCACCCCCGGCGAGGCTTTCTTCAATGTGGGTGCGGCTGCCGGCGGCACGGCGGGCAACTTGTCTGTGAATGCAAACCTGATCAATGACCCCTCGGGCCTGGCCGCGGCGGCATCTGCCACCACGGCGCCTGGCGACGCAGCAAATCTGTTTGCGTTGATCAACACCGAACGTCAGCCCCTGTCCACGGGGGCCAATGCTGCCGACGCTTTGGCTTCGATCATCTCCACATTTGGTTCGCGGGCTCGCTCTGCTGACGCCCGATCGCAACAGGAAAAGGCGATCATGTCGAACCTGCAAAACCTGAGGGAATCTGCCTCAGGCGTTTCGATCGATGAAGAAATGATCGAATTGACAAAAGCTCAGCGTGCTTTCGAGGCGGTTAGCCGGGTGGTTCAGACGGCAGACCAAATGCTGGAAACCCTCATGAACCTGAAGTGAAACAATGCGCGTAACTGACAAGATGGTGTATCAAACCGCCAACGAACGCACAATGCAGGCGCGTGTGCGCTTGGAGAAGTCTGTGGCTGATGTCAGTTCGGGGCGCCGCATTCGCCACCCCGCCGACGATCCCGCGGGCGCCGCCTTCGTTTCGACAGCAAAGCTGTTGGAAAACCGCCTCGCCGCAATCGGCCAGGGCGTAGAGCGGGCGTCAGGAGAGCTGACTGTGGCTGAAAGCGCGATGCGGGAGATGGGCAACGTGGTGGTTCGCGGGCGCGAGTTGGCCATGCAGTTGGGCACCGACATCTACACTGCTGATGACCGGCGCGCCTCCGCCGCCGAGGCCGACAGCTTGTTCCGCAATATGGTGGGCTTGCTGAACACCGAAATGGGTGGCCGATTTGTGTTTGGGGGCTTTCAAGACGATGCCGCACCTTTTGACCCTGCGGGAAACTATTTGGGTGACGCGGGTGTAAGGCAAGTGGAGATCGCGCCAGGCGTGCTCGAGAACGCTTCGCTGCGCGCGGACGTGGCCGTGAAGGGTGTGGGTGGAGGTGTGGACGTGCTGCAGTCGCTGCAAAACTTTGCTGAGGCGCTTCGCAACAACGACACCGACGGCATTCGGGCCGCGCTCGAAAACTTCGACCGTGGGCTCAATCAATTGAATCAAGCTTCGATTGCGGCCGGGAGCTCGCTTACGATTTTCGAGTCCGCTGCTCAGGTGGCTGACCTTGGGCAGCTACGCACTCAGGTGCAAATTGCAGGTGTGGCTGAAGTGGATTTGTTCGAAGCTTCTGGGCGACTTGCCCTGGCCAATCAGGCCCTAGAAGCCTCCATTGCCGCCTCTGCGCAAAGCTTCCGCATGAGCCTTCTTGATCGACTTTAAAATTTCCCCTTATCGATTCGCGCGGCTGTGTCGAAACACAAATTGAAGGCGGACGGGTTGTTCGCCAAGACGCCCGGGCCGGGCAGTCAAAAAGAGTTTCTTCGGCGGAAACCCGATAAAGGAGTCAGTCATCATGGGAATGTCAATTCAAACCAACGTCAGCTCTCTCGAAGCACAACGCAACCTCTTCAATACGCAGCTGTCGTTGGACAGCTCGCTGTCGAAATTGTCCTCGGGCTTCCGGATCACCAAAGCCGGTGACGACGCTGCCGGTTTGGCCATCAGCAGCAACTTGCAAGCGCAGATTCGTTCCTTCAGCCAAGCCTCGCGAAACGCATCTGACGGTGTTTCGTTGATTCAAACTGCTGAAGGATCTCTTAACGAATCCACCAACATCCTCTCTCGTTTGCGTGAGTTGGCTTCACAATCGGCTTCTGCCGGTGTGGGCAACACGGAGCGCAGCTACATTCAAAACGAAGTTACCCAGCTCATCTCAGAAATTGACCGCATTGCAAACTCCACAGAGTTCAACGGTCAAGCGCTTCTGAACAGCGCCACCACGCTGACCTTCCAGGTGGGCATTCGTAACGTGGATGCCAATGACCGCATCGCGGTATCAACGGTTGATGCCACAGCGTCCTCCTTGGGCATTGATAGCTTGTCCTTGTCCAGCCAAACCAGTGCACAAAACGCTCTGGAGACCATCGACGCCGCCATCAACTCCATCAACTCCAACCGCGCCACCTTGGGCGCTGCGGGCAACCGGCTGACATCGTCTCTGAGCTCGATTCAGATTCAGTCAACCAACATCGCCGCTGCCAACAGCCGTATCCGCGACGTGGATGTGGCTGAAGAAAGCTCGAAGTTGACCCGCGCACAAATTCTGATGCAGGCTGGTGTCGCCACCCTGTCACAGGCTAACCAGGTGCCACAGATCGCACTTCGTTTGCTCGGTTAGTCGTAGTCGCCGCCCGGGGCCCGATGGATTTCGGACCCCGCGGCGTGCGCCTCAAGTTTCCGCCGAAAAGGGCCGCTGTTCTGGAAGAAACCCGGAAGGCGGCCCATTTTTTTTCTACGAGGCGCCCCTAGGCGCGAAGGTGACCCATGACAGAATCACAATTTAGAGCCAGTGGAATCGCGTCCGGCATCGACACGGCCTTTCTTGTTGAAGAGCTTACAAAGCTTCAAAGGGTTCCTTTAGACCGGTTGGCGAAACGACAAACGGCATTCACCAGGCAAGTGTCGTCGCTAGGTGACATTTCCTCCAAACTCACGGCTCTGCAAACGGCCGCAAAGAAGATCTCTACAGAAGGGGGCTTGGGGGTGCGCGCCACAGGCACGCCCACTTCCTTCTCGGTTGTCCCCGGAACGTCGGCGGCGGCGGGTCGCTATGAAGTGACGGTCAATACATTGGCGAC
Source organism: Polyangia bacterium (assembly GCA_038257535.1). Taxonomy (GTDB): domain Bacteria; phylum Myxococcota_A; class Polyangia; order Fen-1088; family Fen-1088; genus JAGTJU01. The sequence goes on from JBBSJE010000302.1 coordinate 3,614, forward strand.
GAATGCCCGAGCTTTGTCTGCCGGGGTGACCTCTGGGACCGAGATCAAAGCCGGCACCATGACGCTTTCGATTCAGGACAGTGATTACGCTATCGCGATAAGCGAGGGCGCCACTTTGCAGGACATTGCCAACTCGATAAAAGAATCAGGGGCTGCGGTTTCCGCGGTTGTTTTGAACGACGGCAGCAAGGATTTTCTCAGCATTGTGCGAAAAGACTCGGGGCACACCCTTGGCACTGCCGCCAATGAAGCCCTGGCCATTAGCACAAGCTACACCGGGGCTGCCGGGGAAGAAGTGGCCTTTGCGATCACCGATCCAACGAACGCCCAGTTCTCTGTAAACGGGCTGACCTTCAATCGTACCAGCAATACCGTGGCAGACGCCATTCCTGGCACCAGCTTGACCCTGAAGGTGCAAGGTGGGCCCATGGAAACGGTGCAGCTAGACAACGACACCAGCAAAACGGCTGACAATCTTAAAGGCTTCGTTGACGCCTACAACAGCGTCATGAAAACCCTCTCCGACAATCTGAAACCCGCAGCAAATACAGATCGCCAGCAAACCTTGGCCGGCGATGGGTCTTTGCGGTCCTTGCAGCGAAGCCTGCAAGGCGTCGTAACGAATATGGTGGGGGGTATGAGCAATGTGCGCACCTTGGCTGACTTGGGTTTAAAGACCTCCCAGCTGGACGGCACGTTGAGCATCGACAACGCAGCGCTAAGCAAAGCGCTCGATCGAGATTCTGAGGCTTTGAACAAGATATTTTCTACCGCAACCTCAGGTGTTGCCGCTGTCACCGAGGATCTGGTCAAGCGCTACACCAACACCACGGATGGCATCCTTACCAACCGGCGCAACGGCATCAACGCTCAGGTGCGTGGCATGGGTTCTCAGATGGAAAAGATGGAAATTCGCATCGAGTCTTTCCGCACCGCTCTCATCAATCAATTTACAGCAATGGAAAAGACGATGGCAGGACTGCGCGCCACGGGCTCGTATCTGTCGAGTCAGTACGGGGGATAATCAGCCATGAATCCAGTAAACAAGTACGCACAAACCCAGAACGCCACGGCGTCCAAAGAACGCCTCATGATCTTGCTGTTTGAAGCTGGTTTGCGCCACATGCGCAGTGGCGCACAGGCCTTAGAAGAGCGGCGGTTTGATGACTCGTTGTCGCCCCTAACCAAGGCTTCGGACATTGTGATGGAGTTGACGCGCACGCTTGATCACAGCAAGGCCCCACAGTTGAGCGGGTCGCTAAAAGAGCTTTACGGCTTCGTCAACGGCCGGCTTGTTAGCGCGGCGATCGGTCTTGACGCCAAGGCGGCGCGCGAAGCGGAGCGGGTCTTTGCACCGCTTGTGGAAGGTTTTCAAGGCGCGGTGACGAAGTTGCAAGCCGAGGGCAAGGCAGCTTCTGCCGAGGCACGATAGTGCAGGGGGGCGAGGTCGACCAGCTTGCCTTTCAATCCGCTTTGGCCGCGCTTGAGGAGAACCTTCGCGAGGAACGCTGGGATCAAGCTGGTGCGGCAGGGGAGGCCTTGGCGAAGGCATGTGAAGACTGCCGGGTCCGAGGGGTGGTGCTAACCCCGGAAGATCTGCAGCGCGCCAAAGCCGTTTACGAACGCTGTTTGCTGTTGGCGTTGAGCTGGGGCGAAAACCTAAATCAAGAAGCGCAATCGGCAGGATCATCGCAACGGGCGTTTCAAACCTATACGCACGGGTGACCGAAGTGCCATCATTTCCAGACCCTGCTCGCGTCGTTGCCCACGAGGGGCCAACAGGACATAGCATCTCTTTGTGCATGATTGTGCGCAACGAGGCGGCCATGCTGCCGCGGTTTCTGGAACACGCGCAAGGCGTTTGGGATGAGCTTGTGGTTGTAGACACAGGTTCGCACGACGACACCGTGGCCATTGCCGAAGCGGCGGGCGCGCGGGTGCTTAAACGAGCTTGGGATGATGATTTTTCGGCCGCACGTAACCACGGCTTGAACGCCGCCAAGGGCGACTGGATCTTGTTTCTTGACCCCGATGAGTGGATCTCCGAAGAATTGAAACTGCAGATCCGCGAGACCGCCCGTAACCCCGATGCCGGGGCGTGCACCTTGGCCATGCGCAACCAATTGCCCCATGGCAACGTTCATGTCGCGCCGCTGTTGCGCATGTTTCGTCGTTTCGCGGGGGTTGAGTTTCGCTACCCCATTCACGAAGACGTGTGGACCAGCTTGAAGCCCGCTCTGCGACGGACGGGGCAACAGCTTGTGAATCTAAGCGGGTTTGCAGAGCATTCGGGCTACGCGGCTGAGCGAGCCATAGAGCGCAACAAGAAGCAGCGTGATGTGGACCTGTTGCGTAAGTGCATAAACGCTCAGCCAGAGGATCTTTACAGCTGGTATAAACTTTTGGAGGTCGCGCAGTTTTGGCACGACCTGGACTTGTTGCGAGGCACCGCTCAGGCATTCTTCGAGGTCTGCAAGGCGCTCAACGAGGAGGCGCTGGCGCAGTTTGCTTTTGCGGGCGAATTTCTGGTCTTGCTTTGCACGGGGCAGTTCGCTGGTGATGACGAGCGGAGTTTGCGCTTTTTGGTGCCTTGGGAGGATCGCATCCCCGAAAGTGCGCACTACCATTTGCGCTGCGCTGAACTTTGGGAGGCGGTGGGCGAGCCACTCCGGGCGGCCGCCGATTTCTCGAAATGTTTGGCCTTGGCCGAGATCACCCGTGACCGGCAGTTGGCCACCATTCGGCCGCTTTTGGGTTTGTCTCGGTTGGCCATGGCCAAAGGAGATCTCTGGGAAGCCTGGCGCCACACCGAGACCGCCTTGGGGTTTAACGCTTGCGACAAGGAAGCGTTGTTGTCGGCGGTGTTCATCTGTCGCGAAGCGGCCGGGCGCGGTGGGGTTGCAGACTTTGTGACGGCTTACGAAGCGGTTCACGGCGCAACGGAGGAACTCAGCAGCACCTTGGCCGAGCTGGCGGGTGATGGGGGATGGGCCGTGGCACAGACGAAAGATGCGTCTAACGAATTCGCTTCGACAACGCTTTGAAGTCGGCCGTGCCCGCAATGTGCAAGGCGTCGAACACAACCGTTTCCGTTGATGTCAAGGTGGCGCCCATGCCTGCCATGAGGGCAAGCCCCCGGGCGCGGTTGCTGGCAGAACGTGACACCACAGCATCGTCAGGCACAAACACCTGAACGCCCAGGTCAAGCAGACCGCGCACGGTTTGAAAAACGCAAACGTGCGACTCCATGCCCACCACCACCCAGCGCCGCCTGCCTACGGCCGAGAACACCGAAGGAAACTCGGGGGCGTCGGTGGTCGCAAAATGCATTTTCTCGATGCGGTGGGAGGCCTGTATGGCCAGCAGATCCCGAAGCCCACGCACCGTGGGGCCAAGGCCTTGGGCGTATTGCTCGGACAC
>JBBSJE010000303.1:0-7013 GCA_038257535.1 Polyangia bacterium
CCGTTCCAATCGCGATGATGGCCGGGGTGCCGAGGTGGGTGATCTAGCCCCAGGGCCGACAGGAGGGGGAAGTTGCTGTGCATGCGGCGCTGGCCAAAATACAGCGGCCAATGCAGCCACCACAGGTCGGGGCGATGGCTGGCGCTTACGCGTTGTGGTTCAGGCAGTGTCACCAATCGAAACTCTTCGGGCGCAATGAACCTTTGAGGTTGCGCGATTCGTTCAGAGGGGGCCAGCCATTGGTAAGCGCTGCCGGCGCGGCTGTAATGGCCTGGCGACGGGTAACTGCCACCGCTTTGTTGGCGACCACAGCGCCAAAGCTTCCACAAATCGCCGCGGCCTCCCACAAACACAACCGTGTGATCTTCAGCAGGGTCTTCGCCGCCCAAGTTGATGGTTTGCGCAGGTTCGTGGGCCCAATCGTGAAAATAGAACATCTGGCTGTGGCGCACAAATGCGTCGGCGTTGGCCAAAGTCTTGGGGCCCCGAAGCACAACGGTCACGTGTTCCCAATCGCCCTCATGGCGATTTACCCAATCGTTGTATGGATAATAAAACCAGTATTGAATCGCCAACAGGCCTCGGCTGCGGTCGAACCAGAAACCATGAACATATTGCGTGGGCGGGTAGGGAGCATCACCAGGGGCCGCATGGCCTTGAATGCGCTGCCAAGCTTCACACCAGCTTTCGTCGCTGAGACCTCCGCCCGGGGCATCGATGAAATGGGCTTGCTTCAACGCTTGCTGTGGGCATGCATGAAACTGTCCGCGCTGTTTTAGCTTTTCATGCGGAATCACCACCCGACGAACCGAGGTTTCCGTTTCAACATACACGTCGCTGCCATCGTGCCAGGTGTAAGCAACGTCCACGGGCCACATATGCTCGTTGCTTAGAGCCAGCGCCGGCGCGTGTCGTCTGGCCAACGTCTGCAACGCCTCGCCTTGTTCTTCTGCTGCGTGCAAGGGCGAAGGTTGCGGGTGCTGCAGCAGACCCTCGGCTTCGTGTTTGCGACGCACATCGAACTGACTTCCGATGCCCACGCCCGCTAGCGCACGCAGAACATTTCGACGATTGGGGCGGGAAGGCGTAGGCGTGGGTATTTGTTTCATCCGTGAAGAAAGCTGGATTCGGCAGAACCACGCGGTGCCTGAACATCACCAGCGGGTTGCCAAGTAGAGCAGCCTTTGGCAAGCCGCGCACGAAACACCGCACGCGTCGCTTGCTTTTTCTTCAACGGTTCCTGCGTCGTAACAAATCGCTAACGCTGTGCAACTCTTGGAGCCTGCTGTTGCAGTTCCACGCGCACCTCACCCAAAGGCGCAGATGTTTTCAACGCCAGCGGTGTACGTTCGGCTGTGTTGGCCAGCCACACGTCGAAGGTCCGTAGCTTGCGTGTTTTCGAACGTTGTCCTTGCCAATCAAGTGGCACGGCGGAAAGCCGGTAGCGAAGGGTTTTTACCGATTGCCCCGCCCAGAGGATCGTCTCGGGGTTCACGGGTGTTGCCGTGACGCTCCACAACGCGCGGCCTTCCAACACCGGCGCCGTCCATTCACCATCGCCGTGGGTTCGCAACGCGATGAGAAAAGCCAAAGGATCGAAGGTGGCCGCTCCCGCCTGCAGCGTGGCCCATTCTTCTGGCTTGTCGCTACGCTGTCGATGGGTGCTCACCACGCCAGGCTGCGCTTGCGCGGCCTCGTCGATGATGATGGCGCTGCCGGTGTCGCGATGCAGGGACCAAGCCTGTGCTTGCCGAGCCTTCGGATCGAAGGTGGTGGAAAAGTGCGACTTGGTGCCGAACCCCATAAACGAACCGCCCCCTTGCCCTGTACCTGTCCATAGCGTTTGGCCTTGCGCGCCCCGCGTGGCGACCACCGCGAAACTCAGATCGCCCACGTGCCCTGCCAGCGAATGCGTGATGCGGTAGGAAAGCTGCTCGGGCAGGCGTGGGCCCGGTGTGGGCAACGTGGGTGCACTGGAGATCGCAGGGGCCGCAGCCGGCGCGACCGCTGTGGCGCATCCTGCCTGCAGGGTGGTGAGGCAAGCGGTCATCAGCAACAGGGAGCGGGCCATAACGATTGGACACCTACGGGCGCGGCGAGATTCACGCTGAGCCTACAATCTTGGGATACAACGTTCGCGACACACCGCGACCGTTACCGCGCGTGGACGCTGGCCTACCGGCCGAATCCCTGGTACCTCTTGGCGCATGTTGCGACTGGCGCCTGTGGCGCGTGCCGTTTGTGCAGGAACGTTGGCCGGCCTTGTGGTGGGTTTGGTCGATGGATTGCGCAGCGCCTACCCTTTTGGCCAGGGTCTTGGGGCGGCGGTGGCCACGGCGAGCCTCGCCATGGGTGTGGATGGGCTTTTGGGCGGCTTGGGTGGTTTTGTGGTGGGCGGGTGGGGCGCTGTGCGCGCTTGGGGATTGACGAGACCTGTTGGGGGCTGGCGCTGCGTGGTGGGGCTCTTGGCGGCTGGGGCGGCGGCGGGGGGCTTAGGCGTGCTGGCGGTAGCGGCCACAGCCGCGCGCGTAAATCGATTCTTGGCCGCTGGCGTGGTGGTGTTGGTGGTGATTGCGGGCTGGTGTGTGTCGGCGGCGTTGGCGCCTGCGCTTGCACGGCTGTTTCGGCGCGGCTCAACTCCGCAAGTTGGGAACGTTCCGCCAACCACGGTGGTGGGCCGTTGGTGGTCCGCACCGGGTGTGGCACTTGTCTGTGGCGTTGCCGCGTTTGTGATTGTGTGGCGCACCCGCGCGCCTTTGCGAGGTCCCGCGTTGTGGGAACGCAGCGCTTGGGTGGCCGCCGTGGGCATCCTGGGACCTTGGTTGGTAGCGCAGGCCGCGCGCTGGCCACGCCGAGCGCCCCTAGCGCCGGGATTTGTGCGCGGGGCCGCTTTGGCACTGCTCGCGGTGGGCGGTTTGGCGTTATTGACGCTGCGGTGGCAACAAGATCTGCAGTATCTGCCGTGGGCCGATGTGCTTGTGATTGTGGCGATGGCGACTTGGGGTGTCGCGATGGTTCGTGTGTCGTGGCTGCGATCCCAGTGGCCGCGTCCCCGATGGGGCGCATTTTTGCTTTGGGTCGCGTGTTTGCCCCTCATCCTTGTGGCCGCGTCTTCCGAAGTGGCGCGCAAGCAATTGGCCGCGCGGGCAGGCCTTGTGGGGCCATCGCTGGCCGTGTCGATGCGCTTATTCGACGCCGACAAAGATGGCTACGCGCGGCTCTTGGGCGGTGGCGATTGCAACGACGCCGATCCCGATATCAACCCGGCGGCGCTCGATTGGCCCGAAGATGGTATCGATCAAGACTGCGACGGCAAGGACGCCTCTTGGCAAACCTTGGCCGCGCCCGCCTTTCACAATGTGCCCTCAAGCGTGCCCGAGCGGCTCAACATTGTGCTGGTGGCCATCGACACCTTGCGCGCCGATCGCGTGGGAAGCTACGGCTATCAGCGCAACACCACGCCACACATCGATGCTTTGGCCAAACAAGCGGTGGTGTTCGAGAACGGTTGGGCGCACGCGCCTTCCACCCGCTACTCGATGCCGGCCATGGTCACGGGACGCTGGCCTTCGGCAATCACTTGGGAAGGCGGCGGCTATTGTCACGACTGTCGCAGCTGGTGGCCTCGGTTTTCGCCGCAAAACCGTACCATTGGCGAAGTGCTCAAAGCGCGGGGATATTTGACCGGAGCCTTGTGGGCCTACAGTTATTTTGATGCGGATGAGCGTCGTGGCTTCGAGCGCGGCATGGACGTTTACGACACTCAGAGGGCGGCTTTGCACACCAACATCGCAGGACCGGCTGAGTCGCGTGGATCCTCAGCCCGCGAGATCACCGATGATGCGCTGGCCTTCCTTTCCGAACGTGGCGACAAGCCATTCTTCCTGACTGTGCACTATTACGATCCCCATCTCTCATATGAACCTCACCCGGAGGCGCCTGACTTTGGATCGCAGCCATCCGACCTTTACGACGCCGAAGTTTGGTTTACCGATCATCACTTGGGCCGCTTGCTCGATAAACTCAAAGCGCAAGGCTTGTGGGAGAACACCGCGATTGTGATCACGGGCGATCATGGTGAAGGCTTCGGTGAACGTGGCGTGGTAGCGCACGGCTATCACTTGTATCCCGCGCAAACCAAAGTGCCGTTTGTGGTGCGCGTTCCCGGGATTGAGCCCAACCGGCAAAGCGCGCCGGTGTCGCATGTGGATTTGGCGCCCACTTTGGCAAATTTGGCGCGGGCGCCACATCAGCCTTCATTCTTGGGGCGATCGTTCGTGGATCTGCTGGCGAACAAGCCCAACCCCGATGTGCCACTGGCGCCCGTGTTTCAAGAAGTCAGCTACGAAGGCGACAACAAAAAGCGTGGCATTGTCACCCAGACACATCAGCTCATTTGGAATTGGACACCTCACAACACCACCGAGTGTTACGAGCACGGCCGCGCGGCCGATCTGTGGGACACGCCCGCGGGCGCCGAGGTCTGCCCGGCGCTCAAGGCCCAACTGCGCAAGTGGTTGGCGGTTCTGTCCTTGCCGGCGGACGTACAGCAAAAGATGAGCGCCAGTGTGTTCAGCGGCGATCGAGCGCCGCCGGCGCCACAAAAGCCGGTGGATGCGAAGATAGGTTCAGCGCTGCGGGTTGTGGGCGTGGATCTGCCCCAGGGTGACGTGACGCGAGGGCAGCCAGTTGAGCTGGGCGTTCATTTTCAAGCGCTTGATCGCATGCCCGAAGCTTGGCGCTTGTTCTATCATCTCAACGGCCCTGGCGGCGTGTTTGTAAACCTTGACCATGTGCCGGTTGCGGGGGCGTTCCCGCTGGAGCGTTGGCGGGCAGGGCAAACCATTGTGGATCGGCACCAGTTCTCTGTGGCGCCGAATCTGCCAGCGGGCAGTTACGAACTGTCGATTGGAATGTGGCGTGGGGCGGAGCGCTTGCCCGTTACGCCGCCCGAGCGCGCCGACGGCAACAACCGGCTGCGCCTGGGCACATTTGAGGTGAAGTGACTCGAGATGTTTAGGCCTGAACGTTGGGAATATCGCATTACGCTCACCGATGTTGAGCGGGGGCTCAACGCCGATCGCACTGTGGTGGTGGGACGACATCCGTCGGAGACCACCTCGCACTTGGCGCTGCGGGTGCTGGCGTACTGTCTGGTTTACGACGAAGGCCTAAGCTTTGGCCCTGGCGTGTGTGTGGGCGACGCGCCAGATCTGATGGCGCAAGATCTCACAGGACAACTCAGGTTGTGGGTGGGCGTTGGCGATGTAGCGCCCGATCTGGCCAAGAAGGTGGTGCAACACAACCGCGACGCCAAGGCGCACATAGTGTTCGATAGCGACGAGCGTTTGCAGGCGTTTTTGCAACGCACGCGGCACTGGCCCAAGCCACCGCGCAACTGGAACAACCTAACCGTATGGCTGCCACCCGTCGAAGTGCTTGCGCAGCTAGAAGCTATGGAGAATTTACGGCAACGTTGGGTTGTGACGCTTGCAGGGGGGCAGCTTTATTTGGAAGTGGATGACGTGATGTTGGAAGGGACGGTGCAATCGTGGGTGGGGCCGGCGTAAGGGGTGGGGATGGTTAGTGTGAGGCCAATAGACGCGGCAGTTCGCTGATCATGTAGAACGGGATCGAAAGCAATCTAAATTTTCGCGACGGTCCGATGGGTAATGCCGTTTGAAGGTCGCTCTTCTGCATTGGCTGCGAACTCACCCGCACAGCGAGCGACAGTTCTTTTTCTTGCACCATCATCTGCAAGCTACGAAGCCGCCCCGTGGCACCCGCTTTCACCTCCACGGGCACCACGTTCTGCGAAACTTGGAGCACATAATCGACCTCTGCGTTGCTGTTCTTCGTCTCGCGTACCCAGGTGAAAAGTTGAGGCGCTTGATTGAAGGGCCGACAAGCACGTAGCTCCTGGCCTACAAGCTGTTCAGCAAGTTGGCCCCTATTGACCACGGTTAGGTCATTGGCCCCGGCCAACGCCGCCGCATCAAGGCCGATCATGTTCGTATACAAGCCAATATCCAGAAAACAGACCTTCTCATATCGCTCGTCGACCTCTGCGCCTAAGGGAATTCCATTAGCCATCGTCCTCTGCACGGGGGTGACCACTCTGGCGAGCGACAGAAGTTTGAACGCATCTTTCAGGTTCAAAGACTTTTCATTTCTATCAACCTCTGAAGGCATGAACTTGCGCCCTACAAGCCTGGGTAACGCCGAGAACACCTTTGCCAAGCGCAGCGTGTTTACGCGTGAAAGTGAAACCGACTCGTACTTGTTGAAGTCGTCTCGTATCGTCTGCAGAAGATCTCTGTGCAGTTCCGCAACGCTTGCATACGATCGTGTTTCCTCCCAAGCAGCCACGGCGGCAGGCATGCCTCCCACAAAGGCGTAGATGCGCACGAGGTCCATAAGCTGATTGTGTATGGGATCAGGCACAGGCTTTGAGAACTCGGCGCCACGAACAAAAGCCAGCAGCCGATCTTCGCCGCAAGCCAACAAGAATTCTGCAAAGGTCATTGGCTCAACATGCGCGTAAGCGATGCGTCCAACGGGCATGGAGAAGGTATGGGTGGCTAAGGCGAAGTCCAACAGAGAACCAGCGGCCACCACATGCAGCTCGGGTAGCTCTTCGTAAAACCATCGAAGCTTCGCAAGAACTTGGGGTGCCGCTTGGATCTCATCCAAGAACAACAAGGTCTTGCCTACCGTGACTGAACGTTTCAGCAAGGCCTCAAGCATAGCCAGCGTGGCGCGTGGTTCGTTTGAGACGAAGCAGGATGCGACATGGGGGTCGCGCTCGAAGTTGACGTGAACCACGTCGCCCCAAAGCTCCTTGCCCACGTGCTGAACAAGCCAGGTCTTGCGTAAGCGTTCAGGGGTAGGGTTGCGAATCAGCGGATAGGGTGCGATTTGGGGGCATGAACAGTACAAATGCATCCCAGGGCTTGGGCGAAAAAATCGAGAAAGTGATCCAGGAGCACCTGTCGCAGCTGCGGCACGAGGCC
>JBBSJE010000304.1:0-6998 GCA_038257535.1 Polyangia bacterium
CGGGGAACCCCTTAAGTCGGTTGCGTTGGATTGGCCTTGCTGAGGGCCTGTCGTTGCTTTTGCTGCTGGGCGTGGCCATGCCGCTCAAGTACCTGGCGCATATGCCTGCGACCGTAAAATACGTAGGCTGGATACATGGGCTGCTGTTCATCCTGTACGTCGCTGCCTTGGGGCAAGCGACGGCGGCGCAATTGTGGTCCCCCTTGCGCGCCGCCGCTTTGTTTGTGGCGGCTGTGGTTCCCGGCGGCACCTTCGTGGCTGACCGGTGGCTGCGTCGCCAGCTTCCTCGCTGCGGTCCCGAGCTTGCTACTTCTGATCCAGGATGTTCATAAGCCGCTCAAAGTCCACCGGCTTAACCAGGTGATGATCGAAGCCCGCACGTGCGCTGCGGCGGCGGTCCTGCTCTTGACCATACCCCGTAAGCGCCACCAGGCGACAGCTTTGGCAGCTGGCCGTGTCCCGAAGCCGCTCGGCGAGCTCGTAGCCCGTCATGCCAGGGAGCCCAATGTCCAACACCGCGACATCAGGCTGAAATTCCTGCACAGTTTCAAGCGCCGTGATGGGATCGTTCTTCACGGACACCACGTGCCCCGCCAAGGACAACATCTCACCCAACATTTCCGCGGCGTCGACGTTGTCATCTACCACCAACACGCGCCGGCAGCCGGGGGGCGAAGCGGAATTCTGCGCATCTTCGCGGGATGAACTCAAATTGTCAGAATGCATGCCGTCAGCTCGAAACGATTTTTTGAAGTTAAACTCCATCCCCGCCACCTCTTAACCAATCTAGCGAAGATTGCGGTGTTTGTCGTGGGCCGAAATACCGAAAAACCGCCCTCTTTTCGCGGCTTTCAGCGGTCGTTACTCCCGGGAAGCTGCGCCGATCCGAAGCCGTGACGAACGTTACTTGCGGCGCAATGTGCAGAGGCCTACTTCACGTCTATTGCTATTTGATCGTTCGGGTCTTCTTGCCGCGTCCTGTTCCCGGTCGGACCCGCGCCGCGTGGCGAAGCGGTTTTGCGCTCGCGATCAATGTGGCGCGCAATCCCTCCACCACGGCCGCCTTTTGGCCTGCAGAGCTTTCACGCAACCGTCCGATAGCCGCCGACATGGTTTCCCGGAGGTCTGGGCGTTCGGCCTGCGTGCAGATGTCTGCAAGCCATTGCACGGCTTTATCCCCGGCGCCCGCGTGCGCCACAACCGCCGGTAGGGTGCGCACAAGCCCAGCCAAAATTCTGCGACGAAACACAGAGCGTTCCGCCGAACGCGGCGCCTCGGCCATTTGGTCGATCACCTGTGAGAGAAACGCGAACAAGCCTTCGTGATCTGAGATGGCCCCCAGCACGCGGGTCTCGGCCAGAATGCCTAAGGCCAAAGCGATGGCCGCATAGCGATCCTCCCGTTCGTCAATCTCGATCCACGTTTGCATCCGTTGCAAAATCTCGTCGGCTGCCCCGTCCAGCAGCGCCAAGCTCAGCAGAGCGTCGTGGGTGCCCTGGTTAACGGCAGGCCGTTCATCGGCCGCCAGGTTGACCAGCGCGTCCCAGGCGGGCTCGATGTCCCGCCCAGCCCGAATGCGGCTGGCCCAGCCGTGCGCCGCCGCCACGGGCAAAAAGGTGGCCGCCTCGTCCTCGCGGGCTTCCGTGGCCGCCAAATGCGCCAGCAGAGGCGTTACATTCTGCTTCAGGTGACCAAGTTCCGCCCCAAAGGCTGCGGCAAGTTTGAGGTTGGGCTTGGGCCCTGGAAGGCCGCCGTGGCGAGACAAAAGCTCTTCGAGGCGTTTGGGGCTTCCCGCCAGGGCGTGTTCCAAGGCGGTCTTCAGGCTTTCGCTTTTTAGCCCTTCATCTGAATTTGACATACGCTGGCGTACGTTACCGCTTCAACTTGTGGATCTGCTACGAAGATCGCCGTGGAGTTGCCAAGTTCGCTCGTGCAAAAGGTTCTAACCGAGGTGTTCGGGCTGGCAGCCTTTCGTCCTGGGCAATTGGCGGCGGTCAATGCCGTGGTGGGGGGGCGGGACGCTGTGGTTCTGTTGCCCACGGGGGGAGGCAAATCGTTGTGCTATCAAGTGCCCGCCTTGGTCGCGCGCCGGCAGGGCAAGGGCACCACGGTGGTGGTTTCGCCGCTCATTGCGTTGATGCAAGATCAGGTGTCGGCGCTGTTGGGGCTAGGCATCTCCGCGGCGGCGCTCAATAGCCATCAGGACGACGACGCACGGCGGGCGGTGGTGAGCCGGCTTTTGAAAGGCGAACTTGATTTGCTGTACGTCTCGCCGGAACGCGCCGCCATGGAAGGGTTTCGCCGCTTGCTTGAAAAGGTGTCTGTGGGCCTGCTGGCGATCGACGAAGCGCATTGCTTGAGCCAATGGGGCCATGACTTCAGGCCTGAATACTTGCGCTTAGGCGAGCTGAGAAAGTTCTTGTCGTGCCCGGTGATCGCGTTAACCGCGACCGCCACAACACGCGTGATCGATGAGATTGTTGATCAACTTGTGCTCGCGAATCCGGTGGTTGTTCGCGGAAGTTTTGCGCGACCCAATCTGCAATTTCGGGTGGAACACGTGCGCACGGACGTTGCCCGGATCGAGGCGCTGATCGCAGCGGTGCGAAGGCACCAAGGCAAAGGACGCGTGATCGTTTACTGCAGCACGCGCAAGAAGGCCGAAACGGTGAGCAAGGCTCTAAAGTCTGCGGGCATGCGCTGCGGGTACTATCATGCCGGCCGCACGAAATTGGCGCGAGAACGCGCACAAAACGCATTTGAAGCGGGCCGAACCCGGGTGTTGGTGGCCACGAATGCGTTTGGCATGGGCATCGATTACAGCGACGTGCGGCTTATCGTTCACTTTGGCGCTCCCGGCAGTTTGGAGGCCTATTACCAAGAAGCGGGGCGGGCGGGCCGCGATGGTGAGGCTTCGGTTTGCACGATGTACTTTGGTCCCGGCGATTTGGTGACGCAAAGGCGGCTTCAGGAACGCGAGGGGGGAGCTACGTCAGGCGCCGCCAGGCTGGCAGACAGTTTGGCCGCGGTTGAACGCTACGCGCAGGGGCAACGCTGTCGCCAGGCCATGTTGTGCGAGCACTTCACCAATGACCCGCACTTAGATTGCGGAATTTGCGATGTTTGTGCGGGGGACGTGGCCGATGTGGCGCAAGCGATGGCCGCTGCGCCCCCCGCCGCGCATGTGGTTCTACCCGAGCCGTACCGGGCCACCATTGTGGAAGCCGTGGCGGCGCTTCGGCGTCCAGTGGGGAAAACCAACCTAGCGCGCGCGTTGCGTGGCAGCCGCGCCAAAGCGCTTTCGCGGCTGGGATTGCTGTCGCTGCCTCAACATGGCGCGCTGAAGGCGTTTGAGGAGCGTGACATCGTGGCCGCCGTCGAGGGCCTGTTGCAGAGCGGCGCGCTGATTCGCAAAGGGATGAAATATCCCACGGTATGGCTTCCGGGGCGCGCGGTGCGGGCCACGTCTACGTCGACTGAACGTTCCTCAATCTCATCCTCACGACGTCCGCGATACAACGATTTTGTGCGCAGTCTAGAAAACTATCGCCGCCGCATGGCGCGAAGTCTCAAGTGGAAGCCTTATATGGTATTTCAGCAGCGGGTAATTGTTGCATTGGACAAGCAGCGACCAGCCACGCGCGACGCCCTCGCGAAAATTCCTGGGCTGGGCACCTCCAAAATCGATCGTTTTGGCAACGATCTTTTGGAATTGTTGCGCCAACATGCCTCCGCCCGCTGAGGGCTCGCCAGTTGGCGCTGGGGTGCGGGGCGCTATTTCCGCTGCACGTGTTGCCGTGGCTCTTGCTCCCCGTCTACATGACCGCGTGGGGCCAAGCCTTTAACAGCGGGGCCATTGAGGACGGACCCTTCGGCGGTGAAACGGCTCCCGTGACAAGGGCAATCCCAGCTGCGCTCAACGCCATTCCACTGCACAAAGCAGCCCATATGCGGGCAAACCGGGGAAAGCGTGTGCAGGACCCCGTCGTCATCGCGGTATGCCGCCACTTTTTCGCCATCTACTTTAAGAATCTTTCCGCAACCATTGTTCAGCTCGGCGAGCGGCGCGTGCTCGGGTAGCCGGTCCATAACGAAATGCTTGGCGACGGAGAGATTGTGGCTAACGGTTTCACCCACCCCGGCCAAGGTGGGCAAGCGCGTGGGCGAAAGGATGTCGCTCCACCGGTTCGGACGGCCGCAAATGATGTCGCTCAAGACCATAGCCGCGAGGGTGCCATTGGTGTATCCGTTCCCCGAGAAGCCTGTGGCCAGCAAGACCTTGCTGGCTGGCGTTGTGGCCCCGATATAGGGAAGCCCATCGGTGGTCTCGAGTATTTGTCCAGACCATCTGTGGGTGGGTTCGCCCCCGCCCCAATGCAGCGCCATGTATTCGGAAAGCCGCCGATAGGGAACATCATCTTGTGGACCTTCTCCCACCTTGTGATCCCGTCCCCCCACGATCAAGAAGCATTCGTTTTCGATTTGTTGGGTGCGAATGTAGTGGTAGGGCGTTTCCAAATCCCACAACAAGGGCACGGGCTTGTCGTTGGGCCAGGGTTTTGCCACCACATAGGTTCGCAGGTTCTCAAGCGTGGCGTGAAACTGAAGCTTGGTGTGGATGGGTGTGTGGCTGCACACGACCACCTGATCCGCTAACAGCACGCCGCGCTCCGTTGCCACCTCGCAGCGTTTTTTGTGTTCAACATCCAACACCCGAACGCCCTCGAAAATATAGCCGCCTTGTGTCTCGATCTGTTTTGCCAGGGCGGCCAGATACGGTGCGGGCGACAGTTGGGCTTGATTGGGGAACTTCAGCGCGCCTTGCATGCGCAGCGCGTGCTCAGGCAGACCGTCCACGCGGTGGGCGCCCAGCTCCAACCGCCGACAGGCCTCCCACTCCTTATCAAGAGCCTCTTGCTGCTGCTTGTCGTCGGCAGCTGCGAAAAGGTAGCCATCAACCCGCAAAAAGCCGCAATCAACGCCAAGTTTTTTCACATAAGATTCGATTTGGTCGATGGCCTCGCGGTGACCCTCTGCGATCAAAGCGGTGGCTTCGTCGCCATGCGATTTGGCCAGTTCGTGAAACCGCTGGTCGAGCACATAGGTGAGATGGCTGGTTGTGCGCAAGCTTTCGCCTGCGCCCACCGCATTGGCTTCTACGACAACAACGCGCTTGCCCTGCTCAATCAGCTGCAGGGCCGTGGTTAATCCAGCGATGCCAGCACCTACAACCACGACGTCGGCCTCCAGGTTGGCCGTCAGGGATGCTCGGCTTGTGCGCGTGGCGCTGCTTCGTGAGGAATCGAGCCAAAGGTTTTTGTTCTGTGCGTTCACGGGGTCCTCCCGCAATGCCACCATTCAGCTTTCGTGCCACCACGCTTTGCACGCCTGTTACATTTTTGCGACCTCGTAATCCTCGTGGTGTCGCCGTTCCCCAGGCTGCGGCGTGTGAAGGTCTTGGCCTCCTACGTGCATAGTAGATCGTTGGAGGTATTTATGGACAGGCACGAACCCACCCGACCAAGCACACGCCCGGCACCCACCCGTCACGTGCGCAAAGATGATGCTGACGCGTTTATTCGGCACGCTGACGACCAGCCGATGCGGACCGACGACGCTTTGGCCGAGAGTTTTGGCGAAGAGTTTCTGCGCTCGGCCACCACGGGCGAAGACACCAACGACGAACTGTTTTTAGATTCCGAAGTTTCGGAAGAATTCGGGGGGCCCTTCATCGTGTCCTCAGGCAGCCAGGAATACGCGCTAGATGACAATGGGCTTCCCGATGATGTTGAGGCCGAGGAGGAGGACCCTCAGGCTGAGGCTGAGGACGCCAGCGACGAGGAAGAGCCAGCGCGAAAGCGGACCTAGGCACCCACCACCAACACCACGCGCCAAGCCTTGTCCTCAACGCCGTAACCGTAGTCAATGCCCACCAGGGGGACGGCCACCGAGCGAAGGTAGAACCTTAGGCCTCCGCCCACGCCATTGTGCATGTCGCGTTTGCGGTCAAAGCCGGTTTTGACGAAATCGCCAGGCAAAAATGTTCGCCCATCTTCGCGCATGGGATCCAATTTTCGCCAATACACGGCGTGAAGGTCGTAAAAAACGAGTCCGCGCACGTCAAGTTGATAAAGTTTGAATAGAGGGAAATGAAACTCGCTGCCAAAGAAGGCGTGCGTGTCGCCGCGAAACCGCATGAATTGAAAGCCGCGCAAGTTGGATCCACCGGCCCAGTTCTCGGACCATAGCGGCAGTCGGTCGCCCACGTTGGCACCAATCGAGTTAAGCCAATTGAATTGGCGTCCCAAGCGCAGCCCGTGAAAATACTCCGCACCAGCTTTCCAGTAGTCGATCTTTTTGTCGGAACCGAACACGGGTGATCCAAAACGCAGCCCAAAGTTCAGCGAGCTTCCGGTGATGATGGCGTGCTCGCGCGAACGAAAATCGAATCGCACGCCGGCAAGACCCTCGCCCACATTGGCACCCTCGGCGCCGGCTCCAGGGTCTGCGATGGCGGGTTGCTCGTCATTGCCTTGAAAGAAGTCGTAGCCTCGGTAGCGCCAGTTTGAAAATTCCCAACCCACCTCTGTGCGTATGCGGCGCCACCAAGCAACGCCCAAGCGTGCCGAGCCTCCAAACGAACGCAGCTTGTTAATGCGCAAGGGGTTGTTTGAATAAAGGTCTCCTAAGCCGAATTCGGGCAGTTGCTGGTCGCGAAACACGCCTTGCACTTCCCAATAGAACCACGACCCGAACATCGCGGGATCGCGGTAAACCAGCAAGGCGCCCGAATTCACATCGGAGATACGGCCGCCAATCACCGCTTGTTTGCCACTGCCCCATAGATTCCCATGCACCAAAACCGCACCAAACGAGATGTTGCCTTCGGTGAATGAGAAGGTGGGAATGGGGGCCCAGGGAAACTTTTCGCGGACCGAGATCACCACGCGGGCTCCCGATCGGTAAGGCTCCCAGAACACATCCACGTCGGCGAAAAG
>JBBSJE010000305.1:0-6994 GCA_038257535.1 Polyangia bacterium
CACACCGGCCGAACGCCAGAGCAGTTTGCAGACGCAACACACCCACCGATCGCGTCGCCTTCCAATCCGTCTACAAGCGCGTCTGTGCCCATTCCGTCTTTCTCATGGGTATCCGGTCCAGCGTCCAACCCCGGGGGCATTGTGCAGGTGTTGGTAACCAGATCGCACAAGCCGGGAGCGCATTCCAGATCGGTGGCGCACGTGGATGCACGATCTCGAGTGCAGGCCGTAGCCAAAAGAGGTGCAGCAAGCAGGATGATGAAAGAGGCAAGCGCCTTGACGTTTTTCATTTTTAGTAAATGCCCAGCAACTGAATGCCGCTCAATGAAGGCAGCAAGTGCAAACTCACCTCGTGGCGATCAGTAGGTTGCTTCAACCACAACACAGATGCCGCGCCCGCCAACATGCCCACGCCGCCCAAACCCAACATTGTTATGCCTGCCGCTTTGGTGTCGTACTCGCGCAAGCATGCCCCACTGGTCGTACCGCAACTTGTTCCGTTGCCGTCCAGCCACCACAGCAGCGATCCTGACACCACAAGAGCCCCTCCCGCACCCAAAGCACCCCACGCCCACGTTGGCGCACGCATTTCGGGCGCGGGCGCCTGCACAGGGGTGGGTGCGAGGATCGGCGGATCTACCGGCAAAGGAGCCGGCGCGGCTGGTTCCACCACTTCAGCAGGCGGTTCGGACAAGCCCAGCCGAACCACTTCTTTCGCGAGCAACCGCACCAATCCGCCAAGGCTACAATCGGGCGCTAGGCAGTTGGCCTCCTCGGCGTTGATCTTTTTGCCGCCCGCCCCGTACAAAGTTAGCGTCACACGAATGCCTTCGGCCGCCGCATCTTGAAAGCGCGAGCGCAAGATGTACGTGGGATTTACTCTTGTAACAGCGGCGATAACATCCGGCCCTGCAAACGTTGAAGGCGGAAGGACGGTTCGGCCAGAAGTGGAAAGCCCCTTGGCCAACGCCTCCTCAAGCGCCTCTACCTTCACCGGCAAGCGCACGCCAGCCCCCACATCTAGCGGCAGAACACCCAACGTTTCGGCAGCGAAGGCTGCTTCACAGGCCCCAAGCCAGGCAAAGACAAAAAGGCTGGCTATCAAACAACGTCCTATTCTCATTTCACTTCACCTTGAAACAACCGCTGCCAAAATGTGCGTTTCGACTTGGTTGCGCTTGCCGACTTCGTCCGCCGGCGAATATCTGTGCTGGCAGCCTCGGGATCTCTTTCGCTTAGCAGCCGCGCCCATGCCACCACGGTTTGTGGTGCGCTATCTCCGGGCATCAACAAAGAACGCGCGCGGGTGGATACGGGTGTTTTCGACTCCAACGGACCTTCGGAAAGAATGTCCACCTCGCGCTGTGCCCACCAGTCAAGCCAAGCGTCGCGACTAACGTGCTTGTATGCAGCGTGCTGCAGGTCGTTCGGGAAAATCACCATCGCGTTTTGCCCTAGGCGGTCTTCGGCCACCCAGAACCCACCATCACCCCAGGGGCGTGGCCCCTGCCATTCAGGAGAAAGCCTAACTTTCCATCCCAGATCAGCAAATCGTGGCCACGAGATCACGGACTTGAAGGTAACCGGCAACCTTTGCCCAGAGATCGGATCGATTCCGTTCTCCGAATTTGCCAGCACCCATTCTTCAAAAGTTCCGTTGAACGGCCCCGCCCCACGGGCCAATTCAAATTTTGCAAAGGCAAGCGACAGCTTTTGGCTTAAAACACTGTCGCTGAATCCATTGATGTAGCCATGTGCTTGGCCCGCGGTAGCCGGTCGCAAGGAATTTTCCTCTGACGTCGCGGCTTCGTAGAGCGGCGCTTGAGGAACAGGCCCGCGTGCGTCGCCAGCCGGCCCATTGGGAAGAACCTTTGTATGGCCCACAGATACCAAACGCTGTGTTGGGGGCAGGACCGATGGCGGGGCCAATTCTTCGTTGGATGGGGACACGTTCGCAGGAGAATCCGCGTCCCCCGCGCTTCGGCCCGCTGCGCTGCGAACAAGCCGTGCCAGGGGAGCGGGCGAAGGATCGTAAGAGGGGACCGCAAGAAACGCCGAAAGCGCCTCACTGGCCGAGGAAACCCTATCGTGTGGGCTTTCGCGAAGCAGCGATTCCAAAGCCTTTTGGAAGGGTTCTGAAGCGCGAGTGCCGGAACCACTACAGGCCCATGGAATGTGGCACGAACGGATGTTTTGCAGAGTCTCCGCGTCGGATTTGCCAAGAAACAAAGGCCGACCGCTCAACGTTTCCCAAAGCACAACACCCAGGGCGAACAGATCGGAGGCGCAGGAGGCGTTCGCGCCAGACACGATCTCCGGAGCAAAGTAGGGAAGTTTGCCGTAAACAACGTTTGATCTCGCCGCGCTTAACTTCGCTGTGGCTTTGGCCACGCCGAAATCGGAGATCTTCACCTGTCCCGACCGCGACAGCAGGATGTTTTGCGGCGAAAGGTCGCGGTGTACCAGCCCCATGTCACCGTGCTCGTGCAAGTAGCTGAGGCCCTTGAGCGCTTCAACAGCAACATGAACCACCTGCGCTTCAGGGATGCCAGGGTCACGATGGGCTTGGGTAAGCTGCCAAAGCGTGCCGCCATCCACGTTCTCCATCGCAATGAAGTGGCGGCCGGCAAGGGCAGGGGGGGCGGTTTCGGGAATGCGGTCGAAATCGAAAACAGAAACCAAATTTGCGTGGGCAAACGAAGCCGCCAGGCGCGCCTCTTGAAAAAAAAGCCGCTCAGCCTCTGGCTCGTTGTCGAAATGGGCCAGAATAAACTTCAGCGCCACGGCCTTTTGAAAATCACCAGGCCCCCGCACGCTGGCTGCCCAAACCTCCGCCATTCCGCCGCGGGCCAGGCGTTTTTCCAGACGATATTTACCTATTTCGGCGCCAGCCAGCACGGCGAGGGCTTATACCACAAATAGCTCACAATGACGGGGTGCGCTGGGGGGCCACCGAAGTTGTTGTTCTCACCGAAACCTGCGTAGACTTGCCGGCGATGGCGTCTTCGCCCAAGCAAATGCAGGCAACCACCTTCGCAAGCGGCCATAGGCCACGGGCGTTGGGTGAAAAGTACCTGCTGCTAGAAGAGATTGGGCGTGGCGGTATGGCCTCCGTGCATCTGGCCCGCACCCGTGGCTTGGGTGGGGGCAGGGTGTGTGCCGTGAAGACCGTGGCCTATCAACCGCATGTGGCTGATGATGGCTTTTTGTCTAGCCGGTTCTTGCAAGAAGCGGCAGCCGTGTCTCAGCTTCAGCACGACAACTTGGTTTTCGTGTTCGATTCAGGCGTGGTTGATCGAGAACTTTTTTTGGCCATGGAATTCATCGAAGGCAGGACCCTGTCTGAAGTGATGTCCTGGCTGCGATCATCCGGGCAAACCTTGCCGATCGGTTTGTCGATGTGGCTGGTGCTTGAACTGCTTGCCGGATTGGCTTACGTGCACCGCAAGGGTTACGTGCACCGCGATGTCACGCCCTCCAACGTGATGATCTCGGTTTCGGGGGCTGTGAAGCTTTTGGACTTTGGGATGGTTCGCCAAAGCAGCGATGAACGCCAAACCGGCATGGTGACAAAGCTGGGCAAAGCCGGCTACATGGCGCCTGAGCAGTTCTTGGGCATAGCGGCTGATCCCCGCGCCGACATTTTCTCGGTGGGGGTGATCTTGTGGGAGCTGCTTGCCGGCAAGGCGTGGTTGTCCGCAGGCGAGAAGCGGCAGCGAAACATGGCGTATCAAGCGCCCCATCTCATTCGCCCTGAGGTGCCCCAAGAATTGAGTGAAAGCCTGAGCATCGCCCTGGCTGACGATCCGGTCGATCGCTTCCAATCAGCCCAAGAATTTCAAGCCGATTTGGCCCGCTACCTGGCGCCAGGCGATTATCGCAAGCGCGTTGGTGATTTTCTCACCACAAGCTTTGGTGCCGCATTGGAGGCTGAGCGACAGCATCGCGAAGCACTGCTTGCTTCGGAAGACGCCGCCGCCAACGTGTCGCCCAGCCTTTCCGATGTGGGCCCGATAAAACGGCTCGAAGACTATGTTGGCCTTGTCATTGGTGATCGATATGAGATCAAGCGCCTGATGGCCACGGGCGCCATGGGGGCGGTGTACGAAGCGCGGCACATCGGCATTGATCGGCGTGTGGCGCTGAAGATTCCGCTGTTTCGCGGCAACTCTGAGCTAAGGGCCAGGTTCGTACGCGAAGCGCAGGCCACCAGCAAGATAAACGACAGACACGTTGTGGTTGTGACCGATGGTGGTGAAACACCACAAGGTGATGCCTTCGTGGTCATGGAATATCTTGAGGGCGAGTCGCTTGAAGATGCGCTTTTGCGCCGCGGGCCGCTGCTGGTGGATGAAGCTTTGGACGTGGCTTTGCAAATGGCCAAAGCGATGGAGGCCGCTCATGCCGCTTCTGTGATTCACAGAGACCTCAAACCGGCCAACGTGATGTTGGTTCCCACCCGTGAAGGCACGGCGGTGAAGGTGCTGGACTTTGGGATAGCGGCCTTTTTGAGCCAAGACGCGCAAGCCGCGCCGGTTGATGGGCTTACGCTTCCTGAGGTTTCATTGGGTTCGCCCAGGTACATGGCGCCTGAACAGATTGCCTCCGACGATCCGGTTGATGCGCGCGCCGACGTTTACGCAGCGGCCACGGTGCTGTTCGAGATGCTTACAGGCGAAGCGCCATTCGAAGCCACGGAGCCCGAAGACATCTGCGCTGCCAAACTAACCGGCAGCCCGCGGGACATTCGACAACTGGCGCCCAACCTGCCCGAAAGCATTTGCTCGCTTGTTATGTCGGGGCTTGCACGCAAACCCGCCGAGCGGCCTTCGTCGGCAGCAGATTGGCGCGCGCGCCTTGAAGGTTTGCGCCCTGATCGACGACGGGGCGCTGCCATGACCGAGGCGCCCCAGGTGAGAAGGAAGTGGTGGTTTGCTTTGCCCGCTGCCATCGCTTTTGCGGCAGCCGCTTGGTACTTGGCTGCAAAGTTGGAAGGCAATGAGGTTCAACCCAACCCGGTGAACGCCAAGAAGGTTGAGGTGCTAGCACCGCCGCCGCAGGTTCAGCCAAGCAACAACACGCTTCCGATTCAGCAGCCCCCCCCGGCACCGCCCACGATAGCCGAAGCTCCCGTAAAGCCCTCGCGGCCAACCAAACCATCTACGCCAGCCTTAGCTGAAGAGCCCGCCCCGCAATGGCAAGCGCCTTTGCAACAAGCGCAGGTTGCGTTTGATCAAGGGCGTTTTATTGATTGCCTGCTTGCAGCCAAGCGAGCCGCGCGCCTGGGTGCAGGTGCGAAGGCTTTTGTTCTGATCGGCAAAGCCAACCTAGAGATGCAAGAGCCCGCTGAGGCGGCGGCGGCGTTTCGTTCGGCGCTGGTATTGGACCCGGGGAATGCGGAGGCTGAGCGGGGGCTAGGGCGGGCGGGCTCGGGACAGTAGATCGGCCCAGCCCAATACGACCTGGCTTAGACAGCGTCGAACAATCGACAGATCACCAACCGGGTCAGACGCGCAGTAGCTAAATGGCCCCCGTCCCCGGAGGTGGCCGAGAGTCGCAGCGGCGCTTGCAATTTGTGCATGCAACATTGCCTTGAACGCGGAGGTAGCATTTATAATGATTTCAAGGGCTTCGGCTCCTCGGGCGGGACAAAATCTTCCCCTTCACCGAACGCGTTGCGGCAAAAAAGTCACACGCTTTTTTGATGACACCAAGGGTCGGCAGTGATAGCTAGGTCCGCGTTATGCGCAAATGTATTCCTTGGCTTACACGCTCGCGGTGTCTATTCGCCCTGACAATCCTGACCACTGCTGCGTGCGGAAACAAAACCGGCGATTCGAAAAGTGCAAATGGGCTGAGTCATCAAGCCCTAACCACGTCAATGCCTCGAGCGCTGTTTGTCGCTGCGGGAAACTCAAGCGACGAGCTGATGACGAGTCGGCTTCGTGCGCTTGGTTTTGAGGTGATCGCGAAAAGTGCGACATCAACACAAGCCTCAGATGCGGAGGGGTGCTCCCTCGTGGTCATTAGCGAGTCGATCCACAGCAATGACTTAGCCGAGCGTTTGCGCGACACCCATGTGGGTGTGGTTGTCAGTGAACCGGCCGTCTTTGACGATATGGGCCTGGTAGCCAGCGACACTGGCAATGGTGGCTGGCAAGTTAGCTACGGGGACACGGAGGCCGCCAACACGCTTGAGATAGACGGAAGCTCAGGACTCTTATCGGCGGGATTGGCAGGGTCCGCAATTGTAACAGCGGCGCCTCAGAAGCTTGTCTGGGGTCAACCTGCTTCGTCCGCAAGAATCGCTGCGAGAATTGGAGCTCAGGCGCCATCAGGCGCAGCCGCAATCTTTAGCTATGAAACGGGCGCTGAAATGGTGGGCCTACAAGCGCCTGGCCGCCGGGTGGGTTTTTTCTTGGGCGAGCATGCGGCTGGTAGCCTTACAAACCACGGTTGGGCTCTGTTTGAGTCTGCCGTGAGATGGGCTGCTGGTCAGGATCTGACACCCCCTGAAACTCCAACAGCGCTTTTCGTAAACGAGGGGACGCTTGCTGACACGCGGATCGCTGATCGTTTAGCTCTTCTGGGCTTTCGTGTTGTGCAGAAGCCCGGCTCAACCACCTATCTATCCGATACCGTTGGCTCATCAATTGTGGTCATCAGTGAATCTGTGCGCAGTGCTGAGCTAGAAGGACGCCTCCGAACGGCGGAAGTTGGCCTGCTTGTGAGCGAGCCGGCGATCTTCGATGACTTGGGGCTCGTGGCCGCCTCAGACGCTGGCGGGGGCTGGCAGGTGAGTTACGGCGACAATCCTGCAAGCAGCGCTCTTGATATCGCTTCTGAAGCCGGACTTCTATCTGCTGGGCTGCTTGGGCAGGTATCGGTGACCTCATCTGCGGAGAAGTTTATCTGGGGACGCCCGAATGCAGCAGCCACTGTGGTGGCGCGACTGCCCGGTCAAGGGGAACAGGCGGCGATCTTCGCGTACCAG
>JBBSJE010000306.1:0-6975 GCA_038257535.1 Polyangia bacterium
ACAACGAGACACCTGTCAGGCGCACCGTGATGATGGGCGCCATCGGCAACGGGAAGTACTTTGGTGGCGGCATGAAGATTTGCCCCACCGCCACGCTCAACAGCGGGCGGCTTGAACTTGTCATCGTGGGCGATCTGCGGTTGGGAACCGTGGCCACCAAGATTCATCGGCTCTACAACGGCAGCCACCTGAGCATCGATCGCATCGAAGGCCGATCCGCACAACAGGTGCACATCGCTCCAGTGGACCCCTCTTGCAAGCCGCTGATTGAGGTGGACGGAGAAACCCCCGGCACCCTGCCCGCCACGTGGCAGGTGCGGCCCAGGGCGTTGCGAATGCGCGTGTGACGCCCGCCACCGGCGTTCACTTTCGCTTGACCTACGCGCTCAGCGCCTTTGAGCCGCCCAAAAAGTGCGTGCGCAAATACGCGATGGTGTCGAACAAGGTCTCCGACGCTTCCCGCACTTCAAAACCCCGCGTCTGCTTGGCTTTGTCCGAAGAAAAATACCAGAAGAACTCGCCCATGTGCACGCTCACAGGATCGACGGGCGGTGTACGCCCCAGTGCCTTGTAGAGCGCCGATTGCACGTGGCTGGCGTAATACGGCCAACGCCCGCGGCCGCGCACCATGGGGCCGGGCACCTTTGACAAGCGTTCAAGCCGGCCAAAGAACTCGCTGAAGGTCCAGTTGTAACCGCCCAGCAGATAACGCTCACCCGCCACGCCGCGCTCCATGGCCACAGGCAGAGCCGCAGCCACATCGCGCACGTCAACGAAGTTTATGCCACCGGGTGGAGACACCGGGATTTCCTTGCCCAAAAATGAAAGCACGTCTTTGGTAGACGACAAACGATCGTCGCCTGGTCCCAGCAGCAAACTGGGATTCACCGTGACCAATTCCACCTTGTCGCCACAAGCGCGGCGGGCCGCCTCTTCCTGGTAAAGTTTGCTGGCGTAGTAGGGCCACTGCGCGATGATGTCCACCGGTGGGGGAAAATCCTCATCAGGCATCTCGTCTGCCGTGCGCGCCACCGCCACGGTGCCGCTGGTGGACGCCATCACGATGCGCCCCACCTTGTGTTCGGCGGCAGCTCGGCACAGCACGCGCGTGCCTTCCACATGCACCTTGTACATGGCATGGGCATCGGATGGCTTGCGCGAAACAAAGCCCGCCAAGTGGTACACATGCTTTACGCCCTCGAGCGCGGCGTTCACCGCTTCGGGATCGTCCACCGAGCCCTCCACGACATCCACGCCCAACGATTCAAGTTGCGCGGTGGCTTTGCGCACCAGCACGCGAATCTTCTTGGGCTTGTCTTCATCGCAAAGCCGCTGCAGCAGATGGGTTCCCAAGAACCCGGTTGCGCCCGTGACAAGGGTTTTCATGATTTGGCCACCGTTGGCTTTTTGTCGTGTTTGTGTTTGCGATGCGGCTTCGTCTCAGTGTCAGGCACCGCGGCTAAAGCCTTCAACGTGGCCTGAGTGCGCGGTGCCAGTACCAACTTCGGATCGCCTAACCGCTGGCCATCCCAGGCGGCCCGCACCGAAGCGACATCGAATCGCAAGGCCCGGTCATCGCGAAGGCCTTCAACGATCCGTTGCACCAAAGTGGCCGTGAGCTTCCACCCATCCTGCGGCGAAAGCCCCTCGGTCACTTGATCGATAAAATCCACCGACAGATAAGGTCCAAACGCCACGCCCACTTTGCGTTTGCGCGGGAACGTCTTGCCCTTTGGCATCGCCTCAAAGGTGCCACTGACATACGCTGGCAAAATGCCCACGCGGGCGCGCTCGGCCAAGTACCCAAGACTCGGAAGAAAATCCTTCATCTCACCTGTGGGTGACCGCGTGCCTTCCGGAAAAATCACCATGCTGCGACCGCGGCGCAGCACCTCTTCGGCGCGATCAAGGGACTGCCTCACCGAGCCCGCGCGCTCCATGGGCACCAAGTTGGTGAAGTTTTCAAAGTAGGCACGGCGCCACTTGTCGGAGAAGAAATAATCGGCCGCCGCCAACGACGCCAAGTTTTGCCCTGCCTCGCCCAACGCCACCTTGATCAACCCCATATCCAGATGGGACTGATGGTTGGCGGCCACGATAAACGGCTCATTTTGCGGAATGTGCGCGTGGCCCTCGAAGGTGGGTTCGAGAATCTTCTCGTAGAAAAGCTTCTGCCCCACACCCAGGCCCTTTCTTCCCAGACTGGCCACGGGCCCAGGCACAGGAATTTCGCCATCCTTGGCCAAGCTTGATTTGCGCTTGCGGGCTTTGCGCTTGGGCGCCCCACCCGCCAAACGGCTTTCGTTCACCAGCCGAAACAATCCCGCCACATCGGGTGCGCCAGTGAAATCTGTGTCAGGTGGCAGCACAACGCCATCGCCTTCAAGCGCCGACGCCAGCTCTGAATACATTAGGCTGTCGAACCCCAACTGATCCACCCGCGTGGCCAGCGTGACCTCGGCCTCGGACTTTCCGGTGACACGTGCCACCACATCCAAGAACCATTGCGTGCCTTCGTTGTCTGGTTTGGCCTTTACCGAAGCGCCCGCGTCGCTTTGCGCCTTGTGGCGTTTACGCAGCTCTGCGGTGACCTCTGTGCGCTTCACCTTGCGCGTTGAGGTGCGGGGGAGATCGCCTTCCCAGAATTCAACAGTTTTCACCCGTTTCCAGAAAGGCAGCGTCTGCGAGACCACGCGGAAGTGCTCTTGAATCTGCGAACGCACCTCGGCGGCGGTGAGGCTGGGCTGCTTGTTGAAATCGGCGACCACCGCGCAGGCCACATGCTCCCCTGCCTCATCAGGCAGGCCCACCACCGAGAGTTCTTTAATCAACGGGAAATCGCAGTAAAGCTCTTCGATCTCATCGGGATAAACGTTCTTGCCATTCGCATCCACGATGATGTCTTTGGAGCGACCGACCAAAAACAGGTTCCCACTTTCGTCAAACCGCCCCAGATCACCTGTGTGAAACCAGCCGTTTTGAATGGCTTGTGCGGTTGACTCTTGATCCTCCCAGTAGCCCGCCATCACGTTGCGGCCACGCGCGATCACCTCGCCCACGCCCGATTCGTTGGCATCTTTGATCTTCACCTCGACGCCCGCCAACGGCTTGCCCACGGAGCCCACGATGGGTTTGCCCTTGGGTGTGGTGACGGTGAGCACGGGTGCGGTTTCGGTAAGCCCGTAGCCCTCGAAGAAGTCGAAGCCCAAGCCGTAAAAGCTCTTGAGCACCTCCGTGGGCAAAGCCGATCCGCCGCTAATCAAATAGCGTATGCGGCCGCCGAAGCCTTCGTGCACGGGGAAGAACATCATCACGCCCAGGTTCAAGCCCACCTTGGAGCGGAGTTGGAAGTTGGTTTTCACCAGCGCTTCAACCACCTTGCCCAATAGCGGCGACTTGTCCGAGAAGCGCGAAAGCACACGTCTGCGCAACAGATCCCATAGCGCTGGCACGCCCACGATGGCGGTGACGTGGCCGCGCTTCATCACACGCGAAATGGCATCGCCCGTAAGCTCTGACAGATAGCTAATCTGCGCGCCCTTCGAGATGGGCACCAGCAAACCGGTGGTGAATTCAAACGTGTGGTGCAGTGGCAGCACCGAGAGCATACCGTCGTTCACGCCAAACTCGAACACCTTCAGCAACTCGGAAACCATGAAGGTCAAGTTGCGGTGGGTCAGCATCACGCCCTTGGGCTTGCCGGTTGTGCCCGAGGTAAATATGAGAGACGCGACGGCGTCGGCGTTGGAAACCTTCTGGAAGTGGCTCTTGCGTTCGTCTTCAACGTCTTCGGGGGTTAACTCGAACACGGTGGTCATCGACCACTGTTTCGTGGGCAGCTCAGCCGTCTTTAGCGCCGCCCCCAACTTGCTGCGCTTCTCCAGCAGCTCGTCGCTGGCGATCAAACCCACCGCTTGCGAGGCGCGGGCAATGTTCACCAGCTCTTCAACGGTCGATTCATAGCCAACAGGCACCACGGTGGCGCCCGCCTTCAGAATACCGAAGTAGGCCATGCTCCAATCGGGCGCGTTCTTGCCAAACAAGATCACGCGATCGCCGGGCTTCACCTCTTGGCCAACCAGGAACGCCCCGGCCCGCCCGGCCAACTCCTGCAAATTCTCGTAGCTATAGACCTCTTCGCGATCCCCCCGATCCATGCGCATGGCCACGCGGGTGCTGTGCAGCTTGGTCGCCGTGTCGAACAGTTCCAGCAAGTTCGTGAAGGCGTAGGTTGACTTGGGCCGCGGCGCGAAGGTTTGGTCGAGCTCGGGCAACACCCACTTCATCAAACCGGGGAAGTGAATGTCCATGAAGTATTCGTACCAATCGATGCTTTCCGGCTTCCATGGCAAAAGCTCTCGGTCAGCTTGCGGCATGCGATCGCGCAGGGCGCGGATGTTGTCGCTACGAAACACGTATTCGTTGTCGCGTGTGAACGGCAAAAACAGGTCGATGTTGCTCTCGGCCTCGCCGGTCACCCGCATCACTTCATCAACGCCCTTCTTCAGGCGATCAACCAAGGCACCAAAGCGCTCGCCGCCCCACGCGGGCCGAACCTTGTCCAAAGTGTCAGAGACTTTTCCCACCACTTTGCGCATCTGTGGAAACGACCAGCGCCTGTAGACTTCGTAATCCACGGGACGCGCTTCCATGCGCGCCATCAGCTCATTGAGCAGTTTGTTGCCTTCTTTTTCCCGAAGTCGGTTGCGCTTGTACAACCCGGTTAAGGTCACGATGCGGTTGATCGTGCAGGGATTCGAATCGCCCACGGCCAGTTGGTGCACAATCTTCGGCTGCTCAACGCAGGCCTGCGCGGCCACCATCAACATGCCCGCGGCGATGTAATCCACCGGCACCATGTCCAAGATCAGCTTCTTCGAGGTGGGCACCAGTTGGTTGCCCTTCAGCGCCAAATACACCAGCGGCGCCGACGTGGTGAAGCCCTCGTTCCACCCTGGAAAAGGATAGGTCTCGGCGCTTTCCACGATCGCCGGACGCACGATGGAACGAACGATGTCCGTTTCGCGCGCCACGATCTGATCGCCCATGCTCTTGGTGTACGTGTAAATGTTGGGCCAGCCCCATTCGGCGGCGCGCTCCATGCCCCGCCGGGTCAGCTCACTGCGGATCCAGTCCTTGCGTTCACGCGCCACCGCCAAACGCAAGGTGCCCTCATCATCAGGATCGCGCCCTTGCTCAAGCAGCCGCTCGCGCGCTTGTTTGCGCAAACGCGCCAAAACCTGGGCGTCGTTGGCTTGCGCGCGCACAACCTCGGCGTCGCGTTCGTTGTCGGCAATTTCTTGCTCAACAGAAAACTTGGTCCCCGCCATTTCGCTGCGGCGGGGAAAGTAGCCATCCAGTTCTTCGCTTTCCCACACTTCACCCGAACGGTTGCCGGCCACAAAGCAGGTGGACACATGCACCAACGCGGGGCGCTTCATGCGTTTAACAAACGCGATCACATTGCGCGTGCCTTGCACGTTGGTGCGCAAAGCAGATTCCACCGGCGGGTTGAAGGTCACACGGCCTGACGAGTTCAGCACCACGTCGATGTCGCCCGCCACCTGCGCCGCCACCTCTTCGGTCATACCCAGGTTGGGCTCGGTGATGTCGCCATCCACCACCCGCACTTTTTCTTTCAAGAACACAGCCAGCCCCTCGGCGCCGCCGTATTTTTCGCGCAGCGGATTGAACACCGGCGACGGCACCACGCTGTTCCAAAACCGGGTTTCGCTGTCGGTGCCGGTGCCTCGGCGCACCATCACATAAACGCGACCAATGTCGGGGAACCTATCGAGCAGCAGCCCCAGCGTCACTTTGCCCACGAAGCCCGTGGACCCCATGATGAACATCTTGCGGCCGCGGTAAATCTCGCTGATCGATAGATCGTTCAATTTGGACAAAGCGGTGCTTTGAGCCGAGCCGTTGGACGCCACGGCCTTGGATTTGCTGCCTGAGCTGGGGTGTGCCATGCGCGCTTTACTCCACATCCACCATAACGATGGGCGGATGGTGCAACATGCTGATAGACGCGCCGGGGCCCACAAAGCTGCGGGCCGACGAAATGGCTTCGGTAAGTGATTCGGCCCTGTCCCAGCCCATCATGGCGGGCACGTGCGCGTTTTCAGCGCCGGCCACAATCACCTTGCCCACATGCTGGCGACCGTTCTCGCCCCAGTACCACATGAAGAAGGGATGCGCGCCATGGTACGCGTTGCCGCGGCGGTACATCTCGATGTAGCTGGGGTTCTTCGCAAACTCTTCTTCGTATTTGTGCCGCAGCTTTTCCGCGTCGCGGGTTTCGGGCAACAAGCGGTTGAAGAATTCGATGTAGCTCGGGTGCTGCACGTGGTCGAATTCGTCGTACGCGGGGTGGCACAAGATGAGCGCCCCACCCTTTTTCAAAAGCGGCTTGCCGCGGTAGAAGTTGTGGAAGTACCCCAACCCCATCACTTGAAGCAGCAGCGGGTTCAAAATGGAATTGATGTTGTAGGGCGAAATGAAGGGAACACCACAGATCACGATGTCGGACTGGCCGCGCACGTTCACCATGTACTGATCCCAGTTCTTTTCCAGGATCTTGGCGTGCACCAACTCGGTCTGCCCCGCGTGGCAGGCTATCAATTCATACGGCGCCGGCACGCTGTGAAACACTTTGCGTTTCGCCGCGCGTGGCATCTTGGAAAGGCCCCAGCGCATGGCCTCGAACTTCATGCGATCCACCTCGGTGAATTCGTCTTCGTTCTTGGCCAAAAACGACAGCGGGCTGCCGTAGGTGCGGTTGTTCAGCGCGGTTTCAATGTGGAACACCTTCATGTTCGCATCCACAATCGCGCCCATGCGATCCACCTTTTTGGCCAACATGGACTTCTTGGGGTCCATGTAGCTGTCAGATTGGCGAATCGTATGCGGCTCATGATGCGCCCGCAGGCTTTCGTAGTCGCACAGGCCCACTGTGACCGACTTGTGGCCACC
>JBBSJE010000307.1:0-6942 GCA_038257535.1 Polyangia bacterium
GTTTTCATTTTTGGTCCTAGGCTCTTCTTTGTTTGCGGCTTCGTGCGTGACGGTTTACGCCCAGCCTGGGCGCGCAAACCCGCCTCCCGGATTGCCCCCCGTGCCGATGGAGATGGCCCAGGCCGAGGGCGTTGCGCCTGAGGGAGAAGCGGTTACTGAAGGCCCTGCGCAGCCAGAAATGGGTGAGGCCGAGCAATCCGAGGTTGGCGGCCCACCCGAGGGCGGGCCAGGGTATCCGCCCCAACGCATGGGTCGCCCCTTTTGGGGCCCTCGTGGCGGCATGATGGCCGGCGACCCCGAGAAGCAGGGGCCCACGGATCACCAACGGGTGATTGGCCACTGGGGCATCGAAGCCCGCTCGCTAGGCACGCTGCAAACGTCGCCCAACAATCCCGATCCGGACTGTGCCGCCAATCCCGCCGGTTGTCGTGACGTGCGCATCACCTCCGTGGGGGTGCGTCGCTGGCTCAGCGAGCGCTACGCGTACAGCGCTGGCCTGGCCGTGGCCGTGGGCGGTGGCAGCACCAAAGGGCAGGGCAGCTGGGACACGCACGTGGGCATCGGGCCTACGGCGGGCGCCTTCTTCTTGCTCTCGCAATGGAAACACCTGGCGATCAGCGCCACGCCTCAGTTGGGCCTTTTGTACTTCGCCCCCTCGGGCAGCGGCAACAAGACGTTCTCGTTGGACGTGCAGGGGAAAATTGAGGCGGAATTGCAGCTGGGCTTCATGGGCCTGCCGGGCTTTGCCGTGGGCACCGACGCGGGCCTTGGCGTTCGCTACATGAACGTGAGCGACGACGACACCAATGCCGGCGGTTATTCACGCTGGGGCATCAACACTGTGGGCACCACCACCCCCTGGGGCTTGGTCACCAACGCATTCTTGCGCTTCTACCTGTAGCGCCTGCCTGCGTCTCCGGGATAAGGTTCACTGTGCCTTGGAAACCACCTCCCGACGCCGTTTTCAACGTGCGCTCGGTGGTCTTGGATGAAATTGCCGTAAGCCGCGTCCTGCGGCGCATGGCCTACGAGATCGCCGAGCGGGCGGGGCCCAATGTGTATTTGGTGGGCATTCAAACCGGGGGCGCGCATCTGGCGGCCCGCATGGCCAAGGTCCTGGGCAACGACGGCGATCCCGCCGGGGGCCCGCGCCTGGGCACGGTGGACATTACGCTTTATCGCGACGACATTTACATCGGCCAGCCCAAGCAAGAAGTGGGGCCCACCGACCTGCCTGCCGCCATCGACGGGCAAACCGTGGTGCTGGTTGATGACGTGCTTTACACGGGGCGCACCGTGCGCGCGGCCATGGACGTGCTGCTGGATTACGGCCGCGCCCGGGCCATTCACCTGGCCGTGATGGTTGACCGCGGCAACCGGGAGCTGCCCATTCAGCCCGATTTTGTGGGCGTGAGGGTGCCCACGGGCCCCAATGAGTCGGTGCGGGTGATGCTGTCTGAGCGCGGAGAAACAGACCAGGTGGTTTTGCGAGAGAAAGTAGGGTAAACGAGCCGCCGTGACCGCCCCGGCATTCTCTCACCGCCACCTGTTGGGCCTCGAAGGCCTTAGCGCCGACGACCTCACCACCGTTTTGGATTTGGGCGACCGTTTTATGGAGGTGGCCGAGCGCCCCATCAAGAAGGTGCCCACACTGCGCGGGAAAACGGTCATCAACCTGTTTTTGGAAGCCAGCACCCGCACCCGCACCTCCTTCGAGCTGGCGGCCAAGCGCTTGTCGGCCGATGCGGTGAACATCTCCGGGTCGGCGTCGTCCACCGTGAAGGGCGAAACCCTCATCGACACCGCTCGCAATCTCGACGCCATGGCGCCCGACGTGATCGTGATTCGACATGCGCAGGCCGGATCGGCCGCCATGCTCGCGCAGCACACGCGCGCCGCCATTGTGAATGCGGGCGATGGCGCCCACGAACACCCCACCCAGGGCTTGTTGGACGCCAGCACCATTCGCGCCCACAAAGGCAGCATTGAAGGGCTTACCGTGTGCATCTGCGGCGACATCGCCAACAGCCGCGTGGCCCGCTCAAACATCTTCGCTCTGCGCACCCTGGGCGCCACCGTGCGCGTGGCGGGCCCGCGTACCTTGCTGCCCGTGGGCATCGAAGCCATGGGCGTGACGGCCTTCGATTCGCTGGATGCGGGGCTGGAAGGCGCGGATGTGGTGATGATGTTGCGCATCCAGCTGGAGCGTCAGGCTGGGGGGCGGTTTCCCAACGGGCGTGAATACTCCCGCTACTTCGGCCTCAACCCGCGCCGTTTGGCGCTGGCCAAGCCCGACGCCATTGTGATGCACCCAGGCCCCATGAACCGCGGCGTGGAAATTGATCCGGCGCTGGCGGATGGCAATCGTTCCGTGATTTTGGAACAGGTGGCGCGTGGGGTGGCCATTCGCATGGCGGTGCTGTATCTGATGGCTGGCGGCAAAGAGGGCGAAAACCACTAAGCCTTTGCTTGCGCGCTTTTCGCGCGGCCACTTCCGCCGGTATCGCCATGATCTCCACGCAGAATCTCACCAAAGAATTTTCATCGCGCGTTCTGTTCGAGAATGTGTCGCTACAGCTAAACCCCGGCTCCCGCTACGGCTTGGTGGGCGCGAACGGCTCGGGCAAGAGCACGTTTATGAAGGTGCTGTCGGGCGATGAGCCTGCGTCTTCTGGCAGCTTTACGATCAACAAGCGCGCCCGCATGGGCGTGTTGCGCCAAGATCGTTTTTTGGACGACGCCGAGATCATTTTGGATCTGGCCATGCGCGGCGATTTTGAGGTTTGGAAAGCGCTGACCACGCAGCATGAATTGGCGCAAGGGCAGGGTGAAGCCAGCCCGGCACGGCTGATGGAGCTTGAGGACATCATTGCCGCCAACGATGGCTACACGCTAGAAGCGCGATCGAGCCGCGTGCTTGAAGGCTTGGGCATTCCCGTGGCTTCGCATCGGCAGCCTTTGGGCACGCTTTCAGGCGGTTTCAAGCTGCGTGTGCTGTTGGCACAGGTGTTGGTGGGCGGCGCCGACGTGTTGCTGCTGGATGAACCCACCAACCACTTGGACATTCTAACCATCAGGTGGCTTGAGCGGTTTTTGGCTGCTTACGAAGGCTGTGCGGTGATCATCTCGCACGATCAGCGTTTTTTGAACAACGTCACCAGCCACATGCTGGACGTTGACTACGAAACCATCACGCTTTATACGGGCAACTACGATGCGTTCGTGAAGCAAAAGGACCTGATCCGCGCGCAGAAAGAGGCCGGAATTCAGCGCGCGGAGGAGGAGATTGCGCGCAAGAAGGCCTTCGTGGATCGGTTCGGCGCCCAGGCCACCAAGGCGTCGCAGGCGCAAAGCCGTTTGCGGCAGATCGAAAAGATCCAGGTGGAAGAGCTGGTGGCCAGTTCGCGCCGCGCGCCCTTTTTGAAATTCGAAACCACGCGCCCTAGTGGCCGTGAAGTGCTGGAGCTAGCCGGGATCAGCAAGGCGTACGGCGAAAAACAGGTTCTCAGCAACGTGACGCTTACGGTGCGGCGGGGTGAGCGGGTGGGCGTGATCGGCGCCAACGGGTTGGGAAAATCCACCATGCTGAAGTTGGCGGTGGAGCGCTTGCAGGCCGATACGGGGTACGTGCGCTGGGGGCATGAAGCCCACGTGGGGTACTTTCCGCAAGATCACCACGAGCTGCTCGACGATCCCAACACCACGCCCTATGAAATGCTGTATTCGCTTTGCCCTGCCGAAACAATAAGCTTCGTGCGTGGGCAGCTGGGGCGGGTGTTGTTTTCCGGGGAAGACGTGCAAAAACGCATTGGCCTGCTTTCGGGCGGTGAAGCGGCACGGCTTATCTTTGCGCGGCTTTCGGTGCAAAAGCCCAACGTTTTGGTGCTGGACGAGCCCACCAACCACCTAGACATGGAAACCATTGAGGCGCTGATCAAGGCGCTCAAGGATTATCCAGGCACATTGATCTTCGTTTCACACGATCGATGGTTTGTTTCAGAACTGGCTACGCGGATCATCGAGCTTACGCCCAATGGCATTGCCGACTTCAATGGCACCTACGCCGAATACCTGGCCCGCTGTGGCGACGATCATCTCGACGCTGATGCGGTGGCGTTGAAAGCCAAGAAAGCCAAACAAGAAGCGGCCCAACAATCGGGTGACGCAGGGGCAGGGCTGTCGTGGGAGGAACAAAAGAAAAAGCGCAACCGGCAAGCCCAGCTTCCCAAATTGCGCGACAAAACCATGGCCGCCATAGAGGCGGCCGAAGCCCGCAAAAAAGAGATTCACGACATCTTCTTCGCGCCCGACTTCTACACAAAAACCAGCTTCTCAGACATCGAGAAACTGCAGGCGGAACAGAAGCGAATTGATGGGCAGATTGAGGCCTTGATGGCCGAGTGGGAGCAAATCGAAAGCGAACTGGGCGCGTCGGGGGGCGGTTGAGGGGCCCAAGCCCAGGTCTATAGGAATACGTCTGCGGGCTTTGCAACCGTGGGTGCACGCCGGAGCCACGCCGCCAGCGTATCGACATCGCGGCATGCGCGGATCATCTCGACCTCGTTGGCGCTTAGGGTGAATCCTCGAGCTTCCAACACCAGCAGCAAGGCATTCGCTAACCCCTTGGCTTCGCCCTCAGCCTTACCCTCAGCCTTACCCTTTGCTTCGCCCTCGGCTTTGCCGCCGTGCCACGCCTTGCGTAGCCCTTCGTCTTGAAATTCATAGTTCTGTGGGATCATCGCTAATGCTTCCTTCGCGGCATCGCTCAGCGCCGCTTTCACATAGTCCAAGTATACCGCTGCCTGGTCCTCGCCTAGCTGCAAAATGGCTTTCATTGCCGCCAGCCCAATACGTGCCGCTTGCTGCGCATCGTCATCATGTCCGTGCGCCAACGCAGATAGCACTGCCAACGCTGGCAGCTCCGCTGCTTCCGCGGGGTCCTCCATCCGGGGAAACTCTTCGGGGCCCAACACGACCGCCTGCACATACCCGGTTCCCGGCCCAAGGCTGAATGCTTGCCCCGCCCATTTCGCCACCTGGCGATCAAGCGTTGCCACCACGAGCGTCGTGGGCTTTTCATGCCGGGCCCGCGCCGCTGCCACATACAGTGGCCACGTATACTCCTTGCGCGGGTCTATCCGCATCTGTACTTCCAGTACCACCACCAATTCTGTCCGGCCTTCGTTCTCCACACGCAACACCCCGTCCGCTGCCAGTTCAGATGGCACAGCGGTGCCAAGATCCGCACTGTCGCTCACGATCTTGTCATGCGGCGGCAGCAACAAAAGGCCCGCGCCCCGCAGCAAGCGCGCCAGCAAAGCAGGTCGATCCCGAAGCAGCTCCACCAATGCCTCGTGTAGAAATGATGGCATGTAGCTTCTTCGGCGCGCACGGCACAAAGTTGTGGAAGTTCTTCGCGCTAGTGATCCATTTTTCGCCGCTGGTGTCGGTTCGTGTTCTCAAAACGCGGCCGACGACGAAGTTGCCAAGGAGGGGCGAGGGGCTGTCAACCTATCGGGCGAGCGTGCGAGGATTGCTGCCGCGTTGAGACACTTGAATCTCGGAACCGGCCTGAAGTGCGACAACCATAATTAGTTAGTGTACGCTACCGAATCGTTTCGGAGCTGGAACTGCCCAATGGTTCAACCTGTACGGATAGCCCCTCAACCCAAGCGGCGGAATGTTCCATTTTCGCTGCTTTGGAAGAATTATCCTAGTGACCTTCCTTGCCTTCTGCCAAACGGGGACCCACCTGTTGGACTCGAAAACCAATGTGCGATCAAGATGTCGCTCTGCCTGGAACGCTCGGGAATTCGGTTGGTCGGAGTTGGCAACGACTGTCCGGTCGCTGGCAGACCTGGAAAGATCATGGTCGCCGCGGCGGCGAAGCTCGCCACTTGGATTTCCGAACACCGATTCCCGGGCTGCGGGCGCAGGGAGAAATACACGGGACAGAACTGGCGCAGCAGGTGCGACAAACGGTCCGGAATCGTGTTCTTTAAACATTATTGGTGCAGAACGGGCGAGTCCCATGGGGCCTGCACCGGCAACCACATTGATTTGTGGGACGGCAAGACCCTCACGTCTGGATGGGCGTCGTTCTTTCGGTTTACGATTGGGATTGATCGGATGCCCAATCCTTTCGGCGGTGGAAACTTTTTTAGCGACCTGAACCAATCGCGCGAAGTTTGGTTCATGCCTGTCTCATGATGAAGTCCCGAAGATGGCGAATGCTCGCCGCAGCAGCAACTGGCGTGGTTGCGGGCGCCTTTGTGTTTCTCTATTGGTTGTCGAAGCAAAACATTGGCGGCGAACACTCAAATCCTGAGGAAGATGCCTTCGAAACCGAATCGCCCGATGGAGACGCTTTTCCGGAGTTTGCGGTGTCCTCGCCGTTGATGCGCACGCGCGGGTTGAATTCGGTGACAGTTAGCCTTAGGGACGCCGACAACAAACCTATGCCCGACGCGCCATATTGCTTGAAGTTCGCAAGTGGGTGTTGGACATGCGGGTCCGCTGATCAACTCGGGCACACGCACCAAGTGTTTCTCGAAGTCGACGAACGCTACGATGTCACAACGTACGAAGACGCGTTTGAAGCGTGGCAGGAGTTGAGAAGCGCTCTCTCGGAATGCACTTCAAACGATGCAGGTAGGGATCAACGATAGCCGCGTGCCCGGCACGAAGTTGCGAAATACCTGATGGTCTGCTGCGCGGCGTTAGAGGCACAGCATGTACGGCCGAGAACTAGGTTGCCAGATCTCGAAGAAGGCGCATGAGTTTGGGGGGCCTGAGCATACCTTTTCGGGAACCTGTTTTCCGCAAGCAGCATCAGTTACCTGGCCGGCACTGAACCCCTTGGCCCCGCTGCAAGGGCTAGTGTCACTACAGAAAGGCACCACAACGAGCTCGCGAACCTCATTGTCCAGTTTGTCGTGATCA
>JBBSJE010000308.1:0-6925 GCA_038257535.1 Polyangia bacterium
ACTAGCGCCCTGGCTCTGTCGCCACAGCTCGGCCAGAACCACGGCCGTGGCGGCGCTCACGTTGAGGCTTTCCACCAGGCCGGTGCCGGGCACCATCAGATTCAAGTCTGCCAGGCTGGCGATTTCAGCGGGCAATCCAGTGGCCTCGCTGCCAACCAAAACCACCGCACGCTTGGGCAAGCGGGTTTGAAACAAACTCTGTTTGGCGTGGCTGGACGTGGCCACCACGAGATGGTCGGCCCGTTGACAGGCCCCAATCGCCTCTGGCCAGCTTTCGACAACAACGGTGGCGACCCCCTCGGCCCCGCCTTGTGCGGTGCGAAGCGCGGCGGGCGACAGCCGCGCGTTGGGGCTTAGCAAAACCGCGCGCGCACCAAAATGTGCCGCCGTTCGTAGGATCGCGCCCACGTTGTGGGGGTTTGCAACATCAGTTAAGGCGACCAAAAACTGAGGTTGGCTGCCTGGCAATAAGCTTGGCAACGTTGGGGCGGGGCGGTTGCGCACGACCAAACACACGCCCTCGTGGTGAGTGCTTTGCGTGAGGCGTTCAAGCTCGTCGTTGGAAACCACTTTGTAGGGACGGCGCTCCTGCGCCAAAGCGTGCAAGAGATCAGCGAAGTCCGTCACCCGATCGTCTCTAACGAACACGCGAACAATGTCGCGCGGGCGGCTCCGGAACACCGCCCGGCAGGCGTGTTGGCCACAGACTTTGATCTCCTCGCCACGGCGTGCGCGTTCCATCTCGGGCTGCCCACGATAGCAGCCCCTGCCTTGCTCGCACTGCCGTTTCGGTAGCGAAACAGTTGCCCGAGCGGTTTTGAGTAAAATCCGTAACTTTTTGCGAAAAAGGGCCGCGAAAACCAAAACCGCGCTACCGGAAAAAAGGGACAAATTGCCGGCACACCATTTGCTGCGGACGTTACCCATTGCTCCCCCCGCCACCCTGCTTTGAAAACGCTTGCCTTTTGGGTGGCCGTTCGTGTCCCGGACATCGGTGATGGAAGAAGAAAATAACCCCCCTGTCAGCCCGCTCATTGTCGGCATTGGCGCTTCGGCCGGTGGCCTGGAAGCTGTGTCCTTGTTCCTAGGCAAGTTGCCGCGCGACTGCGGCTTTGCCGTGCTGGTGATGTTCCACCTGGAACCCGGGGGCAATCACCTTTTGGCTGATGTGCTGGCCAGGGCCACGCCACTGCCGGTGGTTGACGCTCAAGATGGCATGCGCTTGGAACCGGGGCAGGTGTACGCCCTGCCAGGGCATTCGCTGGTCTCCGTAACCGCCGACGGTGTCTTGCGCCTGCAGCCCACCGAAAAGCCCGAAGGTCGACGCAGCGCCATCGATCACTTTTTTCAGTCGCTTGCGCAAAGCCATGGTGAAGGCGCGGTGGCCATCATCATGTCGGGCGCCGGAAGCGATGGCAGTTTGGGTCTGCAGGCTGTGTCCAAGGCCGGCGGTTTGACCATGGTGCAACATCCGGAAACCGCAAAACACGACAGCATGCCCCAGAGCGCCTCGGAGACCGGCGTTGCGGATCATGTTTTGCCGCCTGAAAGACTCGCGGAAGAACTATTGGCACACGCCCGCCATTTCCACGCGGAGGCACTTGGCGGTTTGACCAAGGCTTTGGTTCGCGACGTCGCCGAAGCCTTTCCCGAGATTTGCGAGATCCTACTGCAGGCCACGGGGCACAACTTCAAGCACTACAAAACAAGCACCATTGTTAGGCGCACCATGCGGCGCCTCCAGGTGCTGCGCATTCCCACTGTTGAGCAATATCTAGAACGGCTGCGCAAGGAACGCAGTGAAGCCGAGCGTTTGTTCACTGAACTGCTGATCAACGTTACGGCCTTCTTTCGCGACCCTGATGCGTTTGCCTCGCTCGAAGAGTTGGTGTTGCCGAAGCTGTTTGAAGAGAGCCGTGCGGAGGAGCCGGTGCGGCTATGGGTGCCAGGCTGTGCAACGGGCGAGGAGGCTTACTCACTGGCGATCTTGCTTAGCGAGCAGTTGGACAAACTTAAAGCCCCCCGTGAAGTGCAGGTGTTTGCCACCGACATCGACGATCAGGCATTGGGCATTGCCCGTCAAGGCATCTACTCACAAGACGTCGCGGAACAGATTTCTCCCGAGCGCTTGCAGCGTTTCTTTGTGAAAAAGGGCCAGCGTTATCAAATCTGCAAATCCGTGCGGGAACTGGTTCTGTTCTCGTCTCACAATTTGATCAACGATCCGCCATTTTGCCGGATGGATCTGATCTCGTGTCGAAACCTTCTCATTTACCTCGGCTCGCATTTACAGAAAAAACTTATACCGCTCTTTCACTATGCACTTCGGCCCGGTGGGCACCTGTTTTTGGGCCCTTCGGAAACGTTAACCGGCCATCGTGAACTGTTTCGTCCGTTGGACGCCCGCAATCGCATCTCCCAGCGTTTGCCCACCGCGATCAGGACCGGGCCGCTCGTGGAAGGCAAATTCTCGTCGTCGTTGTCCAAGAACGCACCATCTGCCGCGCCCACAGAGGTTGATGCCTACTTGGTGATGCAGCGGATCATCTTGGATGAATTTGCGCCCAAGGGCTTGTTGGTGAATGAGGACGGACAGATCATCTCGACGTCCGGCAATCTAGAGAAATATTTGGGTGTGCCCTCAGGCGCCTTTCACAACAGCGTGACCCGGCTTGTCCGGGACGGCTTGCGGGTGGCGCTGCGAGCCGCGCTTGCAGAAGCGGCGCGGGTGCGACGGAAGATCGTTCATTCGGGCTTAACCTTGCGAACGTCCGAAGGCGTTCAACGCATCACCTTGGTCGTTCAGCCGATGCCGCAGCTGGGGGAAGATTCCGATCTTTACCTTGTCGTGTTTCAAGATGACGGTCCACCTGTGACCACGAATCTGCCAGCGCCCGGGCCTCCCAATGAGGTGGCGGCGCATTTGATTGAACAGCTAGAACGGGACTTGGCGAGCACGCGCGCCGACCTCGAAAAAACAGTGCAAGAGCTTGAAGCGGCCAATGAGGAGCTCAAATCCTCAAATGAGGAGCTGCTGTCAATGAACGAAGAGCTGCAGTCTGCCAACGAAGAGATGGAAACCTCGAAGGAGGATCTGCAGTCCGCAAACGACGCTCTGGTGGAATCAAATTCCGATCTGGAAAACCTACTGGCTAGCACCCGGATCGCCACGCTGTTCTTGAGCGAAGATGGGCATGTAAGACGAGCCACGCCCGCCGTGGACAACATTTACAACATCCTACCTTCGGACATTGGGCGACCGCTGGCACATTTCACAAACAGGGCCGCCCAAATGCCGGCATTGCCAGCCGCCCGGTTGCTGTACACCGCAGAACGTCCCATAGAGGACGAAGTGCTCATGCAGGACGGGTCCTGGTACATGCGCCGCGTGCTGCCATACCGCCGTCCCGATGGAAATCCCGATGGCATGGTTGTGACCTTTGTTGATGTAACCGAACGCAAGCTTTACGAGGAGCGACTGCGCTACCAACTTGATGTCACGCGATCGCTGACCGAAAATGCGACCACGGCAATCTTCATGACCGATGCGGAAAGCCGATGCACTTTCGCCAACGCGGCGGCCTTGCAGATGACCGGGTACGGCAAAGATGAACTTGTGGGCCACGTTCTGCACGAAAAGATTCATCACACCAGGCCAGATGGCAGCGTTTTTCCGATCGAAGACTGCCCGCTTGATAGGGCGCTTCCCGATGGGGCCCAGGCACGCAATCATCAGGATCTATTTGTCCGCAAAGACGGGGTGTTCTTTCCCGTTGTGTGCAACGCCACGGTGATAAGGCAAGCGGACAAACTCATGGGCACCGTCATTGAAGTGCGAGACGTCACCGAGGAGCGGCGTTGGGCCGAGGCGCTGCGCGAAAGCGAATCCCGCCTTCGACAAACGGCCAATGAAGCCGAGGCGGGTCGAGCGCAGTTGGCGGCCGTGATCAATGGCATGAACCAGGGCGTGGTGCTGTTCAACCAAGACCGGGACGTGACACGCATGAACAAGGCCGCCTTGGCCTTGCATGGCTTTGCTGACGACGAAGAGATGTTAAACGCCTTGGATGACTTCGGAGAATTGTTCGAAACTTCTGATAGCAACGGTAACCCCATTGCCGTTGCGCAGTGGCCCGCCTCTCGCACCTTGAGAGGCGAAGAGGTCAGCCACTTCGAGATGCACGTGCGGCGAAGGGACAATGGGCACCATTTCGTGGGGCTCTACAGTGGGTCGGTGGTTCGCGCGGAATCTGGCGCGATTGAGTTTGCTGTGCTGTCCATAAGTGACGTCACAGAGCGCGTTCTCGCGGAAGACGCCATGAAGGCCAGTGAGGCGCGTTTCCGTCAGCTGGCGGAAATGATTCCGCAGCTGGCGTTTACGGCGCGCCCCGATGGCGCTGTGTTCTGGTACAACTCGCGTTGGTACGATTACACGGGAACCTCCCCCCAGGACTTGGACGAACAAGGGTGGCAAGCCGTGCATGATCCGCGCGTGCTGCCGGACGTGATGCGTCGCTGGAAGGCATCGACCGAAACCGGCGACGTCTTCGATATGGTGATTCCCTTGCGCGGCGCCGATGGCTCCTTCAAGCCGTTCCTGACGCGAATCAACCCCCTCAAGGACGACAACGGTTGCGTGGTGATGTGGTTTGGCACCAGCACAGACGTAAGCGAGGAACGCGCGGCGGCCGAGGCGCTAAGGTTGCGCGAGCAGGAACTGCGCACGCTGGCGGACAACACGCCTGACATTCTCACGCGTTTTGATCGGCAGATGCGCCATGTTTTTGTGAATGCCGCGGCGGAGCGTTTGACAGGCAAAGCGCGCCTGGCGTTGTTGGGCAAAACCAACCGCGAGCTGGGAATGCCTGCCGAGCTCTGCGACTGCTGGGAATCGGCTCTCAGAGCGCTTTTTGAGACGGGCGAGCCGCAAATAATTGAGTTTTCCTTCGACACCGAACAAGGCGAGCGTCACTTCTCGGGCCGCTTTGTGCCGGAGTTTGGGTCCATGGGAGAGGTTGAATACGCGCTGGGTGTAATCCACGATAGAACGGCGGAAAAGTTGGCCAAAGAGAGTTTGCATGAAGAAGGCCGCCGCAAGGACGAGTTCTTGGCCACGTTGGCACATGAACTGCGAAACCCGCTGGCGCCCATTCGCACGGGTTTGCAAGTTTTGAAACTATCGTCACCCTCAGGGGGATCTGCCGACAAGGTTCGCGCCATGATGGAGCGGCAGCTGTCACATATGGTGCGATTGGTGGATGACCTTCTAG
The DNA here is from genome assembly GCA_038257535.1 of Polyangia bacterium. GTDB lineage: Bacteria > Myxococcota_A > Polyangia > Fen-1088 > Fen-1088 > JAGTJU01. The sequence continues at coordinate 5,271 of JBBSJE010000308.1, forward strand.
ATGTCTCGCGCATTAGCCGTGGCAAAGTTGAATTGAAACGTGAGCGCGTCAACCTCACCACCGTGTTGGAAAACGCCGTTGAAGCTTGCAGGCCCATGATTGAGGCGTCCCATCATGAGCTTTTGGTTCGCGTGCCTCCAGGCCCTTTGTGGGTGGACATTGACCCCACACGCATCGCGCAAGCGGTAGGCAATTTGCTGAACAACGCCGCCAAGTACACACCCAACGGCGGAAAGCTTGAGTTGTGTGCAGAGCAAGACAGCGGCAGCGTGGTTGTGTGGGTGAAGGACAACGGCGTTGGCATCCCGCAGGACATGCAACCCGAACTCTTCAAGATGTTCACGCAAGTGGGGCGCACCTTGGATAGATCGCAGGGCGGCCTTGGCATTGGCCTGTCTTTGGTGAAGCGGCTTGTGGAAATGCACGGCGGATCAGTGTCGGTGCAAAGCGCCGGCGCGGCTTTGGGCAGCACGTTCACCATTCGGTTGCCGCTGCCCCACCTGATGCCTCCGGCCGCGCACATCGTTGATGCATCGGTAAACAAAACCCCAGCACCTGTGCTGGTGGGCAAACGCGTGTTGGTGGTGGACGACAACGTTGACGCGGCTGAGTCCTTGGCCATGGTGCTTGAGATGACAGGGCATCAGATCAAAACCGCGCACAGCGGGGCCCAGGCGCTTGCGCTGGCGGAGCACTTTGTGCCCGACGTGGTGTTCTTGGACATTGGCTTGCCTGGCATGGATGGCCACGCGGTGGCGCGACAGATTCGCCAAGATCCAAGTTTGCAGAAAGCCACTTTAGTCGCGCTTACGGGCTGGGGCAGCGAAGAGGACAAGCGGCGCTCGCGAGAGGCCGGTTTTGACCACCATTTAACCAAGCCCGTTGAAGCCAACACCGTCCAGCAACTGCTGGAAAGTCTGAATCAGCCGAAGTAGCCGCAAGCCCCTCGCATCCGCGGCGCTATGGTGCCCCGGGAAGACGCCCAACCAGTGTGACGGCGTTGACATAGGCCAATGCCAAAGCCAGTCCGCCTTCGAGCAGCGGCTCCTTCTCGATGAATTTGCGGGGCATAAACCCAAGCTTGTCCAAACGCGGGTAAAAGCTGAACACCAACCATGTGGGGGTGGGCTGGGCTTTTGAATCTCGACCGGAAACGGCATGCCAAGCCCACACAGCGGTGCGCCCCGGGCCGTCAATCGCCGTGGCGCGTACGTTCGACGACACAACCACATTCCACGTGGCGTCGAAATCAAGAAAGGGAAAGCTGGCGTCCACTTGCCAGCGTTGGCCATAAGGGGCGCCCAGTCCCGCTTTCGCTTCTGTCGACCGCATCCCAGATTGCGAGGGCACGATGCTGCTGGCGGAAATCTGCTTCCAGCCGGGCAGCGCGCGCCACTTCTGAGGCTGCGCCAAAGCTTGGATCGCTTCGGAAGCGCTCAGAGACGTGGAAACCGCAATTTGCACGTGATTCAATCGGCCGTTCGGGTGGCGCAAGACCATACCCAGCGGTCCTGGAACGTTTAGGCTTTGGGCCACGGCGGCCAGCTGCGTCTCTAAGTGGTTGACCGAGGGCGGCTTCATAGGCGCTTGCGGCCATCGCTGCGGATGCGATGCGAGTTTTTTTTCTGTGAGCCTATCCACCATGGCTTCCATCA
>JBBSJE010000309.1:0-6909 GCA_038257535.1 Polyangia bacterium
CTCCTGTGCCACCCAGGGCAGAGGTGTTGGGCAAACCGGTGATGGCTTCGCCAGTGGGCCGCTTGAAGTCGATGGTTTTTACCCGCACAACTTTCCCGCCTGCCGTGACCTCAAAGAGACCGATGTGTGGCTGAAAGGTGGCAACAGGAAACGATTTCCCCGCACCGTAGGTCATGGACGAAAAGTCGCCATTCGGGCCACGATCCGTAAGGGCGTAGAACTGCCTGGGCTGGGTGGGATGGGCAACCATCGCGGAGCCATAGCCACCATTGCGAACTTCCATGTTTCGCGTGGGCATAGCGCCATCCACAATGTCGTTGCGAAGCACCTTATAGGGCAAAACAGTCCCCGAGGTTCCAATAAAGGCGAAGCCTTCTGTGTTGCACAGGTATTGGGTCTGCTTGACCTCTGTTTCTTCAAGCGTTCCGTTGCCGTTGGCGTCTACGCCCGACTGAACCGAAAGCCCGCCAAATTTGCAGTTGCTGTTGTCGACCGCGAGCACGGTCTGCTTGACAAGCGCGGCAAACCCCATGGCACCCGCGTCGCCTGCTGGGCCTGACGTACCCGCGTCGCCTGCTGGGCCTGGCGTACCCGCTTCACCTGGAATGCCCATGCCGTCTTGGCCCTTGGCCCCGGCTGGGCCTTGTAGCCCCGGCGTTCCATTCGCACCCGCTGGCCCTTGCACGCCGTCTTTGCCATCGGCACCCGTGCATCCCATAAGCGCCAATCCGGTGATGAGTGCCAGTGGGGTCCTTCGTCGTTCTACGTTCATTTCATGTCCTTTTCCTGTTACCGGGGCGCTTGCTCTTGAAATCGCTCACCCGAGCCCGACGCTAAGCACTGTTCAAGTCACCTGTGTGACTGCAGGGTTACATTCGAGACTCAAATGGGCTCGCGGGTCGCGCTCCGCGTTTGACTCCCTGGTCTGCGGACGCCATTCTACCCAGATGGCATTCGCCTCCATTCGGTTGCGCTAAGCTCGCTGCGCCAAATCAGGAGTGAACAGCTTCCCCATTTTTGGAGTTGAAGCACGTTCACGACGGAACCTCAATCGGCGAACAAGCCCGCGGGCAAAACACGTCCTCATGTCGCGTCTTCGCGATGGAAGGTCATCTATGCTGCACGCCTGTACGGCGCGCGCGACACCATAACTTCGTACTTTCGAACAGGGAAGTCCTCTATGCAGACCCAAATGATAGATGTTCGCGGCGCCTCACTGGCCGCCGATGTTGTAGGAAACTCACAGGATCCTGCCGTGCTATTGGTGATGGGCGCGATGTCTTCAGGCTTTTGGTGGCCCGAAGACTTTTGTCGCGCCCTCAGCGCGCGCGGCCGCTTTGTGATCCGTTATGATCACCGAGACACCGGCCGATCCTCCTCGAATCCACCCGGCGACGTTCGCTATACGGTAGATGATTTGGCGTGGGACACTCTGGGCCTTCTCGATGGCATGGGCATCACACAAGCGCATTTTGTAGGCATGTCGCTTGGCGGTTATCTCAGCCAAATCGTCTCGCTCGTACATCCGGAGCGAGTCCTTTCGCTCACGCTTATCGCTTCTGAACTCGTAGGGCCACAGCCGCCCGACCTGCCGGGGATGAGTGACGCCATACTCGAATACCACACCAAAGCGGCAGAACTCGATTGGACCTGCCGACCAGCGGTCATCGACTATCAAGTGGGGGCGTGGCGTTTGTTGTCGGGCTCGGCGCATCCCTTCGATGAAGCGCTCATCCGCGCGCTGGCCGCACAGGACTTCGATGCGACACCGAACCCGCTCACCGCGTTCAACCATGCGCAGCTAAGCGACGTGAAAACACAGCTGCCGCCGGTGGCAGACCTGAGCGTGCCCACTCTCATCATTCACGGAACTGAAGATCCTGTGCTTCGCTACCCCCACTCGCTGGCCCTGCACCAGGCCATCCCTGGCTCACGGCTGGTGCCATTGCTTGGCACAGGGCACGAGCTTCATCCGAATGATTGGAGCACCATAGTTGATGAGATTTGGCTCCATACGGAGCCGCGTCAAGCGTCCGGTCCTCTTCGCCGGTGAGCAATTCTGAATCCGACGGGGCACCTCAGGTTTGCATCTTAGGAGGCCGGTCTAAATAAACTTTACAACTAGCTCGGGCTGTGATCTAACAGATCACATGCAGCGTGACCTCGATGTTGAAGCTGAGATCGCTTTGAAGTATGCGGCCGTCGTAGGGCATTTGGATGAGCGAGGCCGTCGTCATTGGGCCGCAGCTGAGTCGCGGTCGCTGGGGTATGGAGGCGCTTCACTGGTCTCGTCAGCAACGGGTATCTCTCGCGTCACTATCAGCAAAGGACTTGGTGAGCTCAAGCGAAAAGATAAATTGGAGGGACGAATTCGGCGCGAAGGAGCAGGCCGCCCGACGTTAACAGATTCACAACCTGGCCTCTCGGCTGCACTAGAGAATTTGGTTGACCCTCTGACTCGCGGAGATCCAACTTCGCCACTGCGCTGGACGTGCAAAAGCAAAGCAAAACTCGCGTCAGCCTTGATCGCCGATGGTTGGAAAGTAAGTCCGACCATGGTGGGACGGTTGTTGCATCGTATTGGCTACAGTCTTCAATCCGTACGTAAGAGTCAGGAAGGTGCGTCGCATCCAGATCGCAACGCACAATTCGAGCACATCAACGAACAAGCCAAGCTGTTCATGACGAAGCGTCAGCCCGTGATTTCCGTCGACACAAAAAAGAAGGAACTTGTCGGTGATTTTCGCAACTCAGGGCGCGAGTGGCATCCAAAAGGCGAACCAGTCGTAGCACTTGTCCACGACTTTCCGCAGGATGCCATTGGCAAGGCAATCCCCTACGGTATTTACGACATGTCAAGGAACGAGGCGTACGTAAACGTTGGCCGCCACCACGATACCCCCGCATTCGCCGTGGCTTCAATTAGGCGTTGGTGGTCCACGATGGGAAAGCAGGTTTACCCGACAGCAAGAGAGATCTTCATCACCGCAGATGCTGGCGGCAGCAATGGGTATCGTGCGCATGCGTGGAAGGTTGAGCTGCAGAAGTTTGCCAACGAGTTCCGTCTTCGCGTTTGGGTCTCGCACTTTCCGCCTGGAACAAGCAAATGGAACAAGATCGAACATCGCTTGTTCTGCCACATCACCGCCAACTGGAGAGGAAAACCGCTCACGACATTCGAGGCAGTCGTCCAATTGATCGGCCACACGACAACTCCTGCCGGCCTTCACGTCAACGCAAAGTTAGATAAGCGCATCTATCCAAAAGGAAAGAAAGTCAGCAAGAAAGACTTGGGCGCACTGTCTTTGCACCCAGATCAATTTCACGGCGACTGGAATTATCACATTCGCCCCACGAAACCGAACTTGTAAACCTAAATACGATCAGGCCCCTTAGGTGCGGGCAACGGTGTTTCGCTGCCGGCAGAGGATTGTAAGTGAGCCTTATTTCACTTCACAGGTTTCGATCTCGAGCGTTGGGGACTCCGCAGCCTGCGGCGGCTCGAAATGCGCATAGCGCTCGGGTCCCGAGATTGTGCCTGCCACCGCGATGCCAAGCGTAAGGTGGTCGTCAGATAGATCCCTCACCCAAAATGGTTCGTAAAATAGAGGGGTGAGCGCAAAGCGACTGGTACCCGCCTCGAGAATGGGTGCAAGCGGCAGCGAGACGTCCGCGGTGCGCGGCACTGTTCCTGGGCCGCTTTCGGTGTTCCACAGGTTGGCGTCGCTGTAGACAACCACCGGCACAGGCGCGCCCAGCACACTGCGAACCTTCAAGCGTAGGCGCGCCGCGCGTAGCTTTGCGTTTTGTGGAATGGCAGCCAGCGAGAACCGAAACCACGCGATGTAATCATGTTCGTGCCCATGCCCCAAGCCACGGCTTGCAGCGATGAAGTCTTTCGTGTTGGGCTCGGTGGGAGGGTTGTAATCGATGCCTACCGCCATGTTCGCCACGATCGCGCGCGTGACGTCGGTACAGGCAGGTGCCGAATCGGCGGGTTCGGCGGGATTTGCGTCTTGGTCGTCGCCGCCGCCATCCCGCAGGCCATCCGACCCGTCGCTGGTGGAGCCGTCGTTGCCCGGTTGTTGCCGGCTTAGCGAGATGGTCATGGAAGCCGTCTTGCCGCGCACAACGTCGACGTCACCTTCTCCACGTAAGATCTCGCTAGATTCCGCTGCCGTGCCGCTGGCCTTGATCGTCATGGTTCCGGCGCCGCTGGCCACGTCGAACACAATTGAGGTAGGCAAATCGATCACGTCGTCAGCAGACGGATCGAACCCCTCGATGATTTCTGTGCCATCGATGGACAACGACACGTCAAGGCGCCCCAAGCTCGTGATGTTGCCCTCATTAGACGTGAGGCTAACCTTCACGAAAGTGTCTTCGCCGCGGCAACTCAAGAGCAGAAGAGCAACACTCGCGAGTCGTAGAATTGCGAATTGGCACACGGCCCTCGTGGCCTTCAAAATGACACCCGCCGTGTACCGAGATCTGATGCGGGTGGGCCGTCGGGGCGCGTTGTTGCCCACAAAGCCACGCTGCCGCCGAGCACCGCAACGCCAATGCCGGCCCAAAACCACCACCGCTCGGAAAGTGGTGACTTCTCTTCTTCGCTCTTCGCATCGATCGAAACAGACGACGCGCTTTGTGGGGGCGGGGCTGCGACCTGCGGCGTCAGCGCGGCAGATGCGGGGGTGGCCAACTGGCTTTGCGCGCTCAGTTGGCGCTCCAGCGCCTCGATCCGCTCCTCAACGACATCCCGCTTGGGCGTGTTCGGCAGCTTGCGTAGATACGTTTTATAAAAATACACCGCCTTGCGCAGGTCGCCGTTTAGTCGATGGGCCTGTGCCAGATTGAACAACAAGGCCGCATCCGGCTTGGTTTCGTAAGCGGCCTCGAACGCGGCGATTGCTTGTGGGTAACGGCCAAGATCATACGCCGCGACGCCGCGCTTATAGTGCTCGCGGGCCGCTTCGACGTTTTCGCCACCTGCCGCAACGCTGGGCGTACGACACAGCAGCACTCCCGCCGCCACAAAAGCGCACACCAAAGCCCGAGCCGAGGGCAGGCTGGCAGATGTCACCGGCCAAGTGTACCAGCACACGGGCGGTTCTAACAACAAGGCGACGGCGCCGCGCCTCGAGATCACGACAAGACGCGTTTTTTAGCCAGCCTAATTTGTCAAGGTGCCGTGCATAAGCTGGGATCCCCGCACAGGTCAAGGCAACGTTCCGGGCTCCAAAACCCGTCCATGCACACGCTGCCACGGCCACCTTCGCGGCAGATGTGTTGACCGACGATGCAATCGAAGCAGACGGATCCTCCGCAGCCGCCGGGGCATAGCCTGTCGTTTTCCCACAACCCGTGGCTGCTGCACCGCCTAAGTGTTCCGTCTACACAGACCTCTGCCCCTGGGGTGCACCCAGCTTGGCAGCTGCCGCCTCCGCACGCAAAAGCGCAGGTTTCATTGTCTTGCCACTGCCCGTTTGCGCTGCACACCTGAACTTTGTTGTCGAGGCATTGCGTTGCCCCAGGCATACAAACGCCTGCGCATGCGCCGGATTGGCAAACGTAGGGGCAGCCTTCGCCGTCCGTCCACTGGCCCTGCTCACTGCACGTTTGAGGAACGGAACCGTTACACTGCTGCTGCCCAGGCACGCACACGCCGGCGCAGGCGCCCGCAGTGCATAGGAACGGACACGACGCTTCCTTGACCCAAGCCCCGGCGGCGTCACAGCTTGCCGGAGCGCCGTCCATACACGCTGTTGCGCCCGGCACACAAGCCCCCGTACATTCGCCGGCCACGCAGACGGCGGGACATGCGGCGGCGCGCTCCCACATGCCGTTGGCGTTGCATGTTGCAGGCACCGTCGCTTCGCAGGTCTTGGCACCGGGCACACATTCACCCGCGCACGCGCCATTGGCGCAAACGAAGGGACAGTCAGCCTCGCGTGTCCACGCGCCCGCGGGGCTACAAAGCTGAACTTCCTTACCCGCACAACCACGGGTGCCGGGTGTGCACGCGCCTTGGCAAGCGCCGTTGGTGCAAACAAAGGCGCAAGCTTCGCCTTGCACCCAAGTGCCGGAGGCGTCGCACGTGCGTGGATTCAAACCCGCACAATCGGTTTGTCCAGGCTGGCATTCGCCTGTGCACGACCCCGCGCTGCAAACGTTGGTGCATTCAGCCCCATTCACCCACTTGCCTTGAGCGTCACAAAGCCGTGGCAGCTTGCCTTGACAGTCTTGTGCCCCCGGGTTGCAAACGCCAGCACATTGGCCATCTGTACATGTAAACGCGCAGCTTTCTGCCAGCACCCAATTGCCGCTCGCTCCACACGTAAACACGTCCGTGCCGTTGCAGCGCCGCTCGCCTGAGTTGCAGATGCCTTGGCAAAGTCCTTCAAGGCAGTTGAACTGGCAGGCCATCTCCGTTTGCCAGTTGCCTAAAGCGTCACACAACTGCGTTTGTTTGTCCTGGCATCGGCGCGCGCCGGGAGTGCAGCTGCCCGCACATCCGCCAGCGGCACAGACGTAAGCGCAGCGATCTTGCGACACCCAGCGACCTTCGGCTGAGCATGCCTGCGGTGTGGGTCCGCTGCAGCGCATGTCACCGGGAAGACACTCACCGCTACAAGCGCCTTGCGCACACGCATACATGCAGCTTTGCATCTGTTGCCAATTCCCACCTGCGCCGCAGGATTGCAGGGTCTTTTCCACGCAGCGGCTTTGGCCTTGTTGACACTCCGGCTTGGCATCGGGCGCGGGCGGCAGAATCACAACCTCGCCGTTGGGTCCACCGACTCCAGGAGGTGGCTCGCCGCCTGCGCCCGCACCTGCGCCCGCACCTCCACCCGCACCTCCACCCGCACCTCCACCCGCACCTCCACCCGCACCTCCACCCGCACCTCC
>JBBSJE010000310.1:0-6846 GCA_038257535.1 Polyangia bacterium
AGCACCCCCCGCATTTCATGACGCCAAAAGCCATCTCGCTTCCCTTTCGCCGGCTGGGCCAGGTGGCCGATGCTGCCGTGTCCCAGGGCGTGGTGCCCGGGTTGGCGATGGCGGTTGGCGCCCCGCACTTGCCACCCCTTGGGCAATGCATGACCTTTGGCGTGCGCGGGCTCGACCTACCGGCCACAACCGCTTCGACTTCATATGACTTGGCGTCGCTTACCAAGCCGCTGTGCACCAGCGTTTTGAGCATGCACGCGGTCGCGGAGGGCCGATTGGCGCTTACTGATCCCTTGCAGCGTTGGCTGCCCGAAGCGCCACAAGCCGTCACCATCGCGCACGCACTAACCCACACCACGGGATGGCCTGCGCACCACAAGTTCTACGCGGAGCTGCTGCCCGTGGCTTCGGGCTACGACGCTTGTGCCAAGCCCTTGCGTGATGAGGTCGTGCGCCGGGCCACCTCAACGCCCCTGGAAGCCTCGCCAGGAACCAGGGTGCTGTATTCGGACCTGGGTTTCATTGTCTTGGGCGGTGTGCTTGAGCGTGTGTTTGCACAACCTCTGGCTGAAGCTTTTTTCACGCGCGTGGCGCAACCCTTAGGCTTGTCGCAGCTTTGCTTTACGCCGCCGCTTGATCGCCCGTTCGCGCCCACAGAGGCCTGCGCTTGGCGGGACCGGCTCTTGTGCGGCCAGGTGCATGACCAAAACGCCTGGTTGATGGGCGGCGTGGCGGGGCACGCAGGTTTGTTTGGCAGCGTGCAAGATGTGGCCGCGTTGGTGGCAAGCCTGCTACGCATTTATAGCGACACGGCCATGCCTAACGACCACACGCCGCGGACAGCGTTGTGCCAGTTTTGGAATTACCGCAACCCTGTCTCGGGAACCTGGGCGTTAGGCTGGGATCGTCCCAGTGACGGGTTTTCGCTGGCCGGTCAAACGCTGAGCCGAAGCGCGGTGGGGCACCTGGCGTTTACGGGATGCTCGGTGTGGCTCGATCCGCAACAACAAGTTTACGTTGTGATGTTGTCGAATCGCATTCACCCCACCGTGCAAGATGATCCGCGGTTTCGTTCGTTGCGGCCTGCCGTCATGGATGCCGCACTTGCAGACCTAGGATATGTGCCGGGCTAGGCAGAACCTCCACGACGAAGCCGTCCTAGAAGGCGCCTGCTAAACTTCGCCATGTTGTGAACGATTATTATGATCCCTCACCCCGCGTGATGCTTGAGCGCCCCGTGGCGTTGATCGGGTTTATGGGAGCCGGCACCGCCGTCACAGCCCACACGCTTTGTGGATCACTGGGGCTTGGCTTCGTTGATGTGGATCGCAACATCGAGCACAGCGTGGGCATGAGCTGCGCACGGCTTCAACTTGAACAAGGTGAACACGCACGGCGCACCGAGGAAGCGCGGCAGCTGCAAACACTGGTGCATCAGCAGCCGCCGGCGCTCATCGTGTTGGGAAATGGCGCGCTTCTAACCGGTCTGAACCGGGCGCTTGTGGTGGATGCCTGCGATTTGGTTTATCTGCAACGACCCCTTGAAGTGTGCTTCGCGCGGCTGCGGCAAGAATTGGCCCGCGCGCCTGGCAGCTACCCCGAATTTGTGGCGGCGCTGCCCCAAACCGCGAACGATTTGGAAGCTTTCTTCGAACAACGGCGCCCCGGCTATGAAGCCGCGCCTCATCGAATCGAGGCAGGGGACGCCAGCGCCGCCGACGTGGCCAAGCAGGTTGCCGATCACTTCGGCTGGCCGCTTTAGGCGGCTGCGGGTCCAAACTCTTGAACCTGCGTGTGTTTGATTTCGCTCGTAGCGATGTCTAACGCACCTGGGATACAATGGTTCCGGAGCTTCCTTAATGACACAGCGCTCATGCATTCCCGTCGTGCGCCTAGCAGGCCTCTTCACCTTGACATTGGGCTTGTTCGCCTGCGATTCGGACAAACCCATCAAATGCCGGTTTGTAGGCCAAACCACCCTCACTGAAAACCCAGCGACACAATTGGCAAGCGCGAGCTTGCTGCCCGCGGGTGACAACGGCTTCGTCTTGGCGGGCCTTGACGGAACCACAGTGCATTGGGCGCCCCTGAGCAGAGCGGGGGTTGTGGGCACCGCGTCCACGTTTGCGATAGTCGAAACCACGGTGCTGCCGCCGCGACTCGCGGCGCTGGCCAAAACCACCGCTGGCGATCAATTGCTGGCGGTGTATGGCACATCGAATGCCAACAACCAAATCCTGATTCAAGCTGTCACACAAGTGGCAGGTGAAGCGGCAGCGGCACCAAAAACCTTGGCAACCTTGCCCGCGGGTCTCAACTTGGCCGACGTGCGGATGGCGGTGGGCAATTCACGTACGGGGCTGCGCGCGCTGGTGGCGTGGGGCTTGGTGAACCAACCCGGCACAAAAATCGAAACCCGCGTGCTGGGCGCCGACGCCACGCAGGTGGGCGAGGTGATCTCGCTCGACCCGGGAGAAAATTGGACCTGTTTGCAGTTTGTTCCCAGCCGCTCTGATTGGGGTCTGTCGTGGATTCGCACCCCCGCTTCAGGCAATTTTCGCGTTGTCATCGAAGAGGGCCAAGACGTGGGCACCACCCTTGCCCGCTACACCGTGGGCATGAACACCAACGACACAACCTGCCCGGTGGTGGCGCCCAGCGAGCGGGGGTACGTGTTTGGCTTTCAAACCCGCGCCGGCACGTGGGTTACCGATTACGAAATTCTTTCCAGCACCGTTAGCTCCGAATTTGTGGCCGCCGGCGTTCGTTTCGGCACGCCCGACCAGCAACCACCCATTGGGGGTGTGGCGTCGATGGGTCTGGACGCCGCGGTTCTGTTTGGGTTAACCCGAGGGCCTGAAGTTTGGTTGTTCGATCCCTTCGGATCGCGCGTGGGCAGTGAGCTCAAATTGCCGGCCAACGTGGGCGGGGTGGGCGCGGTGTCCAGCTGGCCTTCGGGCGCCGCCCTGTACACCACCTACCGAGAGGGCGTGCCCGCAACCTTAGGCCCCAGCGCCGGGCCTCGATGGTTCATGAAGGTGGAATGCCCCTCCAACTAACATCGTCGACCGCTTCGGCGCCAGGGATCGGTAACTTAAAGCGGGATGGTCAGGCGCATGGGTGTTGGAAAAAAAACGCGCGGTTTGAAAACGCACCGCTGGGTTTGGGCTTTGGGCGCCGCAACGGTGGTTGGGTTGGCGACGGCGTTGTTCATTTGGGGTGAGCAATTCGCCACTCAAGACGCTGACTTCGCACTCAAACGCCTGCAGGCTGATCTGGGCCCAGACCTAGGGCCCCTACCTAGACGCAAGGATCCCCCGTTTCCTGCCCATGCCAATGCTTGCCATCCCCGTGCGCAGCGGGCGCTGGCATCGGCGCTGGCAAGCGGCGGTCAGAATTTGTCCGCCAACGAATGGGAAGACGTTCTTATTTTGGATCCCGATTGCACCCCAGCCATGAGGTTGGCGGTGCAGTGGGCTGCCCATTCTGGACAGCTGCCCAGCTTGTTCTCACGGTTGATCGTCCGCGCCGAACGCGAACCCTTAAGCGCCGCAGCGCAACTGGGAGCCGCCATGTTCAGCGACTATGCGGGCCGCAGTGGCGACATGCACGCGTTCTTGCTTCGCGCGCAAACGCTGCGAGCCGATTTGCCGCTGCTGGCGGCCACCTGGGCCAATCATCTGCGCCACCATGCCACCACGCTTGAGTGGTCACAGGTTTTGGCGCATTGGCAAAGCGAACTCGCCCTACGCGAAGATCCAGAAACGTTGGCGCATCTGATCGCGTTTTATGCCGATGTTCCCGATCGCCTCAGCGCTTTGGCGGCATGCAACCGGTTTTACGCCGCAGCCCCTCAATTCGCGGGGTCGCATCCCGCACGCACCTGCTTAAAAGTGGCCGTTGAACTAAACGACGCCACCGCCGTGGACGTCTACAAACAACGTTTTGCTAGCACAGGAGAATCACCCGACTGCCAAGAGCGGTGGATCACCTACTTCGGTTTGCTTGCGGGGCACAAGCAAGCCCGCAGCCAGGCCGCGCAGCAAAGCAGCCCATGTCCACAAGTGTTTCCGTGGCTGCGCGGCGTGGCGTTGCTTGAGCAAGGGCATACAGCCGTAGCCGCCGCAGCCCTGCAGAATCTGAAAGATACGCCCGCCTGGGTGGCTGCCACAGCGCTGGCTTTGCGCGGACAACGACAAGCCGCCGTGGCGCACCTGCAAGCGGCCGATCCCGACCCCGGAACGCTGGCGCACGCGCTGCTGCCGTTGCTGCAGCACGACCTTGTGGAAGCGCCCGCCTTGCTCAGTTTGTTCAACCAACCCAGGCCCCAAAGCGATGGCGCTCACCACGCCGAAGCCGCCTGCGGATATCTGCAACGCAATCTCATTGAGGCCGCGCAGACGGCGCTGGCCAAAGCCGTGGCTTTGGCGCCGGAAGATCCGTTTGTGGCCGCCTGCCAGCTGCGTTGGTTTACGTCACAAAACGATCTGGCATCTGCACAGAGGGTGGCCGCGCGGGCCAGCCAGCTGCGGCCGCTACCTGGACCCCTGTTGGCGGAGCTAGGCCACTTGCACGCGAACCAAGACATGTGTGCCGAAGCGGTCGACGTGCTTGAGCGGGCGCGCATCAAGGCCCCTTTGCATCCCACGCTCTACGCCGATCTCGTGCGCTGCCTTCGGCGTTTGGGGCGCAACGACGAAGCAGACCGCTGGGCCATGGCCACCGGTGACGATCCTGGACCCTGGCTATGGTTGGGCGGCGCCAGCGCGGCGGTGGCGTTGGCGGGCGTGGCCGTTTTGTTGGTGCGCGGGCGCCGCAAGCGCCGGCAACGCCTAGCGGCCTGAATCTACCGCTCGTGCGGCATGCGATCGCGCGGGCCGCGAAAGTGACGCATAGGGGAGTAATAGCGAAAGTTGGAAACCCGCGATGTATAAACGCACGCGTAATCTTCCACCTGATCGCCAAACTTGCTGACCTCGCGACCCTCACGAAACGAGGGCCCCCAGAACACGTTGAAGGCGTCGTCCAATTTTGATTCCAAAGCTTTGTGATCGCTCATGGCGACGCGCAATTCGGCCCGCATGCGATCCACCACCTCTTTGGCCAAACGCTTGGCGCTAAGCACATCGGATTGTTTCGCCTGCGCGTTTTGTAGCTTTTCAAGCGAACGCAAGATGTGTTGTTTCTCGTCAATCTCGGCATCCAAATGCCTCAGGTGTCGTTCAAGCTCTTCTAGCTCGTCCAGCGACGTTTGTAGATCGTCATGCACCTTGACCTCGTGTTCAAGCTCTTGAATCACCATGGCCGTTCGCCACGCCGACGATTTGCGCGAACGCAGCATGTCTCCGTAGATGTGATCGCCCACGAACAATACCCGGTCGCCCCGCAAGCCCATGCGCTCTTCGAAGTCGCGGATGTTGCCTCCCGAATACACCGTACCGCGAGCAAAAGGTCCATCGCGCATCACCCCCGTCACCCGGCCTTGCACATCCAATTCTTCAAACGGACGTTGTTGAGTGAAAAAACCCGGCTTTTGCGCAGACACCACTACCAGATCAAAGTAGTTTCGCCATCCGGGGTACGCATCCAGCGCCCCGTCCAGCAAATATGACATCACGGGATCGGTGTAATCCCAGGCGGAGTTCGTTAGCAAAAACAACTTCTTGCCCGATGATCGCATTTTGTGAAGCGCTTCGGCCAAATGCGGATCGCGTTCGATGTAACTGGGCAAGTCTTTGACAATGATGTCTTTGATCGCGCCATCTCGATGCGCCAAATCAATGCACTCGCGAATTTCATCCCAGACCTGCGGATAGGGTCGGGAAAATTCAGGCTCAGCGTCGAAGTATTCAATGAGCGACGCGTACATCACCGCTTCAGGCAACGCAAACAAAGTGTCGATGAAGGCAAACCGCTCGCTGGACAGGCGAATGCGCTGTTTGTGATAAAGCTCGGCCAATTGTTCGCGGCCAATGGCTCTGCGGCCGTGAAACGCCCGCCCGGGCGAGCCATACCGATCCGGCTTGATGATGTTGCCGGTCTCGCGGTCGATGATCAGACCACGAATGCCAAACCGCGAATCGTAGGTAAGACCTCGGATCGACTCGGGATACCCCTTGAGCGCCACGAGCTTATCAACGGTGGACGCGATCGAAAGCATCTCCATGCGCGGCTGGTCGTAAAGCGCCAGCGTGTAATCCATATCAAAGCCAACCAGCCGCACGCGATCCAGTTCCAAATTGCGATTGGCATAAACGCGGCACTTGCGCGGAATTTCACTGGGACGACTTAGGCCTTCAAGCAAGGCCATCACTCGACTTGGAACGCTGGCAGGCCCATCGACGCTGGCCTGTCTAGTGCCCGGGGTAGGTGCACGTAGGGTAGAGGGCATAAACAATCTTCTTCATTGTAACACGGGGCTACTGTGCAAGCTGGCCGCGCAGCAGGTTGCCAATCAAGGTTAATATTCGCTCGGCTTCCAGCGGCGTCATGGGCGCTTTGATCACCACTTCGCCGCCGCCGTCGGCGGTCTCCGCCGAGCGTTGTTCCACGTTGACACGCGCTATCACGGCGCTCATGCCGCCCAGTGCCACCAGAGGGTGCGCGGTGTATTGCCGCCGCAGATCCGGAAGCACACGCGCCCACTGTGTTGCGTCGTTGCGTTCGCCAAACCCCAATCGAATCTCCAGCTCCGGTTGCGGCTGCAACGCCACCGCTACCGCCACGCGTTTGGGCACGGCCAGCGGTCCCGCGCCCGGCAAGGTCAGCGCCTGCCCCGGCTTGTTGCTCAACATATCTGCCATTGTCGCGCTGAGCACGGCGTTGGGCGGCGTCGCGTTGTCTTCG
>JBBSJE010000311.1:0-6829 GCA_038257535.1 Polyangia bacterium
CACTTGTTCCACCACCACGTCGGCTTTCCATCCGCGAATCTTGGTTTTCAAATCGGCTTCAAAGCCCGACATCACTGACAACGCCACGATGGGGGCTGCCGTTCCCAAAAACACGCCAAAGATCGAAAACGCGGTGAACACCGTGAACCGGCTGAACAGCACGCCTAAGTATGCGAGCAAACCACCCAGCCCCGCGGCACCTATGCCCACGGCTTTCGCGTAGCCCAACATGCGCAACTGCCGGAAAGGCAAAAACAGATCTTGTGATGAACTGAGCTTTGCCTGCCATCGCGTGGCCACCACAGCGGCGGCCACACCCAAAACAAACAAGCCAATGCCAATAAACAGCGTGCGCGGCGTGCGTGGGGGACGCCCTCGCAGATGCCGCCAAGCCACAAACCACTCAAAGCCACGCGCGGCCATCATGAGCCTATTCTGGCCGCATCAACGGGAACAAGATGACGTCCCGAATGCTGGGCTGATCACAGAGCAGCATGACAAGCCGGTCGATGCCAATGCCTTCGCCAGCCGTGGGGGGAAGCCCGTATTCCAGCGCGCGACAGTAGTCTTCGTCATAATCCATGGTTTCGTCGGCGCCGCGCTCCTTGGCGTCAACCTGACGCGAAAACCGTTGGCGTTGGTCCACGGGATCGTTCAGCTCGGAAAACGCGTTGGCGTGTTCACGGCCCACGATGAACAGCTCGAACCTATCCACGCGCGCAGGATCGTCGTCGTTGCGGCGGGACAGCGGCGACGTTTCGGCGGGGTAGTCGTAAACAAACACGGGCCGGTCGAAAGGCAACGCCAATTCGCCGCCGTAGTCGAACAACGCCCCCACGCGCTCGCCATGGTTGTCGCTTTTGCGCAGCACCGCTGCGAGTTCGTCTTTGCGCCCCCCAAGGCCCGATTGTTCGATCCAGGTCTTAAGCGCGTCGTCGTCGTCCAAATGGCTGCGTTCAAGGCCCGCGGGCAAAATTCCCTGCTTCGAGGCGGTGAGAATTGCGTCTTTCATCGGCAGGCGCGGCCATGGCCGGCTCAAATCCACATGGCGGCCGTCGTAGGTCAGGCTTTCGCTGCCACGCACCTCTTTGGCCAATTCAACGATCAGCTCTTCGGTCAGCTGCATGAGATCTTCGAAGGTTGCGTAGGCTTGATAGAACTCAAGCATCGTGAACTCCGGATTGTGCTTGCGCGACAATCCTTCGTTGCGGAAGTTGCGACCAATTTCATAAACCCGATCAAAGCCACCCACCACCAATCGCTTGAGGAAAAGCTCAGGGGCGATGCGCATGTACAGATCAAGGTCGAGGGCGTTGTGATGGGTCTTGAACGGCCGCGCGGCGGCGCCCCCCAGCACCGAATGCATCATGGGCGTTTCCACCTCAAGGTAATCACGCTCGTCGAAAAAGCGCCTGATGGCCGTGATGATCTTGGAGCGCTTGCGAAACACCTCGCGCACCTCATCGTTGACGATCAAATCAACGTAGCGCTGCCGGTAACGCGTTTCCACGTCCTGCAGCCCGTGCCACTTTTCAGGCAAGGGGCGCACGGCTTTGGTGAGCACGGTGAACGATTCGGCCAGCACCGTAAGTTCACCGGTCTTCGTGTAGATCGCCGGGCCGGTGACACCGATGAAATCGCCCCGCTCCATCTTTTTGAAAACGTCGTACATGCCTTCGGGCAGGCCGTCAGCTTTGAGCCATGCCTGTACCAGCCCCGTGCGGTCGCGCAATTTCACGAACGTGGCTTTGCCGAAGCCGCGGTAGGCGATGATGCGACCGGCGATGGAAAACCTTTCCTCAGACAGCAGCTTTGGAGGCGTGGTTTTGTCGGCGGGGTGTTCGTACCCCTCGGGCGCCATGGCCCCAAAGCGTTCAATCAGTTGCCCCACGTCGTGGCTGGGTTGCCAGCCGTTGGCGTAGGGGTTCAAACCAGCGGCGCGCAGCTCTTCGGCCTTGCGTTGGCGGTCGGACATCAATTCGTTTTCATCAGCCATCAGCGTGATCCTGTGAGGGGGGCGTTGAGCGTCTTAAGGCGTGGCTTCGGTTTTACCGTCGCGTATCGCGGTCATGGGGTCGTGGGCCAAGAGCAGCAGCATGGCTTCCATGAATTGATCCAAGTCGCCATCCAAGACCGCTTCCACGTCGCTTACCTTCAATTCGGTGCGGTGGTCGTTGGCCAGCTTATAGGGGGCCAACACGTAAGAGCGTATTTGGCTGCCCCATTCGATGGCCTTTTTCTGGGCGTTGATGTTGCCCATTTTCTCTTCCTGCTTCTTTTCTTCCAGCTCCATCAGCTTGCCGGTCAAGATGCGCATGGCGGTGGCCCGGTTTTTGTGCTGGGAACGTTCGGATTGGCAGTGCACGGCGATGCCTGTAGGGAGGTGCGTGATGCGCACAGCGGATTCGGTTTTGTTGACGTGCTGACCGCCAGCGCCACCCGACCGCATTACATCGATGCGCAGCTCTTTTTCGTCGATCTCGACCTGCACCGATTCATCAATGTCGGGGTACACGAACACCGAGGCAAACGACGTATGACGCCGCGCTTGCGAATCATAGGGCGATATCCGCACCAGCCGGTGCACACCTTGTTCGGCGCGCAGGTAGCCATAGGCCCAGTCGCCGGTGATGCTGAGGGTGCAGCTTTTGATGCCGGCTTCTTCACCGGGCTGCAGATCCAGAATCTCAACAACATAATTGCGGCGGGCCGCCCAGCGCGTGAACATGCGCTGCAACATCTCGGCCCAATCCTGCGATTCGGTGCCGCCCGCGCCGGCGTTGATCGACAACAGTGCGCCTTGGCGGTCGTAAGGGCCAGCCAACATGCGCGCGAACTCCAGACCGCGCACGCCTGACTCCAGCTTTTGCACCATGGCCTCGGCTTCGGTCAGCGTGGCTTCGTCGCGCGCTTCCTCACCCATATCCAGCAACAGGCCGGCTTCTTCCAGTGCGGTTTCTTGGCGCTGAAAGTTTTCCACTTCAGACTTGAGCTTGGCTTGCTCTTTGAGCAGCGCCTGCGCCTTGTCCTGATTTTCCCAGAAACTGGGCACACCAGAGATGGCGTCGAGCTCAGCTATGCGACGCCGTTTGCCGGCAACGTCAAAGATACCCCCTTAGCGCCTCAAGGCGCTTTTGAAGGTCAGCAAGTCGCTCTCTGACTGGGCCTATTTCCATGGCGGGCGCAGAATAGCAGGAAGCCCTGGCGCGTACACAGAATGCGGCAAGAAAGTCGAGGCGTATTCAAGGCTTGCCGCGGGCCGTGCCTGCCCGCCAACTCAGCCCACTGACAGGCTGTCGCGCAGGTAATTTTCCTTCAAACGCGTGTACTTGCCAGCCAGAGCCACCGCGAAAGCTTCATCCTTCTCGGTCAGGGGCCGGACAACCTTGGCGGGCAACCCCAGCACCAAGCTGCGCGGGGGGATCTGCGTGCCCGGGGGAATCAGCGCACCGGCGCCCACCACCGAACCATGCCCCACCACCACGTCATCCAAGATGGTGGCCTGCATGCCAATCAGGCATCCGCTTTCCACGCGGCACCCATGCAACATCGCGCGGTGGCCCACCACCACATCGTCCTCCACGATGCAGGGGCTGCTGTCGCCCACGTGCATCACGGCGCCATCTTGCAAGTTGCTGCGGTGGCCTAGCTTCACGGGCGCGAGATCACCGCGCAGGACCGCGCCGTACCAAACCGAAGCGTCATCGCCCAATACAACTTCACCCACGATGGCGGCGCCGGGCGCCAGCAAAACGCGCGCGCCAAACGACGGCAGCTTCTCCAAATAGCGTTCGATGATCGCGCGGGGAAACTGCCTTCGAAAGGCCTCAACCTCTGCGTCTAGAGCCGGGGCATTGGGCAAGCGCCCAGGGACCACCACGACAGAGTTGGTTGAGGTGGCCATGGGCGTGCGGCTTTAGGTGCTGACGGGCTCGCTGAGATCAGCGGCGCGCGCCGTGCTACCGCCCCCCACAGGGCCAGGCCGGTCCACCGCCAAGGTTTCAAGTTCAACGGCTTTGTAGCCGCCTCGCTTCTTGAAGTACACCAGCAGTCCCAGGTAGCAGACCAGCATGAACACGGGGAAGATCACCACCGTGCGCAAGGCTTCCTTCTTGGCCAAACCGGTGGCGGATTCCACGGCGGCTTGGGTGGCGGGGCTGGCGGTGATCAAGGCCGATTGATCCACCGCGCGGTAAACGCCGAAGGTGCCCTCTCTTTCAACGGTTAACGATGTGTGAAGCTGGGTGTTGTTGGCCTGATCGTAAGACAGCAAACCTTTGTCGATCGCATGGTCTTGAATGGCGCCCAGAAACTGAGCGCCCACAACGCCCGCGGCCAACATGCCCACGCCGCCCATGGCGTTGAGGGTTAACGCGCCACCCTTGGGAAATTGCTCAGCCACAACGCCCAGCATTGTGGGCCAGAAGAAGGTCTTGCCGCAGGCGTAGATGATGCCGGCTGCGAAGATCGCGGCGCCCGTGGCCGCCGACAGCGCGCCCAGGCCCACGGCGGCGATCGCCGCGCTGGCCGCCAGCAGCCCCAAAGGGGAAAGCTTGTGCACGATGGGGCCTGCTACAAATCGCAGCAGCATCATCACCAGTGAGGTGAGCACCAACACCCAACCGGGATTGATGTTCAGGCTCTTCACCTCAGGCGCCACCAACGACGTGATCCAGCTGTCGGTGCCAAGTTCCGTGGTGGCCAGCGGAATCATGATGATGAACAAGATCGCCAACAACGGGCGGCCAAAGCTTTGCGTGTACGCGCCGTATCCGCCCACGATGGCAATGACAAGGCCCCACTTCAGCGCGTCGGGGAAGGCGAACACGCGACCCACCTCCCACACGATCATCCACGAGATGATGAGAGCCCCAATGGCGCCCACCTCTTGCAACATGGTTCGGTAGGGAACACCGGCCGCCACGCGTTCGTTGACGGGGAACTTCACGCCCAACATCATGACGCCGTAAACCAAGGTGGGAATGTAGATGAGGGCAATCTTGGCTTTCCACGACCAGTCGGTGCCCATGCCAATGGCCAAAATGCCACCCACCATCAAGCCCGCAGGCCAGCCGGCGTGCAGCATGTTGAGCCACTTGGTTTTTTCTTTGCGGAAGGCGGTGGCCACGACAGGGTTAATCACCGCTTCCACGGTGCCGTTGGCAATGCCCACGATGAAGGTGCCCACGTAGAGCGACCAGTAGCCCGTGGCGGTGATCGTCAAGATCGCCGAGAGCGAGTGACAGATGAACGCAAAAATCAGCGCGGTTCGGTACCCAATCTTGTCAATCACCAAGCTAAACAGCACGATGCTGATGGCAAACGGCCACAAGCCCACGCCGAAGATCTCGCCCTTTTGCGTTTCGGTGAGGTTGAAAGCCACGCCCCAGTCATCGATCGCAAACACGCGCAGGATGAACCCAAACGACGTGGCCACCAGGGCCGCAAAGCAGCACCAGAACAAACGCTGGTTGCCAACCGATTCACCACGACCCTGACTCAACGACTCAACTCGTGCGCTCATACATCCTCCGAAAGGTTGGGCTTGCAGCCGCGACGCGGCCGAAGGGAAGCAGACTCGGAAAAACCAGCGCCGCTGTCAAGAGGCCTGGCGGGCTTGTGTGGGGCCGCTCACGTGCCACCGCGGCGCGTCCGTTAAGCTGTAATTAGGCGCAACTGTCGCAGCCGCGCCGGCGGAATCACTTGGATGGGATAGTTGTTCGAAAAACAGGCATCACATAGACCGTTGTTGCCTGGGCCGCCCTCGCCGTCTTTGCTGCCGCGTCCCAGGGCGGCGTGCAGGCCTTCTTGCGACAAATAACCCAAGGTGTCGCAGTTCACGTACTGGCGGATCTCGTCTTGGGTTTGGGTGGCGGCGATCAACTCCTCCCGCGATGGGGTGTCGATCCCGTAGTGGCACGGCCCCACGGTGGGCGGCGAGCTAATGCGCATGTGCACCTCTTTTGCCCCCGCCGCGCGAATCATGCCAATGATCTTGCGCGACGTGGTTCCGCGAACGATTGAATCGTCCACCACAATCACCCGCTTGCCCGCAAGCACCTCACGCACGGGTGATAGCTTGAGCTTCACACCGAAATGCCGGATCGATTGGCTAGGCTCAATGAACGTGCGGCCCACGTAGTGTGAGCGCATGAGCCCCTGGCCGAACGGAATGCCGCTTTCACGTGCATAACCGATGGCGGCCGCCACACCCGAATCGGGCACGGGAATCACCACATCGGCCTCGATGCCGTGCTCGATCGCCAAACGGCGACCCATGGCTTCGCGGGCGCTATAAACCGAAAGCCCACCCACTGTGGAATCGGGGCGGGCGAAATAAACCCATTCGAAGGCGCAACGATGTGGCAGCTCGGCTTTGAAGGGCCGCACGCTGCGCATGCCGTGCTCATCAATGATGATCATTTCGCCGGGATCTAGATCGCGCACGTACTCGGCTTCAATCAGCTCGAACGCACACGTTTCTGACGCCACCACCCAGGTGTCTTTGTGACGACCAATCGCCATAGGGCGAATGCCCATGGGATCACGGGCTGCGATCAGCACGTTTTCTGACATGACGGCGAGCGAGAACGCGCCGCGCACCGCTCGAAGGGCGTCCGCCACGCGTTCAGGCAAAGCGCCTTGGCGAGAGCGGGCAATAAGATGAAGAATCACCTCGGTGTCAGAGGTGGTTTGAAAAATCGAACCTTCGTCTTCCAGGCGGGTTCGCAGTTCGTCGGCGTTTACCAGATTGCCGTTGTGGGCAATGGCCAACGATCCACCCGAATAATCCACCGCGATGGGCTGGGCATTTTTCAGGCTGGATTCG
>JBBSJE010000312.1:0-6825 GCA_038257535.1 Polyangia bacterium
CCTCGCTCCTCCCCAATTTCAGGGCTTGAAGGGCTTGTTCCCGCGGACTCTCCGGCCCGCCACTCCCCAAAACACCCTTTGAATCACTTATTCACCGACCATCAAGTACGAGGGTCCCGACACCGACAACCCGCTGGCTTACCGCTACTTCGATGCCAAAGCGAAGATCCTGGGCAAGCCGATGAAGGATTGGATGCGCAACGCCGTTTGCTACTGGCACACGTTTCGCGGCGTAGCGCTCGATATCTTCGGCCCTGGCACCATCTTCCGCGCCTGGGAGGATGGCACCAACTCGCTTGATATGGCGCTTAAGCGCACAGATGTGGTGTTCGATTTCATCACGAAGTTGGGCGTGGAGTATTATTGCTTTCACGATCGCGACGCATCGCCCGAAGGCAAGGACGTACGCGAAACGAACAGCAATCTGTGGGCTGTTGCGGAGAAGTTGAAGTCGTTGCAGAAGGCCACAGGCATCAAGCTGTTGTGGGGCACGGCTAACATGTTCAGCCACCCACGCTTTGCCCAAGGCGCCTCCACCAGCCCGAACGCTGACGTGTTCGCGTATTGCGCGAACTCCGTGAAAGAGATGTTAGACGTCACGAAATTCCTGGGCGGCGAAAACTACGTGTTCTGGGGCGGCCGCGAAGGTTACAACACGCTGCTGAACACCGACATGGGCCGCGAGGCGGACCACGCGGGCCGCTTCTTTCAGATGGCCGTCGATTATGCGAAGAAGATCGGCTTCAAGGGCCAGTTCTTGATCGAGCCGAAAGCGTGTGAGCCTACAAAGCACCAATATGATTTCGACAGTGCCACGGTGCTGGGCTTCCTGCGCAAGTACGGGCTTGAGAAGCACTTTAAGCTGAACATCGAGCAGAACCACGCCACGCTCGCGGGCCACGACTTCTGTCATGAGTTGGCCGTGTGCGCGGCAAACGACGCCCTTGGCTCGATAGATTCGAACCGCGGCGACGTGATGAATGGGTGGGACACAGATCAATTCCCCAACGACTACCGCGAATGTGCGCAAGCCTGGACCATCATCCTTAAGAACAAAAAGGGCTTGGGCACGGGTGGCTTAAACTACGACGCCAAAGTGCGCCGCGACAGCCACGACGTAGAGGACATGTTCTTCGCCCACATCTGCGGCATCGACACCTGGGCGCGCGGTCTTCGCATCGCTGAGAAGATCATCAAGGACGGCAAGCTCGAGTCGTTCGTGGATGAACGTTATTCAAGCTACGACAGCGGCGTAGGCCGCAGCATCGAACGCGGCAGCGCAAGTTTTGAATCCTTGCAGAAGTATATCATTGGCAAGGGCGAGGTGACGCCCACGCCTTCCGCCCGGCAAGAGTACCTTGAGAACTTGCTCAACAAGTACTGCTGAGCGAACAAGCTGACTGCCCTAAAGTAAGCCGTGTCGCTGCGCCTATAGGGGCTTGGCGGCACGGTTTTGTTTTTGCTGCGCGCTTGCCTGTCCTCAAAACCGCATCGGCCAACGGAGTGATTTGAAAAAGCAGAAAGCCTGTCGACCCTTGGCGACGTAGTGACTTACCGTCACCGCCTTCCACCTAGATGTACCCACAGCGGCCAACCCGGTTTCGTGTACCCGTGAAGGATTCGGCCAGCAGCGGCCATAAAGCGGACCCATAAAAAGGAGTTCTCTTGATGACCAGATTAAAGACGAGTTTTCTGATCGCTTCCATCGTCCTCATGTCCTGCAGCGGTGACGACGGTAGCCTACCGTCATTTCCCGACGCCAGCAGCGGCAGCGACGCCAGTGGCAGCAGCGACGTCAGTAGCGGCAGCGACGTCAGCGGCAGCGACGCCAGCAGCGGCAGCGACGGCGGTGTGGGCAGCGGGGATGCGGCCGGCGACGCCACGCTCATCACATCCGATGCCGCCATGCCCAACGTCGGTTGCATGGCGGGGCAGAATTGCACGGTGATGGTGGGCGACAACGCCAACGTAAATTGCGATCAAAACAACACCTGCAACGTCACCTGCGAGAGCGGCTGCAACGTGGATTGCCAGGGTTCGACGTGCCAGATTGAGGCCGGCAACGGTGCCGACTTGAACTGCGACGAGAACGCGACCTGCACCATTGAGGCGGGCAACGGCGCAAACGTCAGTTGCGAATCGGGCTCCACCTGCACCGTGCGTGTTGGGGCGGGTGGCCAGGTGGACTGCCAGGGGGCCGCAAGCTGTACCGTGATTTGCTCGGGCGCCTGCGACGTGAACTGCGAGGGTGCCGCGGCCTGCACCTGCATGGGGCCCGACTGCGACGTCGAGAGGTAGCCGCCCAAGTCCTGCGATTTCCGCGCCCCACCCGGGCTCTTTGGCCTGGGCGGGATCGGGCCTATAGTGGGTCACGGTGCGTTCGGCAATATTCATCTTCCTGTTGGCAGCGGGTCGTTCCGGCTTCGCTGCCAGCTCGACCGAAAGCCGGCCTGTCATTGACGCCCTTAGCGTCGAAGAGGATCTACAGGGATGCATCACCACGGCGGCGCTCGCCGACCGCGTCGCCGCCTGGATGGAACGCGACCACTTGGATGCTGGCTTCAAAATCGAGCTTAAAACCACTGAGGGTGTTCTTGCGTTTCGGTTGACCCGACCCGATCAGTCGACCGCCGAACGGCGCTTTGGCGTGCTGCCTACGGAATGCGACAACCGACTTCGCGCCGTCAGCTTGGCCATCGCCCTGGCCATAGACCACACCGTGCTTGATCGGGTCGCTGCTGAAACGGAACCAACCCTTGTCCCGGCGGACGCACCTGATGTTGCCGCTGTGGCTGAGCAAGCCCCGCCCCCGCCTGCGACTCTCTCGCCGCCCACAACAGAAGACAAACTCAGGGGGAGGCGTGGCCTGGCCATCACCGCAGGCGGTGCCGCGGTGTTTGGCGTCTTGCCGTCGCTTCGGCCCGCGGCCTTGCTGGGAATCGAGGCAGCCTTGCCCCGAGCCGCAGCTCTGCGGATACAGGTTATGGGCACCACAGAGGATGAGGCTTCGCTTGGACGGGGGCTCACCGAGCTGCGGCTCCTGGCTGCAAGACTGCAAGGTTGCTGGCTCCCAACGGTGGGGCCGGCGCGCGTGGGTGGCTGCGCCGGAACATCGTTGGGGCTTGTGCTGGCACGCGGGGCGGGGTTCGCCCAGAATCTATCAGGTGTGCCGCCGTGGTGGGCAATGATGGCTGGTGTAGGCGTGCAGTATCCCGCGCAGGGACCTATTTACGGGCACCTGCATGTGGAGGGCGTGTGGGTGCTTCACCGCCCCGGCTTCGAGGTCACAGCGTCCGACGGCGAGGTTCTGGATCGACGGACCTTGTCGCGGCTGGGTGCGGTGACCACGCTTGAAATCGGGTTTAGGCTGCCATGAAGGATCGCGAGCCTGCCGGCCATAAACAACCGTTGGTAAGCACGCAAGGCAACACAGTGTCGCCGCAA
Organism: Polyangia bacterium; assembly: GCA_038257535.1. Taxonomy (GTDB): domain Bacteria; phylum Myxococcota_A; class Polyangia; order Fen-1088; family Fen-1088; genus JAGTJU01. The sequence goes on from JBBSJE010000312.1 coordinate 3,445, forward strand.
GGCAACACAGAGTTAATGATCAACCAGACGGTGCTGGACGCTGAGCAACTGTTTCGCGAGCATGCGCGGTTCGTTGCTGGATTTCTGCATCGGCTGGGTGCGGCCGATGGCGAGCTCGACGATCTGGTGCAGGAAGTGTTCATCATTGTCCATCGCAAAGGCGGATTCGTTCCGCAAGGCGCCCAACCACGCAGCTGGCTGGGCGCCATCGCTGTTCGGGTGGCCAGCGAGGCCCGGCGCGCCGGGGGCCGGCGGCGCGAAGTGTTGAACAGCGACCTGCATTTGGACAGGGCCCAAGCCAACCATTCGCCCGAACAGGACGCTGAAACCACTGAAGCTTTGCAGCGTGTACAGCATGCGCTGGCTGCGCTTGATGACGATCACCGCACGGTTTGGGTGCTGTTCGAGATCGAGGGCGAATCGGCCGGCGCCATCGCGGCTGCACTGCAGATCCCTGTGGGCACCGTCTATTCACGGTTGCATCACGCCCGGCAGCGCTTTGCCGAAGCCCATGCGGCACTCGCCCGCCTGGACAAGCCTGTAACGCCAACCCCCATCCGACTTGTGGAGGGCACATGAAACGAGATCCCGTTCGTATGGTCAACGATCTCGGAACAGCTCCGGTTCTGCGCCAAGATCTGTCCCGCATTCAAGGCGCCACCCCTAACTATGATGAACAACAGGGGTTGCGACGGTTCCATGCCATGCTGGTATCCACGGGTGCAATCCCGGGGGGACCTGACGGCAGCGCGGGAGGTGGCATTGAGGGCCTTGGCGCCCCCGTTCAGATCCCTGGCGCCCCCGTTGTGTCAACGTCGACGGTGGGTGCAGGCGCAGGTGCAGGACTTGCTTTAACAGCTTCGAGCAAGTGGGTGCTGCTTGGCCTTGGCACGGCGGCTCTGACAATCGCTGTTCCGATGGTGACAAGGGATCGGGCACCCGTATCTGAACAGGAAGCGGTCCGGGTCGAGAAGCCACAACCGGTCGAACGCGCTGCAGCGGGGGCAATCGGATCGGAACCGGCGACACAACCCCGAACGGTGTCGCCCGGGTTGATTGCGCCCGAGATCACGAATTCACAGGAGCCTCGCCTGCCTGTACCCGAATTGACGCTCCCGAACCTTCCCGCCCACGTTCCGGCACAACCTCTTCAACGTAAGTCTGTTGATCGATCAAACAAACCGGATCGTTTTGACCGCACAAGCGCGCCGGCCGAGGTTGAAACCGCGATCACCGATCCCGACGAGATCCTACGTCGCGAGATCGAACAACTGGCGCGTGCGCGCGCGCTGCTCGATGTGGACCCGCACCGCGCTCTTGCGTTGCTGGATCAGGGGACGCACGCGTTTCCCGTGGGGATGTTCGGCGAAGAGCGCGCGGCTTTGTCGATCATGGCGCTCGATCAGTTGGGGCGGCGGCAGGAAGCGGTTCGCCGCGCGCGCGCGTTTCTCGCGAGCCACGGCTCCGGTCCGTTCGCTGAGCGCGTGCGCCAAATCTTGGAATCCAACTCGGCCCAGCGCTGAACAGACAGGTCTGGCAGCTCGTGAAGGATTCGCGTTCTTTCGGCCATCAAGACGCATGAAATATTCACACAATCTCGCGATGGCTGCCTTTCTGGTTGTGGCGCTCGGCGCCTGTTCAGACAGTTCGACCTCGGTCGGCATCGATTCCAAATCGGGCAAACCCGTGGGCAACGGCGCCACGTGCACAAATGTGAGCCAATGCGGTGGTCAGACGCCCCTGTGCCGTGACGATGGCTTTTGCGTGGAATGCACGCCGATGACTATGTGCCAGGGTCAAGATGGCGTGTGCAGCGATCGGGGCCTGTGTGAAGGTTGTGGTTCCAATGAGGATTGCGGTGGTCAGACGCCGATCTGCCATTTCGGGCTCGGCAAATGCGTCGAGTGTGCGGCCAGCGCCCAGTGTGGGGCCGCAGAGCCCGTCTGTTCACCGGAGGGGGAATGCGAAGCCAAGTGTAGTTCGGCCGCCAGTTGCGACCAGGATGAGCTTTGCCATCCTTCGCTGCAGATTTGCGCCGAATGCGGGGCGGACACCGACTGCACTGGGGAAGACCGATTGTGTGATCCGGTTGCGCTCGAGTGCGTGCAGTGCCTTCAAAACAGCCACTGCGGCGCTGCAAATCCCTACTGCATCGACGGTGATTGCGAGCGCTGCCGCGGCAATCTCGATTGTGCCGAGGGACAGGTGTGCAACAACGACTTCGAATGCGAGCCCCGCTGCACGACCGACGCCCAGTGTGACGGGAAGATTTGCGACACCGCCCTCGGCGTTTGCCGCGAATGCTTCACCGATGCCCAGTGCGCCGCCCGCGACGCCGACGAACCCTTCTGTGTCGCGAACGAGTGCCGAGAGTGCCGCAGCCATGCCGATTGCCCCGCAAACGCGCCGTTCTGTAAGGACGATTCTCAGTGTGATGATGAGCCCTGATAAAATCAGATTCGGGCGCCGGGTGGCCGTAGGCGCCCCCTCGTCAGGAGGTCACGCGCTCGCCGAAACTGCCCTCTTCGGCGGCCGTGAGCTGCGTCGTGAGAAAAACAAAACGCGACCGCGGATGCGAGCGGCCCAGCCGCTTCCCGCTTGAACTCTTCAGTATGGCTTTTTACCTTCTTTGCCATTTCGCTGGACCTCCCAGAGGATTACCTGTGCTGGGCTGTCCGGTAACGGCAACTTCAGACAGTCATTGCGCCACCGAGAAGATTTATTGCGTTGCTCGTGAGTGTGTGGAGTGTCGCATGCGCACGGCGGATCTAGAGTGCGCGCCATAACGGCGGGCCCACTCATGGCCTCCCGATAACATCACGTGAGACTTAGAAAAGCCAAGGGCGCCACTTAGGCGCCCTTGGCAGTGATCAGCTAGGAACCTTACAGTACCGGGCTGGTTACGGGGTCGGGCGCGGTCGCTGGAGGCGTGGGCTCGGTCGCTGCCGGTGCAGCGGGCGCTGGAGCAGCGGACGAGGGAGCAGGCGGCATCGGACGACAATCGCAGTCGTGTTTGTCGGGGACGCCGTCGTGGTCGCCGTCCGCATTATCAGAATCGGAGTCGGAATCCGAATCGCCATCATTATCAGAATCGGAGTCGGAATCCGTGTCGCCATCATTATCCGAATCGGAATCAGAATCGCTGTCGGCATCGCTGCGCATCATGCACGCGTCGGGCGTGTCCGAATCAGCATCCGAATCGCTGTCGCTGTCTGAATCGCTGTCGCCCCCCGCTTTCGCCTTGTCATCCGAATCGGAATCCGAGTCCGAATCCATGTCGTCATCGATGTCATCGTCAGCGCACAGGAAGGTGTCTATCCTACCATCGTTGTCGATGTCTTCGTCATGGGCGGTGAGGGCGTTTGTTTGTTGGCAAACCAC
>JBBSJE010000313.1:0-6801 GCA_038257535.1 Polyangia bacterium
ACTTGGACTTGACTTGGACTTGCGACTTGCGACTTGAAGTTGTGCCTGGCTTTGGCTTGAGCCCTGCGCCCTTGCGCCGCCAAACGAAGATCACCAACACAAGCGCCGCACCCACACCGGCGCCAACCGCATCGGCCAACAGATCCCGCACATCGGCCGATCGGTTGGGAACGAAGTATTGGTGTAGTTCGTCCGTGGCGCCGTAGAGCGAGGCCATGCCAATTGCGAAGCTCCACACGCCCACAGTGGACCAGGCCAGGTTGGCCCGCGCCGCCCACGCCAGCAGCGCCCCCAAAACGCCGTAGATGCCTAAGTGCACGAGCTTGTCTGCGAAGGCAAACGACACCTCGGGGTACGACGTGCCTGGCACCGAGGACGCAACGAACAACAACAGCGCCCAAGCGACGGGCATTAACCACAAAAGCCGAGAACGACCTTGTACTACATGTAGGATTTTTGACTTCATATCAATACACGGATATTGTCCTCAGCATGCCAGACAAGCCCCGCCTCCTAAAGCCCCGCCTTAACAACGCTGCGCCCCTACCCCGTTTTCCCCCTGCGGACGACGACGAAAAGCGAGCCCACCTGCGCTTCGACAAAGTGTTCCCCGTTCGCGTGGAGTCGCTTTTGTTCGGCGAGTTTCGCTGTGTGGCCCGCAACGTGTCCGCGGGAGGCATTTTCTTGGAAACCCGCGACCACCTTCCCCTGGGCGCCCAGGTGCGCGTGTGTTTCCTCACCGCCGACGAAAGCGGCGAGATCGTGGCCGTGGGCGAAGTGAAGAACCACTACTTCATCAACTTTTCCCAAGCGGGCGAAAGTCGGTCGGTTTCAGGTATGGCGGTGCGGTTTATGTCTTTCGAAGAAGAAGGCGAGCTGCAGCTTCGGGCGTGTTTGGACCGCTTCCGCGTGTTGCATTAGATTGCAAGCGAAGCCGCTGCCGGCTTGTTGAAGGCATTGTTGATCGAGGTATGGCCGCGCAAATGCGCCGCGGCCCCGAATCTGGCGTTGTGAGCACGGCCAAGTCTGTGTAGAACCTGGCCGCCCGTGACGCATTCGCCGCATTTCATTGTTTTGGAGGGCATTGATGGCTCTGGTACCACCACCCAGGCCGCCCGTCTGCTCGAGCACCTGCAAAGCCGCGGGCGCAAAACGCATGGCACCCGCGAACCCTCCACTGGGCCGGTCGGTCGGCTGCTAAGGGAGATCCTGCTGGGGGGGCACGCACCAACTGGGGCCAGCGTGCACGGCGACACCATGGCGCTGCTATTTGCCGCCGACCGGCGGGATCACCTGCAACGCGAGATCGACCCGCGATTGGCCGCCGGGTTCGACGTGGTTTCCGATCGCTACCATTGGTCGTCGCTGGCCTATCAGGCACAGGAGACGGATGTGTCGTGGGTGGCAGGTTTGGGCCGCAACCTACGCCAGCCAGATCTGACCATCCTCGTGGACCTGCCCATTGCTGAGGCCGCCCGCCGCCGCGCCCTCGCAGGGCGTCCCGAGGAGCGTTACGACGCCGACAGCACTTTGGCCAAAGTGGCTGCGCACTATCGTGCCCTGGCGGCCGCCGATCCGAAGGCGCGCGTGGTGGATGGCAGCCCCAGCGTAGACGACGTGACCCAAGCCATTTTGAAAGTTGTGGATGAGGTATTTCTCTCAAATGATTAAAACTGCTTCACTTTTTGTGTTTTCCGCCAGCTTGTTAGCCTGCGCTCACAGCCCCTCGCCCGCTGAAGAAGGCCTCGCCGCCACCGAAGCCCAAAGCGACTTGAACCAGGGGGACGAAACCGGCGCGGCCCCGCAGATGGCTGAACCCGAGCAAGGACCGGCCCGCCGCCCGCAAGATCGTTGCACCTCAATGACCTCGGAAAACGCGGTGAAGCGCGCTGCGGTGGCTGAGGTTGTGGACGCGGGGCTCGGATTTTGGCTGCAAGGCGTGCAAGTTGAACGCGTGCTGGAGAAACGAAAGTTTCAGGGCTGGAGGGTTCAAGCGCTGCATCTGACAAACCCCTGTTATGCGAACGTAGACTTGCGGCCGGGCGACGTTGTAACCGCCATCAATGGGCAAGGCCCCAAGCAGCTTGAAAAGCCGGACACCGCCCAGGTGGTGTTCAACAGCTTGAAAGCCGCGCCCGCGATCGAGGTAAGCTACGTGCGCGACGGACAACCGCGAAGCCTCCGCATCGCGATCGTGGAAGCAGAGGCTCGGTGACGAAGCCATGAGCGAAGGCGCAAGAACCGCCGTTGCAACTTTGCGCCACCGCAACGAAGCGGGCGATTGGGTTGCGCAGGCGGTTGTGGCCATTGCTGCAGATCAGGCGCTGTTCATTCCTGGCAGTTTGCCCTGCGGGGAATGTGGGCCGTGCCGGCGCGCCTTGATCTCAGGTTGTGTTGCACAAAGAGATTGGCTGGCCGATCAATCTTTAGGGCCCAACCTTGAGCTACCTGGCGATCTGCCGGAGCGCTTCACCTACGCCTTCGACCCAAACCAATTGGCACCGCGCCTGGCGGTTTGGGCTGATCTCGTGGCGCCCCTACTAGAGGCCATGGGCCGTAGCGGCCTTGGGCCGGGCGACATCTCGTATTGGATTGGCACCAGCCCGCAAACCGTTTTGGCTGCCATCTTGGCTGCCGGGCGAGGAAGCAAAGCCTTGCTTGTGGGGCCGGATCATCTGAACGCCGCCTTGACGTCCCTTGCTGAGGGCGACGACGCTTCCGCGCGGTTCGTGGGGTGGAACAATCTGGACAAGGAGGCGGTGGCCATGGCCGAGGCGTCGCCGGGCGGCTTTTTGGAGCGCCAGGTCTTTGTGCTAGGTGACGACGCGCTGGCGTGGTCAGCAGCCGTGCACCTGCTTGCGCCCGGCACCACGTTGGTGGGATTTGGCGGTCTTCCCGCCATAGCCGGATTGCCCCCCGATGCCCGCGTGTTCACCTTGGGGGCAAAGTACAATCCCGATTTCGTTCCTGAAGCGCTGGCCGCGCTGGCTCAGAATCCGACTTTGCTCAGGGCGTGCGCGCACCTTGAGCAAAGCGGTGTTTACAGCGTGTGGCCCGACAGCGCTTAGGCTGGCGTCGCCTCAAGCCGGCTTACTTTTTCTTGACCGAGGCTTTTTTCTTGGCCGGGGGCTTAGACTTTTTTTTTTTCGCCGAGGCGGCTTGTGGAAGCGCGGCCGGCTCTGCAACCACGGCCGTGGGAGCGGCTTGCGGCTCAGCTTTCGGGGGGGGCGGCGCAGCAGCCGGGGGGGCCACCACCGCAGGTGCCGCGGCGGCTGGCGTCGCCGCCTCTTCCTTCTTGCCGCCCATAAGCATCATCACCGCCACGATGGCCACCACCACGGCCAACGCCACGCCGACGATCACACCCACTTTGCGACCAGGCGCCAACTCGCCAACAAGTTCTTCCTCAGACATTTTCTCGCCGGGCAATGACTTGCCCACCGTGGGTAGCGCCGTGGCTGTACCACCCGTGCGCAAAGAGAACTTCTTGCGATCGTCTGTGGTCACCGAGCCGTCATCCACGTAGCGATCTTCAATCGGGCGGATGTCCTCGTTGGGAACAACCTCTTCTTCTCCTCTTTCGGCAGCGCCAATGGCAGCGGCTTTGGCTTTGGCCTCGGCCACCATCTGCTCAACGTCGCCCTTCTTGAACCAAAGCGTTTCGCGGAAAGCCGCGCCCTTGCCCCCGGCCGCCGATGCACTAGCTGAAGCGGCCGCGGGAGCTGGCGCTGCGGCTGCGGCCATGACCGGCGCCATGGGCGCGTCCAATGGGTTTGGGGTGACGGGTGGTGGGGTTAGGCGTGCTGCCACAGCGCTGGATCCATCGGCGGCCACAGGAGGCGCAGTTGTCCCCGTGCGGGGCGCGCTGGCCGGCGCCGACGCCACAGCCACAGGGGCGGCGGCCACAGGTATGGGTGCTGCGGCAACAGGAGCAGGGGCGGCGGCCACAGGGGCCTGCGTGGGACCGCCTGCCGCTGCCTGCCTTTGCGCAATGGCCTTCTGAACCATTTGCTGAACCTCGGCCTGGCCACCTGCAAACAGCATGGTCTTGGCGAAGCCAACCTCACCGCGTCCCGAGGTCGCCGGCGCCGCCGCCACAGCTGCGGTTAAGGCGTCGACTTCGTTCAAAAACAAACGCAGCGTGAGAGGTCGTTTGCTTGAGTTTTTGTCCAGAGCCTTGAGCAAGACGCGGTCCACATCGGGGCCCACCGTCGCATCAGGCCGGCGCTGGCTGGGCGCCAAGGGCAAGGCCGAATTGTGAAGCTCGAAAACGGCCTTGGGATCAGGGCCCGAGAACGGAGGCTCACCCGTGATCAAATGGTAAAGCACGCAGGCCAGGCTGTAGGTGTTCGACCGCTGGTCCACCGGACGGCCTTGCGCCTGCTCCGGCGAAGCGTATTCCGCCACGCCCGAAAGCTTTTCATCCACCTGCACGGGCACCGCGAAGTTGATGACCTTGGCGACGCCGCTGGGATCAATCAGCACGTTCTTCGGGGACAGATCCCGGTGCACCAGACCCGCCTTTTGCGCTTCCAGCAACCCCTCGCCGATTTGCGCCAGGGTGGCCTTGGCCTGTTCAAGCGGGACCGCACCTCGGCGTAAAGCGCTTTGCAGCGATTCGGCACCGGCCACAAACTCGGAGGCGATGAAAAACCGGCCGTCATCCAATTTTCCGGTTTCGATCACCCGCACCACGTGGGCGTTGTTGACCCGCATCAGCTGCTTGAGCTCGCGGTCAAGCCGTCCCATGGTCACGGGGTTGTTGGCCACCGCCGCGGGCAGAAGCTTCAGCGCGACCTGCTCACCCGTCTCCTGATCTTCAGCACGCCAAACCTCACCGGTTCGACCACCGCCGATCCGTTCAACCGGCGCGAAGCGTGGGCCCTTTACCCCCACGGCATCAAGACGCCTGGGCCCCTCGTCTGTGGCGCAGGCCTCCTCTGGGCAGAAATTGGCTTCGTCCTCGTACGTTTTTTTACAACTGGGGCAGGTCTTCATCCGGCTTTGGCCTCGCGGCGAGGTCTGCCCAGGAGATCAGGCGCAAGTGCCCGATTCCGAACAGAGCCCCGACATTTTATGCATGGCGGAATCGGAGATCAATCTTCGTACCATCGGGAATGCAACAAATGGCCTCTCTGTCCGCGTAAAAAGCCGCGCCGCCAACGACAAAAGGCGCCCCGAAAAGAAATCTGGGCGCCTTGGCTTTCCTGCGCAGAGAGAACGAAGAAACGACCCCGAACGCAAATTTGGGGTCGCTGGGTTCGCAATTTACTTCTTCAAGGGCTGGCCGGGTTCGCCACAACCAGCGAACAGAGTTTCGGTCGACGGGGTGGACTGGCGGGCGTCGCGGTTCTTTCGCTTGCGGCCGGCCCTGCTGCGTCGCGCGTCCCGTTTGTTCCAGGTTTTTGCAGAATTAGAAGCCATGGTCGGGCTCATCTACCAGGCAGCGCGGGGAAGGTCAATCTTCTTGCGCACCTACCTGCCGTTTGCCTGCCGTTTGCCTGCCGCTTTGCCCGGCGGTGGCAATCGTTGGCAACCAGCCGGGCCCCGTCCTACGCCTTGGATGTGTTTACCCGCTCCACCGAGATCACGCCCTCTACGGCAAACAAGGCCCGCGATAGGGCTTTGAGCTGCTGCACATGGCTTAGCATCACTTGAAACGTGTTGATGCCGCGCTCGTCACTGGTGCGGCATTTGGCCTGCGAAATGTTCAGCTCTTGCTCTTGGAACACCTTCGACAAGTTCGCCAAAATTCCGGGCCGGTTCGATGTGATCACTTCAATCGTCACTGGCCGGTGCAAGGTGACCGATTCGTCCCAGCTCACATCCACACGGCGGGCTGGATCCAAATCCATGGCTTTGTCGCAATCTCGCAGGTGCACAACCACCGAACGGCTGCGCGTGGTGAACGCCGTGATGGCGTCGCCGGGGATCGGGCAGCAGCACTTGGCAAATCGCACCACCACGTCGTCGTCGCCCTGCACGCTTACGCCGCCCACGGAGCGACGCGGAGGTCGTGCCCGCGCGATGGCCACCGACGTGGGTTCGGCCGAGGCCTCGTCGTGCACCACCGCCTCCGCGCCCGCCGCCGGGTACATCACCCGTGAAACCAGATCCACCGATTGCTTTTGATACCCGATCAGCATCAGCAGTTCGTCGGCATTGCCAGCGCGCAGTTGCCGCGCCGCTGATTCAAGCCGACCTTCTTTTTCGGCACCGGAAAGATCTTTGTCCATCGACCGCAACTGCCGCGCCAAAAGGTCTCGGCCGTATTGCTTGCTGCGTTCGCGCTGCGAAACACGCACGTGATGCCGCACCCGCGCGCGCGCCTTGCTGGTGACCACAAACTTCAGCCACTCTTTGGCCGGCTGTTGTTTGGCCGAGGTGAGAATCTCCACAGTGTCGCCATTGCGAAGCACGTAGCGCAACGGAACAATGATGCCGTTGATGCGGGCGCCTGAACAATGGTCGCCCACCTGGGAGTGTACGGCGTAGGCAAAATCAATCGGCGTGGACCCCTTGGGCAAAGCCTTGACGTCGCCGTTGGGTGTAAACACAAACACCTCTTCTTCAAAGAGGTCGGTTTTCACCGTTTCAATAAACTCGGTGGGGTCCTTGAGGTCCCGCTGCCATTCCATCAACTGCGCCAACCAAGCAAACGCTTTGCTGTCGGTTGACTTCAGGTGCATCGAATCTTTTTGTCGCCAGTGCGCTGCGATTCCGTACTGCGCGGTGCGATCCATTTCGCTTGTGCGAATTTGAACTTCCACGCGTTCTGAGCGCGGGCCGATCACCGTGGTG
>JBBSJE010000314.1:0-6736 GCA_038257535.1 Polyangia bacterium
CAAGCCCGACAAAAGAGCACAGAGTAGACCGCCACCACCGCGGTCCGCGTGCTCATCCGTTTCGTGGGCCTCTGTCAACATGCCCACAAGGATGGCTCATCGCCCGAATTCCGCCCTCATGCACCCTGTAAGGGGTTTACGCCGCAACGTACATAAAACGCTTGCTCACGCGTAGCGCCTTCGATGAGGCCCTGCTGCCATTCGCTCGTCAACAAGCGGGTTACTGCGGCGCACACGTTCTGCCACAACGTTTCCGCCGAAGGCTCAAGCGCCACCCAACGCAGATCACGCTCCATGAGGGAGCGAAGTCCATGACAATACGCACGATCAGCCGGCCGAATCACCCCGTGAGCATAGCGCCTTGGGAGGTACTGTGCGCTTTAGCGGCACGTGGAACTGGCATGGGTGCCGGTGGGCATTTGATGGCTTTCACCACCCGAGCGCACACATCCGAAAGCATGCAACACGGGTTTGAGCAGATCGTAGGGCACGGTGCCGCAGCCAGCGGTCTCCTCTGCGCGATAGTTCTTCGTTTGCCCACTTGTTGCCGTGATGCGGATGTCGCAAAAGTCTTGATCCCCATCCGCTCCACACTCCGTCGCTGGGCCCGCCGGTTGCGCCTGTAGCATCGCAAGCGCCTCCGCCTGAGCCGAAGTCAGCTGAGCCCGATCTGCGATGATGGTGATTTTTCCTTCCCAGTAGTTGTTGCAGCGGATTTCAAGGCTTTCGCTGGTTTCACTCCACACCGCTTCTGCGTCACCATCACCGCAGGCAAACATGCCGAAACCTAGGAGCACTGTTGACAGTGTCAGCATGAGGTTGCGTCCTTGGTCGAGCGCGTGGCTTAACTGTCTGAGTGAGGGGCTCATGATGGCTGCCGCAGCAAGTCCTGTGCCTATTATATACCCTTTCAAGCGGCGTTTTTGGCCTCGTAGTCGGACGCCACTCTCGAAATTGTGACTTTTGTGTCGTGCTTACGTCGCGCCGGCGGCACGGCTGTTGAGAAGGAAGCATGCCTGTGAGATGCTGTTTGGCCGAACGCACTCCTGGCCTCTGCTTTGCACCGCGATGTCGTGCTCTTGCTGTCTGCGGTCCGCTCTCTTTCTTGGTTGCTCCGAAAATGCGCATCATAGACACACACGTTTTGGCTTTTACGACATTCGCGGTCTTGGGAGCATGCTCGTCGGGAACCACGCGCCTTGAGGACCTCTCAAAGCCGGCGATGCTGTGGACGCGAAACAAAGGCCTCTGTGGCCAGTGGCTCGCGGTGGACGCACATGGCGAGGTCTGGTCCGACGAAGGTTGCGAGAGCGGGGCGTTCGATTTCAAATCACGGGGCCGAACGACTGAGGACAAGCGCGAAGCACTTCTAACGGCCTTTCGCTCATAGCCCACCAACGCCGGCCCCGACAGGCTGGCCTGCAATGGAAATTTGCAAACCTTCTCGATCCGCACCGCGGAGGGGGTGGTGGAATCACGCACCTGTTGGTCAGGTGCTGACTACAACGATCTCACGGGGCTGCAGGAGCCGTACCTCGCGACCGCGAAATTATTGTTGGCCGTGCCGTGAACTTAGACACAACAGTGTGATGCGGCCGCAATAACAGTGAATGGACGCGATGGCGATGAGGCACGAGGTCGTGGCAAGGCTGACGGCGGCTGGTGAGAAACTTCCCTCAACAGTAGGCATCACCGTCATGGGTGGTTCGGAGGCCATGTCGACCGAGTTGGCCCTTCTGGTTTTGAGCGGCCGAAAAACGGCCACAAGCTCGCTCGCGTGGGAATACGACTGGGAAGGATCGCCACTGCGCCGCGCCGGCGATGAGGACATCCTCGCCGATTTTTGCAGCACCCCCTTCGCGCTGATACGGACCATCTCGGTTCAAGTTGTTCCGTTCGAGCTCGTTGGTGCGGACTTCGCCGCAGCCGAAGGAGAGGGGGATGGAACCCTCGAAAGTTGGCGGCGGGAGCATTGGAGGTTCTTTTCCCTTGTATGCGCCAAGATTGGGAAAGAGGCAGACCCCCGCATGCCAGTCGTGTGTGAGCGCTTTCAGATCGTGAAACGGTTCGAAACTGGCGACTAAGCCGAACCTGTGAACTCGGACGTCCGTATACCTTCGCGCTACTACCTAAGAATGCTCGCCAGCTTCTTTCCTTTTGCGAGCTCGTCGATGAGTTTGTCCAGGTAGCGGATCTTCTGCATCAGCGGGTCGGCGACGTCTTCCACGCGCACGCCGCATACCACACCTTTAATGAGCCCAACGTTCGGGTTCACTCGGGGCGCTTGGGCGAAGAACGATTCGAAGTCTATCTTGGCGTCAATAGCGCTCTGAAGCTGACCATCCTTGTAGCCCGTAAGCCACGCGATGATCTCATCGACCTCTTCCTTGGTCCGCCCCTTCTTTTCTGCCTTCTGCACGTACATCGGATACACGCTCGCAAATGACATCGCGAAGATTCGTGTTTTTTTTCCATGCTTGTCCGTACCTCGATACCGACCACGATGCGCCTTGTACTTGAACGCCGTTGCATTAGCATCACGCGGCGATCAAATGCCAGGTCACAAACAAAAGGTCCATCTCGTCCAGGTCCTGCTCTTACAACGCCGCGACCCCCAACACCATCAACGCCAGTTGGCGCAAGAATGAACATGGCCGCAATGAACATGGCCGCGAGGTGACTCTCCAAAAGGCGTCGGAGACGAAGGCCGGTCAGGGCGGATTGGTGAAATGAAACCTACTGGGTTCAGCCGGCACCGGTCCCGTTCGATCTCCCCCGCCCGTCAAGAGCCCAAGGGCGATCGCGGCGCCCGCTAACATAAGCAGCAAGCCGAACCAAATCACGAGCCCTCGCCCTCGCAGCGCCCGCCCCCGCACCATCCTTTGCCCGCCGTACCACACAAAGAGAGTCTAGCGGACTCAGGCGCCGGGGCCAGCGGTCTCGCAATTTGACTTACGCCCGACCAGGGCAATGTAATCTTGGTGTCATGGACTTTGTCCGGCCCCGTCGCTCCATCTCCGCCGCTCTACTGGCCGGCCGCGGTCACTACGACGCTGTGATCCAGGCGGTCATGGGTGCCAAGCGCAGCGTGTGGATTGCCACCGCGAATCTCAAAGAGCTGATGGTGGAAGATCCCCGAGCCCGACCCGGGCGGCGCCGAACGATGCGCGCGGGATCGGGGCGATACTGCTCGGTGCTGGAGATCTTCGAGGAGTTAATCAGCCGCGGCGTTGAGATCCGGATCCTCCACGCAGGCGAGCCCTCGCGGCCGTTTCGAGAAGAGCTGCGTAAACGCAAAGGCTTGCTTGCCGCTTCGCACGCGTTTGAGTTGCGCCGCTGTCCACGCGTTCACTTCAAGGCCGTGGTGATCGATGGCGCTCAGTTGTACCTTGGCAGCGCCAATTGGACTGGCGCGGGCTTAGGTGCCAAGGGAGAGGGACGCCGCAACTTCGAGGTGGGATTCCTCTCCGCCGATGATCTGTTGCTCGACGAGATCCAGGCGATGTTCGATCACGTTTGGCAAGGCAGCTCCTGCGCGGGTTGCAAGCTCCGCGCGCTGTGCCCCATGCCTCTCGATCAGCATACGCAGGAGTCACCTGGGATCTAAAGTCGACCACCCTATGCTTCGTTACTCAACATCTCCGCCACGTCGTTCAGTCCGCGGGCGCGGGCCTTGTCGGCAGCCGTCTGCCCGGCATGATTGCGCCTGGTCGGATCAGCGCCGGCGGCGATCAACATCTCTGCCACCTCGATGGCGCTGTCCTCGTCCTCAGGAAGGGCGAAAAGCGGTGTCTCGCCAGCGTCGGCGCTCCTGACACCAAGTCCAATGCGCGCGTCGAGCGTTTCATTGACGCGTTCCGGATTCTCGGTGAGCAAGACGGCAAGGCGAGTGGTGTTGCCACAAGCCACCAGCGTGAACACGTCGCGGGTGTAGCGGACGAAGAGCTCAATGGTTGCGGGCATCTGGGTGTGAATCGCCCAGCCTAGTGCTGTGGCTCGAAACGTTTCGTCCCGCGCATCTACAACAGCGCCCTGTTCAATCAGAAACTGCGCCAAGCGGGCGTGGTTCACGCACGCGGCTTGATGCAAAGCCCGGTAGCGTCCGGACGGCCCCGTATGCTCTACGTCCGGCGAAACCCCCAGCGACAACAATAGGCCGGCAAGGTCGCACCGGTCGTGCTTCGCGGCCACGTCAACCAGCATCGCGCCGGCGTCCTCCATGTATTCCGGGTGAGCGGCCAGCATGGCCTTTGCCTCCACGCCATCAAGACGCGTGCACGCTGCGCGAAACGCCTCGCGGCCGACAAGCTCGGTGCGCGGGGCGCCGTGGCGAACCAGCAGCTCGGCCATCTCGACGCTGCCGCCAAGCAGAGCGCGCTTGTACAGGCTTTCCCGCGCGGGTTTTGGGTTGGCGCCGTGATCGAGCATGAAGGTCGCGCGCTTGAGCTGATTCGCCTCTACGGCATGATCAAGCAGGTATTCGAACATGGTTTTGGATTTGTCGGCGGACCATTCGATGGCGTCCCGCGCGTTTAGTCCTCCCTCAACAAGCACACGCAGCCAGCAATCGTCATCACCACGAAGCATGGTGTTGTATAGCGCCTGGCTTTGGTTTGGGTTGGCGCCGCGATCCAGGAGCAATGCCGCAAGCGGCTCGGCCGCAGGGTGTGGCGGGCAGTTCACCGGCCCGCCCTCTCCATCCCCGATGACACCGCAAAGCGCGCTCCAGACCATCGTGTCCTTTGCCCTCCCACCCCTCGCGCCCGCCTTTCTCGACCGCCGCTGAAGGCCGCGCAGCCAGAATGCGATCCACCTCCGCGAGATCACCGCAGACCACAGCCGTGTGCAGGTTAGCGCGCCCCACTTCGGGGTGGCGTTCGAGGATCCGCGCTGCCTGCCGCCGCCGAAGCGGCCCCTCGGGGTGATTCGAGATCACCCGCGCCCCTGGCGCCAGCCCATAATGCAGTGACGCAAGGTCCAGGAAGTCCGCCACGCGCTCGTCGTGGCTGCGTGCGGCCATCGCGGCATCATCAAGTGCGCCTCGCAACGCCATCCAGCTTTCATGCCCGTGCTCGTGGGCAAGGGCATGCTGAACGTCGCGGAGCCCAGGCGTGGAGGGTGGCTTTGGGTGGGCTCGTCGAAGCGGCGGCGGGCGTCTGTCTCACTTGCGCGAAGGGCTCGCAGCCAACGTTTTGCCTCTTTTTTGAGGGCTTCAAGGTTGGTTTGCGCGGTGATCTGTCGGTGTTTGGTCGAGGGCATGGAACCTTCCTTCCGTGGCGCCTGAAATCCGCTTACGTACAGGCCGAAAGAAGGTTGAATGATCTCGGGCGTAGCCGACTGGGTGAAAGAAAATCTCTCTTGCCGCGGACAGGAGGCGCCCCAGCGCGCTCTACTCGTGAGAATGCCCCGTGGACGCCGCCCGCGCAAGCTTCACGAAAGCGTCCACGCCCTAGACATCACAGGTATACGTTGGCACCATAGGAGCGGCCTAGCACGGTTGGCAATGGTTCGAGGGGAACGATGACAAAACAAACTGCAGTGATTCTCGGATCTCTGATGCTTGGTGGATATCTTGTGACGAAAGCCTGCACCTCTGAGCGCGCGCGCAGCGGTCGCCAGGGCAACTATGAGGTTTCCATCACAGAGGTGTTGCAACAACGGCTAGCGGCCTCGCGGCAGCGCACCACATTGAAGCGCATTTCCCAGGAGATAGGACAGCTTCTCAAAACTGTTTGGGACTTTCTTGAAAAGAATCCTGAATTGCGAACAGACGGCCACAACGTAGCTATCTATTGGGACGACAGCGGAGAGGAAACGGTTGAGGTGGGCGTGCAGGTGGTAAAACAATTTCAAGAGTCAGACGACGTTGTGAACTCTGCCGTCCCGGCCGGACTTGTTGCGACCACGGCACACTTTGGGCCCTACAGCGACCTTCGCGCTGCGCATAAGGCCGTGCGCGCGTGGTGCAAGCAAAACGGCTACGCCCTTGCGGGTCCTTCCTGGGAGGTTTACGGCGACTGGAACGACGACCCAGCCAAACTTCGCACGGACGTGTTTTATCGCGTGAAATGAGCGCGGCCGACGCGGCTCAGGTAACCGCGAAGTCGATAAACCCTCGGCTTGGTTCTGTGGCAACGAGGCGTACCTGCGTTTGATCCCCAACGTCCAATCCAACCTCGCCTTTGACCACACGCCCCTCGGCGGGGGGATCCAGCAGACGCACGAACACACCCTTGGGGCTCCGACCCGTGACAATCGCTTCGAAGGTGTCACCAATGCGGCCCGCAAGAAATAGCGCCGCCGCAACTTTTCGCATGGTGCGTTCGAAGGCGCGGGCGCGGTTTTCGCCCTGGGTACAGCGTTCAGCGATCTTCAGCAACGCGGGCACGTCATAGGGTTGAGGCGCGTCTTTCGCGGCTGCCTTTAACAGACGCTGCGTCACCAAATCACCGTAGCGGCGGTTTGGGGCCGTGGAGTGCGCGTAGTCCTCAACCGCAAGGCCGAAATGGCCATCGGGACTATCGGGATCGGCCACAGCATATTCGCCGGGCCCCAAAAGCTTCACCACGCTCAAGGACAACTCTGCGTAGGTTATTGGATGCGCGGCTCGTTGCGCCTGCAGAAACTCTGAAAGGGCCACCGGGTGAGGCGCTTCAGGCAAGCTGGTCCCGCGCGCTGCGGCTAGCTGCACGATGCGATCCCATCGGCGAGGGGCTCGCACCACGCGACGAATGGA
>JBBSJE010000315.1:0-6683 GCA_038257535.1 Polyangia bacterium
CGAAGCGATAAAGGAAAGGTTTGCCCTCCAAGGCGGCGGCGTCGGTGCGGCTGACGGTTGCCGCGCGGATGCGTACCAGCACCTCGTTGGGCTTTGGCGTGGGCACCGGCACATCTCGCACAGATAAGACGTTGGGGAGGCCGTACTGGGTGCGGTAGACGGTTTTCATAGGCGGGTGCCGCAGATTAAAGGCCGCATTTTCGATTCGGTCAACCTGTGGAGGTAAGGCGGTGTCATAGTACAAACGCCACAATGGATCTGCACCAACTTAAAACGTTTGTCACTGTGGCTCGCGAGGGTAGCATCACGCGTTCATCGCAGCGGCTGCACCTCAGCCAGCCCGCGGTCAGCGCCCATATCAAGGCGATGGAAGAGGGCCTTGGCCTCGCGTTGTTCGAACGGACGCCTCGGGGAATGGCCCTTACGCAGGATGGGCAACGCTTGCTCGCGAAGGCAGAGCAAACGCTGGCGGCGCATCAGGATTTGATGGCAGAGGCCACGCGAAGCAAGGGTGAGTTGTCGGGAAAATTCAGGATTGGTGCCGGCAGCAATTCGGGCAACGAATCGATAGGCCGGCTTCTCACTTCGCTTGCCGCGCGGTTCCCTCGTGTTGAAGTGATTCTCAAGCATCAAACGTCGCAAGAGGTTTTGGCTGGCATCCGCAACGGCAACCTTGAGGCGGGCTTCTACAACGAGCCCGAAGAGCCCGCGCCGGATCTTTGCACGATCGAAGTGTCCGACTTCGCGATCTTTGTTGTGGCGGCGCCGGGCGGGATCGCGGCCCCTGAGCCACTTGATTGGCAGCGCTTGTCTAAGTTGCCGTGGATCTATCCTACCGAAAGCGCCTGCTGCAACCGCACTGCAGAGAAACTGTTTACATCACATGCCTTCAAACCCAAACGCATCATCAGCGCGGATCGTCAGGAGATCACAAGAACCCTTGTGGCCAGCGGCGTTGGCGTCGGTTTGTTACATGCGGATACCGCCAAAGAGGCCCAGCGGCTTGGAGAAGTGGAGCTGCTGTTTCAAGCGCAGGCACGCGTGCGGATTCTGTTTGCGTCTCTTGCCAGCCGTGCGAACGATCCTTTGTTGATGGCTGCGTCCTCCATCATGGCAAGCAAGGCAACGGGCTAAACACGCTTCTAGGCTTGCCTGCGATAAACCAAAGCCGCCGCAACAAAAAGCGATCCAAGTGCGGAGATCGCACCAACAAAAAAGGCTGCACGATAACCATAGGCGCCAACCACCACGCCTAGCACTGGCACGCCTATACCCATGGCTACGTCGAAGCAGGCGGCGTATGCGCCGATCGCAACACCACGGTTTTGCGGTGGCACTGGACGGATTGCCTCAACGCCGAAGGAAGGGAACGCTAGCGAGAAGCCAAACCCCGTCACCGCCGCTGCCGCGACCGCCATCGCGCCCGAGGTCGCCAACCACATAACAAGCTGGCCCACGCCGGCCACGGCGGCAGATGCCATGGCGATTCGAGCGCCACCAAATTTGTCGGGCAGGCCCCCTAGGAGCAAACGTGCCAGCACATAGGCGGCTCCGAAGGCTGTCATGGCCAAGGTTGCGAACGGCCAACCCGCTTCGGCAAAGCGAAGCGAAGAGAACGCAGCAATCGCACCGAAGCCAAGGGCGCTGAGTGTGAGCCCAAGCCCTGGAAGCCAGATCATCCCAAACACGCGGTAAAACGGTAGCCTAGCGCCACGTGCCGGCTCAACGGCACGCGCAAAGGCCAGTAGACTGAACCCCAAGATAGGCGCCAGCGCAGCCGCGAACGACACGCCAACGAAGCCATATCCGGCGAAAACCATCGTTCCCAGCGGTGCCCCCGCCGCAAGTGCGCTGTACATGGCGATGCCCACCCACGACATGACCACACCCGACCTTTGCCGACCGGCAAGCGCCACGCCCCATGCAAGGGCACCCGTGATCACCAAGCTTTCGCCCAATCCCAGCACCACGCGACCGATGAGCAGCAAGGTCAAAGCGGCCATTGGCGCGGTTACCGCGGACGAGACCATATAGAGGAGGCCCGCAAGTGCCGAGATTGCCAAACCCAGACCGGTAGCATTCCGAGGTCCGTGTTGATCCGACCATGCTCCCGCCCCGTGGCGCGTGAGCAAAGTGGCCAACGACTGGGCGCCGATCGCGAGGCCAACGATGAATGCTTCAAATCCCATCGTGTCGTGGATGTGCACTGGCATAACGGGCAGCGGAAGGCCCATCGCCAAAAATTCCAGGAAGACAACCATGCAGATCGGCGCCAGTGTCTTCCACAGAGGCATCGTGCCTGCATCAGGGGCTGCGAGCGTGGGGACGGGTGCTGTTGCAACAGAAACACGTGCAGAACTTTGTATTGTCATTTGAGGTTCTTATGTTGGTTTGAGGCTTAATCAGCGGCGTTCAGGAATGAGGCGGTTGCCCGCGCAGCAAGGTAAAGCCCCAACCCAAAGATGATGTGCGTGGCGAGGCTCTTGAGGCTATTGAAGACGGGCGCTGGCGTCTTTGACGATGCTATGCCGGCGCCCAGTGCCGGCTGCAGTAGGAACAGCGGCGCCAATACGGTTCCAACGCCGATAGCGAGAGCAGGCGGCAGCGTGGGCGACCGCGCCCACTGCAAACCAAACACGGCGAGCAACAGCGCCGCGAAGGTGATGCCGATCGAGTAGTGAGCACACCAGCCAACCAGCAGCTCGCTGCGCATGGGAGCCGCTCTAGCGATGCTCTCATGAAACCACCGCCCCTGCGGAAGATGGCGGATCCAGCGGCCTAGAAAAGCGAAGTTGAGCGAAGGTACGCCAAAGCGCCTTAACACCGCCGCCCAGACATCCATAACCACGGTGGCGCCTGCGCCGATCACTATGCTTCTTACGAGAAATTCGATTGTGTTGTTCATGTTCCAGCCTTGCGAGGGTTGTTGCGGTGATCGCTACAATCCTTCCTCGCCGGCTGAGGGATTCCCAATCGTTCTTTCGGAGGTGAGCCTTCAGAAATGCTGAGGCCATTCAGAACCGAAGCGCCACGATAAGGCTCGAGACGAGCATCGTGAAAGCCACGGGGGCCCAGCGCTTCCGCTCACCGGCGCTGGGGGTGATCAAGTTGAGTACCAGGCTGATCGCGGCAACCACCACAACCAACCAGATCAACCAGGGATTGTCCGTCGTCAGCCCCGACGCGGCGACCCCTGCCCGTGACAGCACGATCACGACGAGCCCAGATAGGATGAAGCCCTGGACCAGCGCCGCCCCCCGCATGGGCGCAGGCAGTCGCCCCGGGAACCTGCCACCCATCGTGTAAGAGCCCCACGGTGCCCCAAGGGCAAGCGCGATCAGAAACCCAACCGCGACAAGGGTTGCGGCTCCGTAAAGAATCGCCGCAATCGTGACCAGATTCATAGACAACGGCCTACGCGCCTCTTGGAGGTTGAAGTCGGCAGGTTGGGGATGGCGCTTTCCCTTGCCTACACCTCTTGCGCCATCACATGTTCGCCCGCAACCCCGGGCGAAACGCGAACAACAGATGAGGGGGTTACGCCAAAATGCTTTCGGAAAGCGGAGGCAAACTTGCTGGGATTTGTGTAGCCGACTTGCGTTGCAACCTCGGTGACGTTGAGGTTTCGTTCGCGCAAAAGGCGGTGCGCTTCGGCCATGCGGCGGCCGCGTAAATGCGAATAGATCGGCACGCCAAAGTGCATTCGAAAAGCGGCCTTGAGTTTGGTTTCGTTAAGCCCCACCTGCCGCGCCAATTCGCTGAGGGCGGGCGGATCGTGTAATCGCGCCAGCAGCGTTTCTTTCACTTTGTGAAGCCGCTGCACATCGCGGGGCGAAAGCGCTGGCACCGTGGCCTGCTCTTGAGCGTTTAGTTCATCGAAGATCTTGGCGAGCAGCTCAAGCCCTTTTCCTTCTAAGTAGAGCTGACGCGAGAATCCTGCGGCCGCGCATGCGAGCATCTCCTCAAGAAGGCGAAACAGCGTGGCGCCCATTGGCACAGCCTCGCGGCAATAGGCTTCCTCATTGGCAACAATTTTTTGCACCACCGCGGGAAGCGCCGCCACGCCAAGCAGCTCGCTCATCCTTTGTGGCGTCAGAGTTAGTACAACGACTGCATTGTGCGCCCCCGGTAACAGGCTTGATACCATGGTCACGGGCCGCTTGATTTGAACGATCTCAAGCACGGCGCCTCCCGTGACGAAGCTGGGACCGCCGTTTACAGTGGTTGAAACTCCTGTGCCGCGAGAAAGGATGAACATCAAGTTGGTGGGGGATCCATCCACGGGCAAAGACACAGCACGCGTCGCGCGGCCTTCCGATACGCAAAGGTCGATACCGCAGCGCAAACTTACGTCGGTTACAAAACCTGAGTAGCCCTCGTGGTCCCATGCCACACGGCTTTCCAAGGGGCTGACTTCTTCCACAACCGCCTCGCTGCCGAACGTGGCCACGGCGCAATCTGTCGCGGTTCCTTGGAAGGGGTGGTCGGGGTGGATGATCATCGTTCTTTCAATACTAGCGGCAGAAGCCTGCCCCGCGTAGCTGGAACCAGAAATAAGAGGCAAAACAGGCACTTCGCCTCCGCGGAGTTGGCTTCGGACCGCTGGGAGCGGCCAACACCCCTGCCCCCCGGGTAAAGCATCTGAGGAGAGCAGCGGAAGGAAGGAAACCATGGCCGCCTACACGAATCTTCAGAAGAAACTTTATACCTTGTGCGCCATTTTCGCCGTGATTGCGGCGGGCGCGGGGGCGCAGGACAGTGCCTTTGCATCGTCCACAGAAAAGCCCACAGAACAACCGGCTTTTCGCAGGCACTCCCTGGGCAGTTCGCTGTTCATGTTGATGAATCTGGTACCGCTTGACGAGCCGCCCTCATTCTATCAACTGAACTACAACTACCGCGCCAACGCGAAGGAGGTGTTCTCGGTTGAGGCCATCACCTGGAAATACTATGCGCCATTGGGGATCCCGTATGGCTCCTGGGGCAAATCTGAATACAATTACCCAGGATCGGTCCGGAGCCATGGAATAGGCCTCGTCTACAAGCGTTTCCTTTGGAAGGGTGTTTATGGGGCTTTTCACGCGCTGCCCTTGCTACAAACCTACTCGGATGAAAACAACGACAAGATTCAAACAGGGTTCCAACTGTTTCTTACGTTGCGTGCGGGCTACCACTTTGCGTTTTTCAATGATCGCTTTTTCATCGAACCTTCTATCGCAATGACCGCCTGGCCCATCAACACAAACCTTCCCGCCTCGTTCGCGGCACAAGAAAGAAAATGGCCCGGTTATTTTCTGGCCGAACCCGGCATGCACTTTGGCGTGAACTTTTAAGTGATGAAAACCGTCTTCCGAACCCACTACGGTTCTCCCGAAGGTCTTGCGATCAAGGAAGTGCCGATTCCGAAACCCAAGGACAACGAACTACTGGTGCGTGTGCGGGCTGCGACTGTCAACCGCACCGATTGCGCGGGTCTGCACGGGCGCCCCTTCGTCTATCGCTTTTTCGCAGGCTTTCCCGGACCGCGCTTCGTGGCCACGGGAACCGACTTCGCAGGGGATGTCGAAGCGATAGGCAAGCACGTAAGACAGTTCAAGCCGGGTGATCGAGTTTGGGGGCTAGACGATCATGGACTTGGCTCGCATGCACAGTATCTGACCATCCGAGAAGACAAAGCTATTGAAGCGATACCCAATGGCATCACTTGCGAACAAGCTGCAGCCTCTGCCGAGGGCGCCCACTACGCCCTCAATTTTCTCAAGAAGGTTCCGTTGAAAGCGGGTGACAAGGTGTTGGTGATTGGCGGAACGGGTGCCATTGGTTCGGCAGCCATTCAGTTGCTCAAACACCGAGGAATCGATGTTACGGCTGTATGCGCAGGGCCGCATGTCGAAACCGTTCGTGGCCTTGGTGCCGCGCACGTCATCGATTACCTATCCGAAGACTTTGCCCAAGTGCTTACGCCGAAAGAGGAAGCCGCCGCCTTTGACTTCGTATTCGATGCGGTTGGAAAGAGCACCTTTGGCCACTGCAAGCCGCTCATGAAGCGAGGCGCAGTTTACCTATCGTCTGAGCTGGGACCAGGCGCGCAAAACATCTTCCTCGCACTGGCAGCGCCACTTCTTGCGCCTATGAGTTCAGGCAAAAAAGTGATCTTTCCCGTGCCTACCAACCTGAAAGCCAGCCTTGCGTTCATGAAAAGCTTGCTTGAACAAGGAGCGTTCACGCCGCTGATCGAACGCAGTTATCCAATTGAGCAGATCAAAGAAGCGTTTGGTCATGTGCTCAGTGGTCGGAAGATCGGCAACGTTTTGTTGACAATGGATTGAGGGCAGCTGTGGGTCCTTAAAACCCAATAATGCCGTCAAGCTCCTCCGGATTCATGCTGCAACTCATCGATCCGGATCGGTCCTGGACAGCGCGGTGCATTGGATTTCCGGCGCTAAATGGGGACGTGTTAGCCAAGGCAAAACCTGAAAAAACGACATTTACTGTCGCATATCGCGACGTTAATACACCAAAATGACACGTCCATTTTCGAGGCTGCGCTGCAGGCCCTGGGGGAGCTCCTGGCAGAAGAGGGGCTAGAAGCGGACTTGGTGCTGGTGGGTGGGGAAGCGCTCCTACTGAAGGGAGAACTGCAGCGGCCCACGGCAGACCTGGATGTTGTGGCTCGCATCGAA
>JBBSJE010000316.1:0-6674 GCA_038257535.1 Polyangia bacterium
CCAAACACGGCCACGAAGGCCAGCGGCCACAGCAGCTCTTGCCGGGTGGGTCGCACACGTCGCTGCCACAGCATGTGTCCCACGCGAAAAGCGCCGGCCAAAACAAACAACATCAATCCTTCGGGACGGGTCATGCCCGCCAGCGCAAACCACAGCGCGCTGGTCACGCCTTTGGCGTCCCGGTGCAACTCAGCCAAAAGCCGCTCGCAAGCCAACAAAAACAGCAGCGTGAACAACTGCGTTTCCAATCCCCCCATGCACCAGCATGCGTACGCGGCCGTGACCGCCAAGCCCAAGGGGGCAAAGATATGTCCGACACTGGCCCGCGGCGATGGCTGTGGATCCAGGCGCAAGCTGATGCGGTTAACCACCATTAAACCCGCCACGCCACAGGCTGTGCCCAGCACACGGGAGGCATTTTCGGGCGCAAAGCCCAGCTTCATGGCCGCGGCCAGCATCACGGTCCACAAAAAGTTGGTGAAGCCTTCCACCCGCTCGCCCAAGTTGAAAACAAGTTGGCCGTGCTCGGCCAGGTTCTTGGCGTAGCGGAACGAAATGTAGGCGTCGTCGTTCACGAAATTGAAGGCAAGCGCGTGCGGAATCAAGACCGCGGCGGCCACCAGACTGGGCCAATACCGTCGCAGCCATGGCAGGGCAAATCGGGGGCGTGAGGAGGACAGGGTTGGGAATGACACGGGACGCTTGGGGGTATCGCACATAATGGCGTTGAGGGCACGTGCCAGACGCTACGCCGGCTGGCCCCGAATCACCGGCCATTGCCGGTAGCAGTTGCGCAGGCGGCGCAACATGGGCTAAGCCGGTTGGCAGAGACATCATGGTTACCCCTCGCCGCTCGTTGACAACGCCCCTTCTGCTGGCCGCCGCACTCTTGGGCTTGGCCACACCCTTGGCCGCCCAGACGCGAGACCCGAAGATGCCGGCGCTGCGTCTGCATACGGAAAACCCACGGATCTTTGAGTTCAAAGGCAAACCCACGGTGCTGGTGACATCGGGGGAGCACTACGGCGCGGTGTTGAACCTGGACTTCGATTACCGGGTCTACCTCGATGAACTGGCCGCAAAGGGTTTGAACTACACGCGCGTTTTCACAGGGGCCTATGTGGAGATGCCCGGCGCGTTTGGCATTGAGAAAAACACGCTGGCCCCGGCGCCAGGTCGGTTCTTGGCGCCTTGGGCGCGCAGCACCACCGCCGGATACATCAATGGCGGCAACAAATTTGATCTGAAACGCTGGGACCTTGCCTACTTTGATCGGCTCAAGGACTTCGTGGCGCAAGCCAGCCAGCGGGGCATTGTTGTTGAAGTCACTCTGTTTTCGGCGTTGTACGACAAGCGGGGGTGGGAGGCCAGCCCTCTGCACGAGCGCAACAACATCAACGCGGTGGGCGCTGTGGAGCGCAAGCAGGTTCACACCCTTGACAACGGCAAGCTGCTGGCTTTCCAGGACGCAATGGTGCGGCAGATCGTGCGGGCGCTGGCCGATGCTGACAACGTGATCTTCGAGATTCAAAATGAGCCCTGGGCCAATTTAGGGGGCGACATCGGAAGGGCCGCTCCCGCCGACGCCGCCTCACTGGCGTGGCAGAAGAAGATGGCCGCCGCAATCGTGCAGGAGGGGCGCCGCGGTGGCCGGGCGCCACTGATCGCACAAAACATCGCCAACAAAGCGGTGCGGGTTGCAGAGCCCGATGCAAACGTATCGGTGTTTAACTTTCACTATGCCGATCCACCAGACGCTGTGAGCATGAACGCGCACCTATCGGGGGTGATAGGTTTTGATGAAAGCGGCTTCGATGGCAACGAAGACGCCACCTACCGCAAGCAAGGTTGGTCCTTCATCTTGGCGGGCGGCGGTTTGTTCAACAATCTTGACTATTCATTCACCACAGCCAGGCCCAACGGCACCGATGTGCAGAAGGCACCAGGCGGCGGCAGCCCCGCGCTGCGATCGCAGCTGGGCACGTTGTCGCGTTTCATAAACGGTTTTGGCGATGATCTTGTCCTCATGCGGCCCGACGCCGGAGTTGTGAAAGCGGGCGCCGCTTACATCACCCAAGCGCTGGTGGCGCCTGGGCGCGCGTACGCCGTTTATTTGGCACGCGGCAAGGCGGAAAAGCCTGCCGCGGTGGCGTTGTCCGTAGAGCTGCCATTCGGCGCCTACAATTTGGAATGGGTGGATCCCACTTCCGGACGCAGCGTTTCGTCGCAGCGGTTTGTTCACGGCGGGGGTGTGGCTCTGCTCAAGGGCCCAATGCTGAGTGAGGACCTGGCCCTGCGCATGGTGCGTAGCGGTTCAGAGCCTCAGGCGGCTGAATTGCCCAAGGCCAATTGGGCCACCGCCACATCGCCCGATGGACGCACGCAGATCTCGTTGGTGCTGGCCGATCTTTCGAGCGTGCGTGGCTACGAAAGCGGCGCTCGACTTTATTATCGGGTGGAGCAAGGGGACAAGGCCAACCGCAAGGTGGTGCTGCCGTGGTCGCCGCTGGGCGTGCGCAGAGCCGATCAATCGTTTGTCACGGGCCTACGCTGGGGTCGAGCGGCGAGCAAGGCGGTTCAGGATCGCTACAAGCTTGTCAGCGGCAAGGCGCTTGATCACGTTGCCGCAGCCCAAGAAACCACTGTGACGTTGCAGGGTGAAGCCGGGGGCACCTTGGCCATCGATCTGCGGGCTTACAACGATGGCGTGGCGTTTCGCTATCGTTTCCCCGACAAGCAACCGGGGTGGTTCGAGGTTTTGGGCGAAGAGACGGGGTTTCGCATTCCTGTGCAGTCTTTGGGGTATCTAACGCCACACGACGACGCCGACAAATGGAAGCCAGGCTACGAAAATGACTGGCTGGCCGACGTTCCTGCAGGCACGGCTTCGCCGCAAGCCGCGGGCTGGAGTTTCCCCGCTCTGTTTCAAGTGCAAGGCAACTGGGTGCTGCTCGCGGAGTCGGGCCTTGATCGCGGATTCGCCGGCAGCCGGTTGGCAAAGCACGCGCCTGGAGGGCTTTATAAGGTTCGTTTGCCATCAGCCGAAGAGGGCGACGGGCTGGGCGCGGTGGCGCCTCGTTGGACGATGCCGTGGGCGTTGCCCTGGCGGCTGATCGTGGTGGGGCCGGAACTTGGCACCATCGTGGAAACCAATTTGGTGACGCACTTGGCGGCGCCATCTATGGTGAAAGACACTTCATGGATCAAGCCCGGCCGATCGTCGTGGTCGTGGTGGTCTGACAGCGACAGCCCACAAGATTATGCCCGTATGGTGCCGTTCGTTGATTTGGCAGCGAGCATGGGCTGGGAATACTTCTTGGTTGATGCCAACTGGGACACGATGAAGGGTGGCGATTGGAAGCAGCTCGCGGCTTACGCCAAGACCAAGAACGTGCGTTTGCTGCTTTGGTACAACTCGGGCGGGCCCAACAACACCGTCACGGAGCGACCGCGCGATCGTATGTTTGATCGCGAAGCACGTAGGGCCGAGATGAAAACCATCTCCGAAGCGGGCATCGCGGGAATCAAGGTTGATTTTTTTCAGAGCGACAAGCAGATCACGATGCAACAGCATCTCGACATCTTGCAAGACGCCGCCGATTTCAAGCTGCTGGTGAATTTCCATGGCTGCACACTGCCGCGCGGATGGTCACGGACGTATCCCAACTTGATGTCTCACGAAGCGATCAAGGGCGGCGAGGTTTATAAGTTCGGAAAAACCTTTCCACCCAAAGCGGCGACCCACAACGCGATTGTGCCCTTCACCCGCAATGTGGTTGGCCCCATGGATTACACGCCCATCACGTTCTCGGATATGAATCACCCCCACCTCACCACGTATGGGCACGAGCTTGCACTTTCAGTGGTGTTCGAATCGGGAATTCTGCATCTTGCCGATTCGGTGAAATCCTATGCCGGGCTGCCGGAGGCGCCCAAAGCGTTCTTAAAAGACGTCCCCGTGGCCTGGGACGAGACACGCTTTGTGACCGGTTACCCTGGAAAGCAGGCGGTGCTGGCGCGGCGGAAGGGCAATGTGTGGTACGTGGGGGGCATCAGCGGTCTTACCGAGGCCAGCGCGGCCAAAGTGTCGCTCAGCTTCTTAGGCAAGGACGCCAAACGCCGCTTTGATGTGACCGTGATTGGCGATGGCGACACCGATCGCAGCTTCGCTTCGCGCAATGCCACATATACGGCGGCCGAAACCATCGACGTGCCCCTGCGAGGCCGCGGTGGTTTCGTCATGCGCATAGCGCCCGCTCGTTAGTGGGGCATTTGTGCCAAGTAGGCGTCCTTCTCGAATGCGCTAAGCGACACCGCTTGCGCGTTTGAAAGGGCTGGCCATTGTTTGTTGCGTTCGAGCCGATTGGACGCGCAGGCGGCGATGACATTGTCTTCGCGAGGATCGCCTGACAAGGCAATGGGCCTATCGGACGCGGCGTGCGCAATGATGACATTGTCGTGAAGAAAGTTGTTGGCCGTGTCGTGGCAAGGATCGAATCCCGCGGGCACATGATTGCGGCGTGTGGGCCCCACGTAGATGCCGAAGGGATGATGCGCGAACACATTGTCTGCCGCCTCCGCGCCCGTTGTGCTGATGAGGAACAGCGCAGGTTCGGGCGGCACGGCTTGTTGCCCGTTGGACCAGGCGCGGTTGTTTGTGACGGTGCCGCCCTGGCAACCAATGTAAGCGATGGCGCCGCCTCCGTTGTTGTGCAGAAAATTGTCGCTCACGATCACGTTGGGGCTGCGAATGTTTAGCAGCCCCATGCCTTGATTGTGATGAACGCGATTGCGCATGATTTTGGCATTGGGGTGTAGCACAACAAAAATACCACCCCTTTGCCACGAACCTGGCGGATGGCGCAGGCCCGCATAGCGAATCTCATTGCCAACCACATGGGCGCCTGCGCCGGGTTCCAAGCGCAAAGCCTCAAAGCCCGTGTGCTCAATCACGTTGTTTTCAAAGCTGTGCGATTCTCCCGCCAAACTCACAGCTGCGCCGGCGGCGTGTCGGAAGTGATTGTTGTGAACGCTCACCCGTTGAGAAGGATTGACGATGGCCAAGCCATAATCGCGGCTGGCGGCGTGCTGCATCTTGAAACCGGAAATGCCCACGTCGTGAGCGGCGACACTCAACCAGCCCAAACGGGTGGTGACCTCTAGCTGATGACCGCGGGGCGAGGATCCCAAAACCACCTGCCGATGTTCATTCAAGGTGTACTGGTGCGATCGGGGAATGACCTTATGCCCCACGCGCTCCAAGGGGTGACCATCGCGGAACACTTGATCGGACGCATGGCAAGGGCCGCTCGGCCGCTTGTCGCAGTCGCGCGGTTCATCGGGAAACACAGGGACCGCTTGCCGGCTTACCCATGTTGAACCGCGCTGAACAAAATCGCTCCACTGGTCGCTGCCGCGAATCTCTGCACCCGCGCCAGCGATCAGCCGTAAAGGCTTGGTGACAATGATCTTCTCGCGGTAAATGCAGCGCGCTGGCGTCTGCACGGTGCTGCCAGGCGCGGCGGCGTCGATCATGCTTTGTAAGGAACCACAAGGAGAGGTTGTGTCCGCCCCCGGAGGTTCACCCTCTAGCGATGGATTTGCATCAAGCGAAAAAGTCTTGAGGACTTGATCCGAATCGTTTTCGGTTGGCGATGCTGCCACCGTGGGCCCTGCCGCCCAAGTGTGCGAATCAGCCTCAGAGGTCAAAAACGCGGGCAGCTGACTTGCAGACCAGGCCAAGGTGCTTGGTCTTTCTACGCTGGCTTTGGCGCCTGCGGGAAAGCTTAAGCGCAAGCTGTACGAAGTGACAACAAGCCCGCCCAGAACCAGAGCCGTTCCGAAGGCCAGGGGCGCACCCGCCAGCTTTCGCGCCGGCCACAGCCATCGTAGGGGCGCCAGCGGAATCGCCCCTCGCCATTGCGGCTCTGTTCGTTTGCCAACACGCTGACGCAGCCGTGACAAAGCCAACTGATTTCGTTTTCGCACCGTGGCCTCGGTCAAACCTAGACGCTGTGCAATCTCTTGCGATTTCAAGCCGTCGTAGTAGCGCAACAACAAGGTGGTGCGGAACGGCTCAGACAGGCGCTCAACCTCCTCTAGCAATATGCGGCGTGCCCATTGGCCTTCGTCAGCCTGATCGGGTGCCGGCGCGACAGGGGCGCCCTCAACGCTTGAGGCCTCTCGACGTTCGCGTCGCACATCTGTGCGCACGGCCATGCGATATAGGTTGCGCAACACCCCCGCGAGATAGGCGCGCGTGTTGGTGGGGACCAGCTCAGGCGGACTGCGTTGCCCCAGAATGGCGACAAACGTGTCTTGTACAAGGTCGTCGGCCGCGTGCTGGTTGCGGGTTAGATCTAACGCCAGCCGCCGCAACCAGCGGACGTGATGCTGCAGGTCTTCGTTTGAGAGCCGTTGGGACTGCATGCGGGCCTCGTGCGGACCGCCTGATGCGGCCCGGTGGGCTCATGTTAGCACTATAGATAGTCATAACTACCTAAGTGTTCATTGATACAATGGGCCAATGCACAATTAGGATATGCCTAGTGGGGCGTGTTGCGATTTTCGTGGTGCGCACCTTCGGCTATGTGCGTCGCTCGACCCAGGCCTGCGGCAGCTTGGGCTCCATGGCCGCGCTCACCCGTCCCGGCCACAGGCTGTCAGTTTGGGCC
>JBBSJE010000317.1:0-6644 GCA_038257535.1 Polyangia bacterium
CATCTTGGGCAACGCCGATGCCGTTGCGCTTCCTCCCATAGAGATGGACTTTTTAAGTTTGCCAAGTGGCGCCCCCCGCGTGGCCGATTCGGCCGCCAAATGGGACGAATCGTCAACGGCCTTCAAAGGAACGCGGTCAGTTCTTGCGGACATACCCGACGAACTTAAAGCACGTTTGCAAAAGCTGTCGTTGGATGCCTACCGGGCTCTACGGGTGAAGGACTATGGCCGGGTGGATCTACGGCTCACGGACACGGGCGACATCTTCGTATTGGAGGTGAACGCCAGCTGCTACCTAGAGAGTTCCGCTGAATTTGCAACAGCCGCGCGCGCCGCTGGCATTGAATACGACGACCTCATCAGCCGCATTGTGGGTGAGGCTTTGGCTCGTTACGGCGGATGATTTCGAATTCGCCCGTTCGTCCGCAGCGCCGACGCAAGCGCACGCGTTCGCACCAAAGTGTCGATGAACGTGGCGCGCTCGTTTACCAGCGCCGTCATCTGCTGTTTGCGTTGCAGCCTAATGGCGCGCAAGGCGGCCACGGGTGTTTGCGCCTGCGCCCGCGCCATCTGCAGCAGCACGGTGAGATCTTGTATCTCACCTAGTCCCTGTTGCAGCGTGCGGCAGTCGGAGACGATCGACTTGGCCAGCTTGCGATGGGGACCCTTCAAGTCGGCAACGAACGCGCTTTGATAGCGCAAGTGCTTATGAGCAATGCGCAGCGTGTGAAAGGTGGCCGGATGACTGGTGCGCAATTTGTTCCAACACGATCGCGCGTGCCGCTGCCGATCCAGAAGCGCAGCTGACAGCCGTGTACCCACATCTTTATCGTCCACCACCGCAAGCAGCCCAACAACCGCGTCTCGGTGGCGCGCCAGCGCTTTGCTTGCGCGTGGCGCCCGGCGGCCCTGAACGTCGACCAATGCTTTTCGCGCTTGCTGATCGTATTCGCGGCGCACCGAGACCAGCAATGGCTGCAAAGTCGGCTCGTGATTGATCATGTCTGATAGGTGTTCCATCGCGACTTCGAGATCGCGCAGCGGCCCCAGCGCTTTGAAGGGCTTCTTTAGCCTTTTGCGAAGGGCCTCCAGTCGATGCTTGTCATCGCCATGGGGGCGGCAGATCGTATCGACCATGGCCAGCGATGCCAGCAGTTGGCGCGTGCCAACGCGGAAGTCGTGCACCAGATCCTTGGTGTTGTGCAATCCCTCCGCGCCAACCCTATCCAGCAGCGTGGCGTGTTTAGAAAAGGCGTCGGACAAGGTCTCGGCAATTTGCTGTTGCCGTGAACGAGCCTGCTCTTGGCTCGCGGACCGTGCCTGTTTGGCTGTCGTTCGTGCGGCGTGGGCCTTGCCCGCTCGCTTTGCCTTGCGCAAAGACATAGCGGAAGGATGACACGGTGGTCCTGCACCAGCTTGTGACAATGCGCGGGCCCCTGGCCCACGGGTGCGACATGTAGGACCGAGTCAAGCTCAGTTTTCCGGCGCTTTGTGACGACAAAGATCTCGTGAGCTTCCCTCGGTGTTGTTTGGCCCCGTGCTTGGGAGCGCTGCTCTCCTGCGGTCGGCTTGGCTACGAGGAAACGACTCGACCACCATTTGTAGATGCAGGCTTGGATGCGGGCAGTTTTGAGGTTCCGGCCTCTGGTCCAGATGGTGCGGGTGATGTTGGCGACGACTCGGGGGGCATAAGCACCCTGTGCGGAAGCAAAGCGCTTGCTGGTGGCCTGCTTTGCGAAACCTTCGAGACTCCAGCGTCGGTTGTGGACCCAACGCTTTCGAGCGGCGCAGGAGCTGAAAGGGTCACAACGGTTGTGTTTGCGGGCAACCATTCGCTGCGCGCCACGGTGCCGAATATGATGGGGCAGGGCGGGGGCGCAGCCTACATAACGCGTACGCTTGGTTCTCGGCGTTCAGAAGGACCTTTGTTCGTGCGTGCTTTCATGTTTCTTCCTGCGGAAAGTGAAACCAGACGAGATTGGCTGGTCATGCTCAAGTTGTTCGCAGCAGACGATTCGAGCTCGGCATCGAAGATCTCTTTCGATTTGATTGATCGAGATGCCCTGCAACTGGCCGTAAATCCAGCAAAGCAATTTCCTGGCAGCGCCACAAACGCAATTCCTCGCAACCGGTGGTTTTGTGTGGAATTGGCCGTGTTTTTGGGCGCCGCCGGTTCGCCTTCCTCGGCGGTCCAACTCTACATTGACGACGCTCTACAGTTGAGTGTTCCTCAGGGCACGGCGACGGTTGGCCCCTTGGGCGTGAACGCGATTCAGTTTGGGCTCGATGTTGCCGGAGCCAGAGGCACATCAGAAGTCTTTATCGACAATGTGGCGGCTGCAACAGAGCGCATCGGTTGCCAGTAGCGGCCGCGCGGTATCTAAAGGGCCACGCCTGTTGGCGACGGTGGTGTCTGGCCCTCGCTTGTGCGAGAGTCCGCCAAGAGGGGTCAAGCCGGTATGAATGAATCTGGTTCCAGTTTTGGCGGCAAGCGCGATTTGCGCGACGTGGGTGGCACTTCGGGCGGGATAGGCGAGTTTTTTGTTGGGGTCATCATGGCGGTGGCTGGCGCCTACTTGCTGACCAACCAAGTGGTTGTGCATACCTCCTACTGGCGTTTTGGCGGCTTGGCCAACAGCTTTGGCCTTACCCTGGTGCCCCTGCTGTTGGGCGTGGGAATGCTGTTCTGGAATGGCAAATCAAAGCTTGGGTGGCTGCTAACCGTCGGCGGCGCCGTGATCATCCTGTCCGGCATCTTGATGAACATGGACATCTATTTTCGCCCCACGTCGCTGTTCAACACGCTGCTCATGTTGGTGTTGCTGGCGGGCGGGCTGGGGTTGGTGTTTCGTAGCTTGCGGCCCCATCGCGCCAAGTGAGGTTTCAATCGCACCGTCAACCATCGCTGGGTGACGACGGCTTGCGGTCAGCTATATCCGCGGAAAATGGGCAGATACAATGCCAATACATGGCATCGTAGGAAGCCACTGCGGATGCCGCAGTACTCGAAGTCGAGGAAGACAGGACCATCTAGTCCAAGAAGGACGTTGCTCGGAGCCATGTCTCCCACGGTAATGGTCGACAGGATCCTGGGACCGTCTACCTCGTCCGCAACCCGCATCAGTTCGGATTGAAGGTCAGAGCTGCCCGCATGCGCCGGAACCACTGGGCTGTCGTGTAGGGCGTGACGAATGAAGTTAAGGATCGGCTCTACGGCTTTCCGCAGGAGCGAGCCCGGAGTCGGCCCTCTGGAACCTTCTCACGGAAGGCGGGGACTCTGGGACGGGCGCAACCATGCAGAAGACCAAGCCGACGAGCGGTTTCGACGAGCACCTCGGTGGCGGCCGGCTCATTTGAGAAGATGGTGTCTACATAGGATTGTCGTTCATCGATCGCCGCTATGAGCAACATGCGGCCAGCGTCGTCGTCAGCCAGCAGCCGTGGGACAAATCTCGCGACGTCGGGAATGCTCGAGAGCAGGCCCAACCCAGCGCATTCACGAACGAAGTGCTCTCGATACTCTTCCCTGAACTGCTTAATGACCACAGGTCCTTGGACCCGTCCTCCCAAGCTCGAGGCGCGAACAACCGTCGCACGCCCGTTCCGCAGCATCTCGCCTGCATGGAGCTCAACACCAAACGCGGCTTCCGCACGTCGGACGACGGCGGCCACCGCAGTTTCGGATTCGTCCTGAGTCATTGGTTTCCTGTCTGCCGAACTTATAGGTTCTCTCGAGTTCGATGATGCCACGGAGCGTAGACGAAGGTGACGACACGGTGCGCATAACGCCGAATTGAGCCGCCCCGCGAAGCGGGTTCGGCTTGAATGAATTGTTAGCCGTCATTCCATTGGTTGGCGAATGATCGTTCTCCACCGTTCTGGCGCAGCCCTTCTTATGTCGCTCAGATAGATTTCGTGATGCTTGCCCCTTAATGCCGAGCGATCTTCAATAAATGCATGCACGCGCTGGATTGTAGGCCCCTCTGCGGAGAAGGGGCCAATATGCAGTGTTTGAGCACACCGACCTTCCGTGAACTTTTCAAAGCGGATTCTTGCAAGCCCAGGAAATCCCTTCTTCTTTTGGACATTGTCAATTGCAGCCTGAACAATACTTTTCGTAACTTCGGGAGGCTGCATAATCATCATTGTCCATTTCCATTGTCCTTTCTCGTCCTTCACAAAGGTGGATAGATCATCAGACCACCATAGCCCCTCAAGAGGCATGACTGTGTAGTCGAGTCCACGGTCATTCTTGAGCGAGAACTTTATGGAATATGAGACCGAGAATAGCGCCTCTACGGCTTCTTTGTAGCTCTCTGCAGTATTTGGATTTCCTTCTCCGTCGATCATGAGGAAGTTGAAGGCGGAAACATTCACCTCAATTACTTCCTTGGCGGATGGCTTGTAAAGGCTCTTGAACTCGCTCTTGAGGTCAATCTTGGCCATGAACCCTCCAATGACGGCTAACGTGTGAAGTTCAGCTGCGGTGCCCACTGAGGCACCAAGACCGCATTGCCGCTCGCGTACCACTGTCAAATCTAAGATCACGGTGATGTATGCGGCACCGGCAGCCGCAACGATGGGTTGGGCGGCGTCTCATCGTCTCATCGACCAAGGACAACATCGATTCCGGACAGTACCAGGCTGAGTTTGGGGCGGGGCAGCTTCCCGACTCGCTCGGACAGGTCTGTCTTGTCGACCGTCACGATTTGCGAGACGTTCGCAACTGAGTCCTTGGGCAACCCGGTCGCGGCTGCCGAAAGCACGACGTTGCCGGGTGCCGCCGCCCACTTTAAGTTGCTCGTCAAACTTACGCAGACGGTGGTGGAGATGCGGCTGCGATTGAGCGAATCACCTTGAACCACAACGACGGGCCTTCGGAACCCAGGTTCCGAACCACTTGGCTCTCCGAAGTCGACCCACCATATGTCTCCCTGACTGACAGCTACCACTCAGCGCGCCTCAACGTGCGGCGGGCAGCAGTTGTGGCGAATGTGTCGTCAGGCTCGTCGACCGCGGCAACAACCCGGTTCATCTCCTCGGTCACTTGGTCCGGCGCGTGACGAGCAACGTATTCCGACAAGGCACGGCTGTAGAGTTCACTGCGAGAACGCTTCAGACTACGCGCAAGGCGCTCGGCCTCTTCGAATATCGCGTCGGGGATCGAAATTGCCGTCTTCATACTATCAGTATAACTAGGTATGACCGCTAGTCAAACCGAAAATCGCTAGCACAGTCGGCCATCAAGGTAGGACCGCCAGTTGCCCGGTCAGTTAGGTGAGTTGCGGGAGGCGGGAGCCTTGATTGGAAGGCCCATCCCCTGATTATAACAGCTCTGCGCAGAACCCGTTAAATGCGAGATGTTTCAATGGGTTGGGTGCCTGTCCGGATAACGTGTGAAGTTCAGCTGCGGTGCCCACTGAAGCACCAAGACCGCATTGTCGCCTGCATTACGCTGCCATGTCTAGGATCAAGGTGGCGCACGCGGCACCGACTGCTGCAACGATCGGTTAGCCGGCTTCGCACGCTGGCAAGAGGGTTCAAGCGCCTCAGTCACCGCCCATTCGAACTCCATATCGCTGATGTGACGGTCCGCGAAGCGGTGCAACGCCGTCATTAGAGACATGGCTCTAGTCCGCGGAGTTCGCGACAAAAGCCGATCAGAGAGGTTCTCGGTCTCCGCGACCATTTGGGTAGGGCCATCCGCAACCGCAAAGGAGTATCGGTTCCCATCGATCACCTCAGGGAAGACAGAACTTCGCGGGGCGGCTTGGCCTATCGATGACCGCCAGGTGCATATGACCGCCAGCGCCATTTCGGAATCAATTGACCGTGTTGCTGCGTGAACTTCGATCTTGTCCAAGCTTGGAAGCTCCGCGAGATGCTCCTCAATCAGTTGTCCCTTCGCGAGGCGTTCACCCTTTTCGAGAGCATCCTGAATGCGCGCCGAAGGATGCAGCGCAAAGGCGAGATACTTGCCCCCCGGATCGAGTCCGATGCCAATCATTACTTCTGGTCTTAACGTCGTCGGAAGATCGACGGCCCACCCTAGACGTTCGACTTCCTTCCAACGTCCAAAAACTGCGTTCAAGGCGTCGCGGTAACTCACGCCCGGACCATCTCCGCGATCGCGGAAGTAGAGATGAGCAGACGGCAGAGCGATTCCTGCGAACACCGGTTTCAGCCCGTCGACCTCCACTTCTTCGTGACGAGTTACGGCCTTGGGGTGATGGGCCTCGATCCGATAACTGCCGGGAGCGATGGTCCGGAACACCACTTCGCCTTGTGGGCTCGCCTTCCTCTCAATGGGATGCTCCCGCAGCGGGCTCATGAGAACGATACGAGCAGCATCGGCCGGGCCTGGTCCCACGTATATGACCGTAAGATCGACTGGACCCGGCTCACAGCCACCGGCAGCTACACCTTGCGGCGGCGCGTGCGCGCAGCCGGCTGAAAGTGAAGCGATCAAGATTGATATACACCACGCATGGAAGGTGTCCGGCTAACTTATAGGTTCTCTCGAGTTCGATGATGCCACGGAGCGTAGACGAAGGTGACGACATTCGAGAGAACCGTCGTTGAACTTAGCCGCTGACCGGTGGCGCTTCGCTTATGGGAAAAGCAACTGTGGAGGCGCGTTCAAA
>JBBSJE010000318.1:0-6614 GCA_038257535.1 Polyangia bacterium
AGCGTTGCAGGCAGCGCCGTCGACGTTTACGTGCACGTGGCCACAGTTCATCATCGCGCCGCACGTACCAGGCGCCTTGAGCGTGAAGTTCTGGACGGCGTAGTGAACCGGCACGCTTTTGCCAGCGTCCGTGCCTGCCATCACAATCTCCGTCGAGGTTGGCCAAGTGATCGCGACGGCGGGTGCGGTTCCAGAGGCAAGGGCAGAAAACGGCACTTCAGCTGCGATCGCCGTTCCGTTCGTGTCTTTGACGGGGCTGTGGTCATCCTTATGGAGCGACAGGCGCGCCATGTGTTCGCCGGTCGCCTTTGCACACTTCGTCATCTTGGCGCGGATAGGGCTGGCGGCTCCCGCGGCGTTGTACGGCATGCCGCCATCGTTGCACGCGTCGCCGTTGATGTTGAGGTGCACGTGACCGCAGTTGGCTTCACCAGCGCCGCAGGTGCCAGGTGCCTTGAGGGTGAAGTTCTTGACCTTGAAATCAAACGGAACGGTCTTGTCTGCATCGCCCGCCAGAACCACGGTGGGGCCCCAGTGCGAAGCGAGAGTCACCGAAGGAGCGGCAGAGGAGACGGCCGTGAACCAACCGTTGGCCTGCAGGGGACGGCCTTCCGCGTCTTTGACGGGGCTATGGTCATCGTTGTGGACGGACAGCATGACAGAGTGCCGGCCGAGCGCTTCTGGGCACAGTGCCAACTTGGCGGCGACAGGACTTGCGGCGCCTGCGTTGTTGTAGGGAGCTCCACTTGCGTTGCACGCGTCGCCATCGACGTTGACGTGGACGTGACCGCATGCGGCCGCACCGGCGCAGGTGCCGGGCGCTTTGAGCATGAAGTTCGCCATCGAGAAGGCCACCGGGACGCTCTTGTCGGCGTCAGCGCCAATGTTCACGGCCGATCCCGCGGAAGGCTCAGCAAGCGCAAGACAGGGGGTTCCCGGCGCACAAGCCATGATCGACACGTGCTCGGAATGCACCGCTGTTCCCGCCGCGTCTTTAGCAGGGCTATGGTCGTCGTTGTGCAGGGACATCGTGATCGTGTGCGGGCCCATGGCGGTGGCACAATGAACGAGCTTCGCATCCATCGGGCTCGCGGCGCCTGCGTTGTTGTACGGCGCACCAGGCGCATTGCACGCTTGCTGATCGACGTTGAGGTGCACGTGTCCGCAGTTGGCTGCACCTGCGCAGGTGCCGGGGGCTTTGAGCGTGAACCCTGTCACGGAAAACGTAACTGGAACCGTGGCGTCAGCACCAGCGTAGCTGGCGGCACCTTGAGGCGCCGAGATCGAGATCTTCAGAGGCGAGGCAGGCGCTCCGTCGCTGCCGGCGTCGGGAACCTCGCCAGCGGTTCCTCCGTTGCCGGGTGCGCCTGCCATCCCACCCCCAGCATCAATGCCCGAGGTCGTCCCACCCATTCCTCCCATTCCTCCCACCGTGCCCCCAGCCCCACCGGCCCCGTCGTCACTGCCATCGCTGCATCCGCCTATGGCTCCCCCCGTGAAAAACAGCGCTGCGAACACGACTTTCTTGAACTTCATCAACGTCCTCCTGTTATACGAAATCGGTGCCGTGGCTCGGCACCTCAGTCGACGTCTACGTCCTGTGGGCCCGGACGGATCTGTAGGGGGCACCGAATTTTTCTTGCGCACCAAAGAGCACGCGCAGGTCAAGCTGGTAGATGTGAGGAGCTGTCGTCGAGCCTGGGCGCGCGAGTGCGGGGCGAGCGGCTGTGCATCAATCGTGAAACGAAGCGATACAGAGCCGCAAAAGAAATTCCCAAAAAAGGTAGCAAGAGGAGATCGACCAGTGGGATGCGGTATCGAATCTCGGTTGAAAAGATCATCGCCACGACTGTGCTGGAAACGATGCTTGCGAGCACGAGCATGGCGAGGACCCGTTCTTTGCGGCGAAGGGCGATGATAAGGCCTGTCAGTCCGCCCAACAGGACCGGCAACGAAGTGATCGTAGACAGAAGGACATAGGTGCGCGAGTAGCCTAGGCTGTTGACCCAGGGCCGCCAGTACGCCACGAACTTTCTCAAGGCAAGGCATGCTTGGTGGTCGAGGTTGCGGCGGTCCCATTCGAGCCCGGTTCGCCAAAATTCGCCCTGCTGCTTCGGAGGGGGCAAGAGGCGGGCCCGATCGTGAACAGGTCCCTCCATCATGAATTTTCCAGGCAACAAAGCCCGCAACTCTTCTGTCGTTGCTGGCGCGCACCCGTACAGCTTCAGGGCGCCGTCGAAATGACCTGCGTAGTACCAGATCCCTCCTCCGTCGCTGATCCAGATAAGCCCCAAGTCGCGTTTGTGAACCACGTACGTCCAGGTTAAAGACAGCGCGAATAT
The DNA here is from genome assembly GCA_038257535.1 of Polyangia bacterium. Classification (GTDB taxonomy): domain Bacteria; phylum Myxococcota_A; class Polyangia; order Fen-1088; family Fen-1088; genus JAGTJU01. The sequence goes on from JBBSJE010000318.1 coordinate 2,343, forward strand.
GGGAATGGCGAGAGCGGTTCCTATGCGAAGGATCAAAAGCGGGTTGCGCAGCCAGCGCACGATGATCCACATCGCCAGCAAAGGAATCATCGTTGAAAGGTTCGGCCGCACGAGATTGCCGCATCCCAGAAGCACCCCTCCCAGGAAAACCTGTGACAGAACGACCTTGTCGTTAAGTCCCTTGCCAAGGTGATATATACCTGCGGCCAGCAGGAAGGCGAAAACCGCCTCTGTGCCAATGCAAGCTGCGTAATACACGAGATAGGGATATCCCGCGGCCGCTGCAAGAGGAATCAGAGCCCAGCGCCGACTGGGGCTCACCTGCTTTGCCATCGCGTGGACGTACCAGCAGGTTGCCGTTGAAAACACCACTTGCGCCAGCTTTACGCTCAGAAGCGATCTCGTGCCTGTAATCAACCAAACCAAAGCGATGAATATTGAATAACCAGGTGCACGCACGAACAGCATGTGGTTTTTCTGCGGCAGGGGTTCACCCTCGAGCAGCCGCTGCGCGCCCCCGAGGTATTCCAACTGGTCGCCCTCTGAAGGGGCGAGCCACATTATCGCGAGCAGCCGCAACAGCAGCGCGACCCCGAACAGCCCCAATTCGAGGATGACCAGCTTTTGGCTGATCCCCAGCCGAGCAAAGCTGCTTGTGACGCGATTCGCGACGCCAGGTTCAACCCGCACGTCGTTGTTCCTTCCGCTTTGGGGTTGCTGCCTTCATTCGCCTCATGGTGCATGTCCTCCCCTGGTCTGTCTACTTCAACAGGCCCCGCAGCCCTAGCCCCCGCTGGGCGTGCGCCAAAAAGCTTGACGGTAAGCCCGCCAGCGGGCGCGGCGCAGCTCACCTGTCAGCAGCAGCATGAAGAAGAAGGCCAATAGGGCCGCGCCGGCGCGCAAAGCGGGCCCGTAAGGCAAGAGCCACAACAGCAGCCCAGCCAGCACAAGGCTAACCAGACTTTTCAGCAAGCTTTCGGAAATATCGAGGCCAGCTTTGGCAAGCGCCAACGAACATAAAGCAAAACTGGCGATCTCAGTGAGCACCAGCGCCCAGGCCGCACCTTGAATGCCTATGGTCAAGATGAGAACAACGTTCAAGAGGGCGTTGCAAGCCACCACAGCCGACGTGATCCACACTGTGAGTTTTTCGCGACGGCGGGCATTCAGGTGATGAATCGCCAAAGAGTTGTACATGGCCAAAGGAATCAGCATCGCCAAGATGCGCAGCAGCGACTGTGCTTCTTCGTATTCTGAACCAAAGGCTTGGGTCACAAGCCACGGTGACAAGGCAAACAAACATAGGCCGGCCCCCACACCCAACTGCACACTCAACCGCACTGCCTGTTGCAACAGCAACAAACCGTCGTGGCTTTCACCCAATCGAAGCATGCGGGGAAACAGCGCTTGCGGAAAATAGGTAGCGAGTCCCAAGGCCAACAGAATCCATCGGTAAGCCGCGTGGTAAATGCCTACAGCATGGCTTCCCAGCATAGCCATGAGCAGGAATGAATCGATCCACACCAGCATCTGCGACAGCAGCAAGGCCAAGCCAAAGGGCAGGCCTTCGCGCAGCAACCGCCAGCCTCCCAGGTTGGGGGCCACGGCGTGAGGCTGAAGCCAAGCCTTGGGCGCCAAGACGTATTGCAAAACAACCATGCCCAGGTTGGCAAGCAACAGCCCCACCGGCACGAAGACAACGTCTTCGGGCGTTTGAACCCATAGCAAAACGCACCCGGCGTAGATAGCGGCGTTGAGCACATTGGCGCCAGCAAGCACGCCAAACCGTTCGGCGCCGCTATAGGCCCAGCTCAGCGCAAGCGCCGAGGGCAACAAGGTGAAAGCATAGAGCATGGTTAGCCGTGTGGCGGGCGTGCGCAAAATGAAGAAGGCCGCCACCGCCCCCAGCACCGCTACACTCGCCAGCAGCAAGCGCACCAAGCTTACCTTCACCACAAGCTGGCGGGCCATTTCAGGCGTTGCCGCAATGGTGCGCTGAGCTGCGTAATGCAGTCCTGGATCGGCGATCAGCCCCAATAAAGTCAGCACGCCCAAAGCAATGTTGAGTTGCCCAAACACGTTAGGACCGGCTGCGCGCGCCGCGGTCAAGAAGGCCAGCAGGAGCACGGCGCGCGCCACAACTTGACCCGCCACCATCGATAACACGTTTCGCCCCGGCGAACGCGGCGGCGGCGCCGTGACCGTGGCGGAGCGGGGGGCACTCATGCTGTGACGCTACAGGGACTTTCGGCAAACTCAAGTATGCACAACCTAAGCGGCCTTGTGGTGTGTGCGCAGTTGGTCCAACATGGCGTGGCGGATGAGCAACCAGGACGACAAGGTGGTCGCGGACTTCGGCCTCGAATGGTCCACGTACAATCAAGCCTGCTTGCGGGACGATGAGCTGTCAGAACACTTTGAGCGCTACTTTCGCATCTTTCCCTGGGAACAGCTGCCCCCAGCGGCACAAGGTTTTGATGTGGGATGCGGCAGCGGCCGTTGGGCCAAGAAGGTGGCGCCACGGGTGGGCAAGCTGCACTGCCTCGATGCCAGCGCCGCGGCGTTGGCGGTGGCGCGCAGCAATCTAGCTGGTCTGGACAACTGCGCCTTTTACGAAGCTAGCGTAGGCAAGCTGCCGCTCGCCGACGAAAGCATGGACTTCGGCTACGCCTTGGGGGTGCTGCATCACGTGCCCGATCCAGCCACCGCTTTGCGCGGCTGTGTGGAAAAATTGCACATGGGCGCGCCCTTCTTGCTGTACCTGTATTACGCCATGGACAACCAGCCTTGGTGGTATCGAGGCCTGTGGCAAGCCAGCGATGCCGCCCGCCGCCGTTTGTCGCAATGGCCAAGCTGGGCAAAACTTCCCGCCACGGTGGCCATCGCCGCTGCGGTTTATTGGCCCTGTGCGCGCGCGGCCCGCGTGGCCGAGTCCTTGGGTTACGGAAGCTCACGACTGCCGCTCTATGCGTACCGGAATGCCAGTTTCTATACGATGAAGACCGATGCTTTAGATCGCTTCGGCACCACTCTTGAGCACCGCTTCACTCGGTCTGAGATGACAACGCTCATGACTCAGGCTGGACTCACTGGCTTGTATTTTAGCAACGAGATTCCCTACTGGTGCGCCGTGGGGTACCGTGCATGGTGAAACGCCGCCTCTGGTTCGGCCGTGGTCTCGTGCACTAGCGATCCGCCTCGTCGTGCACAATCGCCATGAGATCGACGCAGGCCTCGGGAGCGTGGCTGGTCACATCAAAATCGCTGACGCTGACCGCGCGCAGTTCGCTGGGATAGGTGGCGCCGGCAAGCGCACGAACCCATTGCTTTGCCCGCCCCGGAACAAGCCGGCGAAGATTGAGGGGATCGAAGTTATGAAGGGCACCGCGCTTTGCTTCCGCCTGCGCCACCGTTCCATCTTTTTGGTGGGCCACGCCGGCAAATTTGGCCTCAGGAAACACCTGTTGCACCAGGGCCGTAAACTCATCGAAAAAGTACTCCTTCACGTGGAAGGGGTTGCGGGGTGGGCCCGTGGGCGAGGAAAACAAGCGGTTGGGCGTTATCAGCCACAACTGCCCGCGCGGGCGCAGCACGCGACGCAGCTCATGCAAATACTGCTGTGGATCAACAAGGTGTTCCAACACGTGGCAGCTCATGGCCACATCGAAACTATCATTGCGATAGGGCAGGTGACCCACGTCGGCAACCGCGGCGCACACGAGCGGGCTTGTCCGTGCGGTCAGCGCCACGTCTTCAGGTGAAAAATCAACCGCGAAAACCCTTGCGCCAGCCTGAGCCAATAGCGCCGCCCCGGCGCCCGCCCCGCTCCCGGCATCCAATATGGACAACCGCTGGCCCCTCAATGTGGCAAGCAAATGCTGATAGGGCACCATGCAACGGGAGAACAAGTATCTCTGTTCATCGGCGTCCGAATAGGCTCGCTCTGCCGTGCGCATGCCCTAACCTAATCGCGAGAAGGCCGATCACTCGCAGGACGGACCGGTGCAGCTGTGCGGTGGCTTATCATGCGCAACAAACGCGAGGCGTCCAAACGCTCTGTCGTGTTGTCGCAGCCGGCGCAGAGCGGCTGTTTGGAAAAATCCAAGGCCAAGTGGTCACTGCGTAGCTGTCGTAACGGATCTGCGTTCCAAATTTGCTCTAAACTGGCGTCGTGTATGTTGCCTAGCTTGATGGCGGCTTCGCAGTCGAAGCAACAGGGCAGGACGGTTCCATCCCAAGCGATGGCAAGAAATTCCCACAAGAAGGCCGTGC
>JBBSJE010000319.1:0-6607 GCA_038257535.1 Polyangia bacterium
CGGCCGTTGTTGGTGTTCTCGAAACAGGCTTCGCAGGCACTTTTGGAAGCGCCATGGAGCGGGAACATTCGCGAACTGAAAAACACCATCGAACGCGCGGTTCTACTTACCGAAGGCAACTTGATCGACCTCGACCACCTTCATCTTTTTGCCCAGCGTCGCGCCGCAGGGCTTGCTACCAACCGCGATCTGCACGCAACCACGACCGGGTCATCAGGCCCCGGGCACAAGAAGAATCGACGGGAACTCGTGCACGAGACTCTGATCGCGTGCGGCGGCAGTCAAACTTCGGCGGCGAAGCGCCTAGGCATCTCCCGTCGCACGCTATCCCGTTGGCTCAACGACTTGGACCTGCCCCGGCCCCGAAAGAACTTGCGTCAAGCGGTTGCGAAGTCCTGGAGCCCTACGCCTTAAGTGTTCACCAAAGCTGCAGCTGGCCAAGCGCGGCCAACTTATTGCCTGTGACAGCACTGAAGGATCCGCGACAGACAAAAGTCGATAGGCAAAACTGCCTATAAATGCAGAGGCAGCACGGGTGCTTTGGCACACAGTGAAGAGGTGAAAGGGCGACACAAATCGTTCACCCTTGGAGCCATGAGACAAACCGCGGCCCTCGCCCTTCTCTTGACGTTGTTGGCATCACCAGCACAAGCAACGACTCAGGCCCGTGTCACCCAGGTGCGCGTTGAGGGCTTGGAAAATCCAGTCGCAACAGACGTAGCGAAACCCGCTTTTTCGTGGATCGTCACTTCACGTGAGCGCGGACTTTCACAAAAATCCTATCGCATTCGTGTGGCGGCGAACGCGTCGGCTTTCCGCAACGACGGCCCGTATCTTTGGGACAGTGGAAAACAGCAGAGCGCGGCCCATGCGCACGTACTTTATGAGGGCGCGCCACTCTGGGACGCGATCTGCTTACCCCAGGTTGGACGGCCTATCGTAGAGATCACAGGGCAACCCCATAAACTTGGCGCTGACGCTGTGACCGGCGTTGTCGTGTCGTCCGACCTTCCCATCTCAGGTCAATTCACCTCATCGGACCCGGCCTTAAATCAGCTGCAAAGCAATGTTGTGTGGAGCCAACGCGCAAACTTTGTTTCTATCCCCACAGACTGCCCTCAGCGAGACGAGCGGGTGGGTTGGACCGCCGACATCAGCGTGTTTGCCCGCACGGCCGTGTTCAACATGGATGCAGGCAGCTTTTTGTCGAAGTACATGATCGACCTCGCCGATGTACAAAAACCATAGGGTTCGTTTCCCGATTTCGCGCCCACGGCCACCCCTGCCGCCGGTGGCAGTTTCGGGTGGGGTGACGCTGGTGTGTTTTTGCCGTGTTTGATTTATGACACCTACGGTGACCGTCGCGTGCTGGCTCGCCATCATGAAGGCATGAAAAGATGGGTGGATTTTCGCATGAACAACGCGCGCAATTGCCTGACGCCGCTGGCAAGACCATTCTTGAGAGCAATCGACCGGTGGCGTTAGCCAAAGGCATCACCCGCGTAGGGAATGAAGGTGGGTCGGCAGTCTACGACGTTGTGAGCGGACAGTATGAATTTTGGGTGCGTTGAAGAAACACATGCGTTCCGCTGTCGAGATCATCCCGGGCTGAAAACAAGCTGCTGCAAACGCACAGCGCTGCGCCCCTTTCGGAGCGCGGCGTTTTGCATTTTGCGAAGAACGCCCTTTGCTTTTACAAGCTCCGCAAGTAGGTGTTCATCAAGCGAATCTCCGCATCCGTTAGCTCGGCGGCTGACCATTTCGGCATGTAGCCTGTTCGCCGTTCAAATTCGCCTGGATGGTGGCCATTGCGAACGTTGGTGATGAATTCCTGGGCCGTCTTGGTTGCGATGTTGTGGCCTGAGACCAGCTTGCCATCAGCACCATGGCACTGCCTGCAAAAATCATTGAAGAGATCCCTGCCGGTTGTGGGCTTTGGCGGTTCCGACAAGAACGCCAAAATTTGGTTCAACTGCACGGTAGGCACCTCGGCCTCGGTGAATTTCGGCATGGCTTCCGGGAAGGAGGGATGCTTACGGCCATTGCGCACCAGCCAGGTGGAGAAATCTTTCACGGGATGCAAAATGTGCGGACCTTTTGGTGTCCCTTCACCTGTCTCTCCATGACAGGTGGCACATTTGGTTTTGAAGGTGACCATGAAGGGCGCCGCGGTCACGCCGCCTTGACCACCTATGAGCGCCACGCCTCCTGTGCCGCCGTTGCCAGCGCTCCCACCTGCGCCCGCTTGCTGCGACGTGCCGCCACCACCCGCGCCGCCCCCCACTCCGCCTTCGCTTGCAGCGCCACCTTGGCCGCCTTGTTCTTCACCTTCACCGCCTTCGCCGCCCGCAGCCAACTCACCACCTTCACCACCGGCGTTCTCATCGCTTCCTCCCACGCCGCCCGCAGATTCGTCTTCCTCATCATTGCCTCCGCCAGAGCTCGCACAGGCGACGGCAGCAAACATTAGGCAGAAGCCAATCACTGAACGTAACGAACGAAACTTCATGTTCATGTTGTCGTCTCCGATGACTCGAGGACCAAAAAGCTTAGGCTTTCGCGCCAGCTGTCGCATCGAAGTCTACTCAGGCCTTCTGTGCGAACAAGGCCACTTCGCACTGAGGTGGACAACGCAATCGTGGTTGCGCATGCATTGAGGAATGCATGGCTTCGTGCAGATCTCCTGCATCATTTCATTCTCATTCCAGCAGCTCTGGGCGGATGTTGGTTAAGAACAGGGGTAGAGCGCGCGACATGGCCAAAGACAAGTCATCCCCTGAGTGGCTATGGGTGTTACGAAGACGTGGACCTGGGTTCCGATTGAAGTCGATTTTTGTTTGGTGAGCTGTCGGACGCCCACCTTCGCGTTTGCGAGGCCGCTGGGCACCAGCCCCCCGGGGCCATTTCTGTCACCAACCCCACTGACGTGTTCTACGTGTTCTTAGAGCCATCATCGCGATGATGAACCGCTATGCGCGCGGCGCCAATCACAGTCAAAGAGCATATATGAACTATTAAGTCTAGAAATCGCTCATATATGATCAATGCCTACCTTGTCCACGCAGGAGGGCAGACTTTGTTATGCGCCTGCGCCCGGATGGCCAATGGGATGAAGGCCTTTACCGGCCCCTCCCTTGAACGCGCCGGGTATGCTTTGGAGATGCGACGTTCGCCGGTCTCTATCGTGGTCTTCCTCTTGAGTTTCACAGGCTGCCCCGAAAAGCAGGCGGCGCCCGTAGCGACGGAATGCACAAAGCCTTACGAGCAGTGTCTCCTGCCGCCAAACGGCCCTTTGGGTGTCTGCAACCCAACTGATTGCGTCCCCGGGCAACCAAAGCCCTGCCTCAAGTGCGTGGGACAGCATTAATGACAGCGGCCAGAAGGAAGGCCACCAAGGCGGCAAGGCCCGGAGTGGCTAACGGGGCGAGTGGGCCTTCTTGCTGCTTCTCACAAGCGCTGTGCTCGCGCCCAGTCGTGTTATCGCGACTGCTTACCGAAAGGCATCAGCGCCAGCACCGCCAGCTTCATGTGCTGAATGCCGAAGGGAATGCCTATGATGGTGACAAACATCACGATGGCCAATCCCACGTGGGTTAGGAAGATCCAGATGCCCGCGAACAGCAGCCATAAGATGTTCCCGACCATGCGCAACGCGCCGCTTTCTCCCTTTATCTGTGCCACGTCTTTCCCGAACGGAAGCAACGCGAGGCCGGCCAGCTTGAAGCACTGCAGGCCGAAGGGGATTCCCACCACTGTCAGACACAACACAAGCCCAGCCAGCGCGTACTCCAGCCACAACAAGAAGCCACCGCCCAGCACGATCCACAGCAGGTTCAGAAGCAAACTCACGCTGTGTTTTTAGCACGCGTGGCGGGACGTTGTTCCGTTGCAAGGGATGTTCTCAGAGCCGCTCGCTTGCAGGCCTAGGCAGGAGCTGGGGCATGTAGCGGCTGAGCCACACTGAACCAAACCGCTATCAAGCGCTAGAACCTCGCGCTACGCCACCGGCAGTAAAGCTGCGCGAAGCCGTGCTGGGGAATGCCGCAGGTGACGTATTCTTGCAGCGCGCCCGTCACGTGGCGGCGTTTACGTGCGCGACGAGCAAGGCGGCGCGCCGGTGTTTCACCGCGTTGCGCCGCCCTCGCAAGCAGAGGTGGAGCAGGTCGTGAAAAGGCGGCCGAACAGGGTGCCTTGCTAGAGCAAGCTTCGGCGCAGCCGCGCCTGCGGGGGGAACAGGCGCATCTCGCCCATTTCCGCCTCCTTTTTCACCCCTTGCTCCTCCCAATTACACGCCTTGAAGGACTTTTCGCACGGGCTTTTCAGTGGTTCACTCCAAAAAACACCCTTCGAATCTTGATCGCACCAAGAAGCTTCACGCGCATGGTGGCCTCACCATCAACCAAGCGGTGGTAAATCGAGACAGGCAGGGCTGCCTTTGTGGCCTGCATCCAAAACCTTGGGACCACCACGGATGCGGCCGCGAAAATGCAGCGAGTAGCTTTTCACCTGCGGGTGCCCAACCACCCCCACCGCAAGCAAATACTTTTTCACGGGCGCGGGAAGCGGATCGAGACCGGCTTCGGTCACCAGCTATTCTGACGGGGCAGGCAGCGTGGCGCTGTCACGTAGGAACTGGGCATACAAGCTGGTTGGTCCGTACATGAAGAAGCCCACCGTGCTTGCGAACAGAAGCAACACGTTGGCTATGGTGCCAAACTTCGCGTCTTGCCACGCGCTGACTATCGCAATTTGCGAGACGATGGCTGCCATCACGCCCAGCGCCCAGAAGCCGCGCGGCCACAGCCATAAAGCGATTGCAGCTGCGAGCGCGAGCACGGCCGCCAGCAACCAAAGCAAGCCCATCGAAACCGAAATTGCTTTGTGAAGCTGAGGCAATTGCGCAAGACCAAACGCCTTGGCCGGCCCCATCAGATGGATGAGCCCGTGAATCAGCAGAACCGCTGTGAGAAACCAGCGCATCTTGCGCCTCCTGGCGAAACCACTTGAGAGTCTACCGCTTCTGGAAGTGATGTTTTGCCGCCCGAACCAGCTTTACCTCGTATATCTGAATCGCCGCGGTATCCTAGCCAGCACATGAGCATCTACGCGGTCCAGATTGATAGTGAAAACGCCAAGGTATTTGACTTCAAGGACGGCGAGGTCACTCACCATACTTACCGCAGCCACGAACCCGATCACCACAGCGGGCATGCCAAAGACCAAGATAAGAAGTCCGAACACTTCTTCCAGCAAGTGGCCGGTCACTTGACGGGCGCAAAGCACTTGCTGCTCATGGGCGCCGGCCTAGGCAAAGATCATTTCAAGAGCCATCTCGACAAGCATCACCAGCACGATCTTGCCAGTGTGGTGACCGCCGTGGAGACGGTTGATCATCCCACAGATGGGCAGCTCGTTGCCCATGCCCGCGAAGTGTTCTCCAAGCACAACATCACCGTGTAGATCCTTGGGGCGCTCACCGAGGCCCAGACCGGGACGCCATCAGAAAGTCCATCCTTGAGGCTTGTTCAGATAAGGAAGCTCGCGGGGCCCTCGATTCAACCTGACACCTGAAGCCGCACACTGCGGGGCAGAATAAACATACGAGCGACGTGAGATATTCGCGTCTTTGTTGGCCTCTTCAAGTAAATCCTTTCTCTCTGGCAGCCACGTATAAGTACACATATACTTTCTTGAATGGCTCAAGTAACAATCTATTTGGACGAAAACACGGCCCATCGCGTTAGCGCTGCCGCCGAGGGATGTGGTGTATCAGTGTCCAGTTGGGTGCGAGGAACACTCGAACGAGCTCTAGGTCATCAATGGCCCGATAAGTACTTTGAGCTCTTCGGGGCACTTGCGGATTCAGGGCTGGAAAGGCCCCCTCAGCCCCCGACCGACGCAGATGCTCCTCGGGCTGCGCTTTGATCTTCTTCCTCGACACCAATGCGTGCATCTATTTTCTCAAGGGCACGCACCCCACCCTCTCCAAACGCCTGCAACAGACCCCACCGGATCAAATTCGAGTGCCGTCGATGGTGCAGGCGGAGCTCTTGTTAGGTGCTGCAAAGTCACATCGAGCGGAAGCAACACGAAACTCCATCCGTGCTTTCTTGGCGCCTCTCGAGATCGTTCCTTTTGATTCGGAGGCGGCGGGCCAATACGCAGAGGTTCGCGCACAACTTGAAATAGCGGGCACACCGATTGGTCCCAACGACCTCGTGATCGCGGCCACTGTGCTATCTCGGGGCGGCACTTTAGTCACATCAAACTTCAAGGAGTTCCAGCGCGTTTCGGGCCTCCGAATCGAAGACTGGACCGTGGACCTTTGAGGCATCCCAAACCCGTAGTGTTCAGAAACATATCGCGGTAATTGTCTCATGATTTCATGCAGATTCGTAGGCTTGAAAAGCTCCACGAACGCAGTGAATCTGGACGCCAGGAATGCTCCCGACAACGGTGCAATTCCTCATCGCCATGGTCGCCTCAGCGATCACGGATCGCATGGCACGCAAGTTGACCTATGCGCAGGAAGAAGTGCGTGTGCTCAAGGAGCTGCTTGAGGCGGCCACTGGCAAGAAGCGCATCAGCTTCACAGCAAGCCAGCGCC
>JBBSJE010000320.1:0-6573 GCA_038257535.1 Polyangia bacterium
AACCCAAAAGTGCGTATGGCAGGCGCGACCCTGAAGCGAGTGGGTCGGGGCGGTTCTGCGGTCACCTGTGTCGGTGTCGTCAACGTTTGCAACGTCCCCTCGGGGAGCCAGGGCTGCCAGCTGATTGTTGGTGCTTCCAGTGGCAGCTTCGACTTTTCGTCCCGACCGCCAATGGGGGTTATGGCTGCCGCAAGAGCCGTTCGCCTGGGCGCAACATAAATCCCGTAGGCTTTGGTTTGCCGGTGAGTCGGGCGCGGCTTCGCGTTCTTGTCTTTGAACATCGTGAAGACCTTTCAGCAATATTCACTTTGCGACAAGTGTGCCAGCAGCCAGTAGGCCGCTGGATCCGCCCCTTTGGGCACGATGCCGCCCCGCCCCGGCCCGACGGAGCGCAAGTTGCTGCCCAAATCCGTCACCCTACGTGAGAAACATGCCGCTTTTGGTTCGATCTTCAATGGGGGAGGAACAGCCGACTCCGTCAACAGTTTGTCAGGGCTTTTGGGGAGACCAACCCGCCGCGGGGATGGCGTTGACCATCCATGGCACGCCGAACTTGTCGATGAAATTGCCGTAGCCAGGCGACCAGAAGGTTTCGGCGAAAGGCATGATGACGCGGCCACCTGCGCTAAGCGTATCGAACCAGCGGCGGGCCTCTTCGACGCTCTCAGAATGGAGTGTCACGTCGAAGCCGTTCTTAGGCTTGTCGATGTTGGGGCCGAACTCGGGAGGAATGTCTGCACCCATGATCGCCTGGTCGCCAACCTTCATCCAGCAGTGCATCAGCCAGTTTTTGTATTCCGGTTTGGTGGGCATGTCGGGTGGCCCCTCACTGTATGGGAGGGCGGCCGTGATCTCTCCGCCCAAGGCCGCTGCGTAAAACTCGAAGGCCTCGCGGCATTGACCCTTGAAACTCAAGCTTGTGACGATTTGCATGGTGTTTTCCTTTGTGTGAACGCGGCCGCATCGAGAAACGCAGCTGGTGTGAGGAGGCTGGTGCCCAAGACCCACCTCTCGTTGTAACCATAGGACGAATGAAGGTGCCCGTTTCCGACAGTCGTATGAAAAATGTCGGACGTACAGCACCAATGCGATGCGTCTTGTCCAGGGTTTAATTCCGTCCCGACGCGGGCCGCCGGTGATTCAACCATGATTCGACAACTCACCGTGATGGCGGTGGCCATGGGGCGCAGACGTCCCATCGAACGCTATGGGTGGCATGGCCCACACCATCGAACGCCGCCGGCCGCGATCTACCTGCGCACCGACCACGCCATCGTGACTTTAACGACGGTCTTAACCGTCCGACACCGCGTCTGCCAATGCCCCCCTGCGGAACGCGCTAACCAAGCTATCGACAAACGTTGAATCGAAGGTTTCGGCGGAGCCAGACGTTAGCGCCCCCGTAAATGCCATGTTGGCTTGAATCAGGGCTTCGGGCGTCACAAAGCCCATGCGCCAATTTGCAAAACAACGTTCCGCGGCTTCTTGCCGGGAGACGATCCGCACGTCACGGTGCCGGGGATCGGCGGATATGATTGCAAAAATCTCCTCTACGTCGGTGTGACGGCCCTCAAGGATTTGAAAGAATATTCCATCGCGAAACAACAAAACACCGCCCAGGCCGCGCCGAAAGTTCTTTTTGCGGGATTTCTCAAGCAACGCTAACAAGGCGTCATCGCTCATGGTTGTGTTTGCGGTGCTAACGTAGGCGAGTTGCATGATCATGTTCTGCTCCGAAGGACGAAGTCCTGTTTGAGTAAGCGGCATGGCGGTGCCAAAGCTTGAGAATTCCCGATAAATTTGCTTTCGCAACCACCCAAGCAAACACGTGCAATGAACGAACTGCGAATTGCCGCGGGCTCGAATTGATAGCGGTATCAGGTGATTGGCGGTCAAATAAAACGGAAGACGAGTGTGGCGGGGGCACAGCTATCGTTTGCGGTCAGGGCGTCTGGATTCGGGAGGGCGATCCGGTGCAGGCCACGTGCTAAACCCCCGGTATGGACCTTGTGGTGGCGCCACCTGTTTTGCCCATGCTGGCCAAACGCGTAAGCGAGTTGCCACGCACGGGGGATTGGATCTTCGAGCCCAAATGGGATGGATTCCGGGCGCTTGTGTTTCGCAGTGGGAACGACATCTTCATCCAAAGCCGGGACGACAAGCCCCTGGCGCGGTACTATCCTGAGCTGGTTGAGGCTTGCTGCTTCGCAACCTGCCAAACCGTTGCGTTTTAGATGGCGAGATCGTCATTGCGCGAGACAACGCCCTTGATTTTGATGCTTTGCAACTTCGACTGCACCCGGCGGCGTCACGCATCAAGCTGCTCTCGCAACAGATCCCCGCATCCATCGTTTTCTTTGATTTGCTATGCGAAGGTATGACGGATCTGCGTGGCGTGCCCTTCGCGCAACGTCGAGAGAGAATGCGTGCGATGTTGGCCAGAGCTTCGTCTCCGATCTACATCACGCCCGCCACAACAGATCGCGCGGTGGCCGTGGACTGGTTTACCCGCTTCGAGGGCGCTGGTCTTGACGGGGTGATGGCGAAAGCCCCCGAAGGCATCTACGAGTCGAACAAACGCACCATGCTCAAAGTGAAGCACGAGCGTGATTGCGACTGCGTGGTGGCCGGCTTTCGCTGGCATAAAGATGCGAAGGGCACGATGGTGGGTTCGCTCTTGCTAGGTCTGTATAATGACAGGGGCAGCCTTGAACACGTGGGCGTGTGTTCCAGCTTTACGCAAGTCAAACGCAAGGAATTGGTAGATGTGCTTTCGCCTTACACGCTTACATCAATGCAAGAGCACCCGTGGAAAGACTGGGCTGAAGACGATGCTGGCCAGCGCAAGCCTGGCGCCGCCAGCCGATGGAGCCAAGGCAAGGTTTTATCGTGGGTGCCACTTTCGCCTGAACTCGTGGTGGAAGTGGCCTACGATCACATGCAAGGCACGCGGTTTCGCCACATTGCCCATTTCCGCCGCTGGCGAACCGACAAACGCCCTAGCGATTGCACTTTCGCGCAGCTTGAAGTTGTTCCACCGCGGCAGCTGCGCGAGATCTTCGCGCTTTAGACCTGGTCGCGAAAGGCGTATCTGGCGCGACGAGCCGCTCTAACTTACGGAGAGCTGTTGGCGCGCCCAGGATAGACCGTGGGCTGGTCGGGTGGCATCCCGATGGTGTTCGGAGCCTGCCTCTGCGTCTCATCCTTGCTCGTCTCCCCGTCTGGCTCCTTGTCAGCCGTCGAGAGCTGTGCACGCTGCGTCTGTTGGTGTTCGACGCGCTTCGGTTGACCCGCGTTGTTGCGCGCCGGGACCTGGGCCACACACGCAGACGTCAGCAGCCACGCCGAAAGTAGACTCCGGATTACGGCTTTCGTCATCAGCTCTCCTTTCACCCTAGTCACATGCAAGAGACCTGCCCAATCCGGAACCTTTGTAGATAGCGCTGCGCGATCAGCGCCAGGTTAAGCCGATCGACGCGTCGATTGCCAGCAATACACCGGCGAGCGGGTGCTCGTCGTCTCTGGTAAAGCGGCTACTGAAGTAGTGAACGCCACCGCCCAGCTTGAGAGAGACCGGTTGCCACTCCCAGTGGTATCCCATGACGGCCCGCAGTCCAACCAATGGTCCGCCTCCGAACCCTTCTCGCGCTTGGGCGAACTGTACACTTAGTGCACAATACGGACCATTGAACAGTTGTCCGCGGGGGAAGTCGATGACCCCCAGGCCAAAGCCGTTGGCTGCGAAGTCTCCTGCTCGTTCTCATTCAACTAGTTATCGGCGCCCGCACGACGAGAGTTTTTCTCGTGCAACACTGGCCCCCTGGTTAAATCCAAGCGCTCTGGAGGTGCGCCGCCCGCACTGACCATCTAGACTTCACAGATGCCGCCACCACAACGTCCATTCGTCGCGCCCGAACGCACGGAGACGGTGCGGGAGGCCATTCGCGCCGCAATTCAAGAGCGTCCATTAACTGCGCGTGAGGTGAGTGAGCAGGTGGGTGTTTCCGAGCGTGATGTGTTTCACCACTTGGATCATCTGGCGCGCTCAGCTCGGGCACAGGGCAGCAAACTGACGGTGGATCCCTCCTGCTGCTTGGCATGCGGCTTTGTGTTCCGGGAGCGCGAGCGCTTGACGAAGCCCGGTAGTTGCCCCTCGTGCAGGGCCACCCGCATCTCGCCCCCACGATTCGGGTGGACTACGGGCTGACCACGGCTCTCCGTGTGCCATCGAGATCGGTGCCGCCCCGCAGCCGATCGAGGTAGGCCTGGTACACGAATGATCGGTCGCGCCTCTTCCCGGTGGAGGCCAAAGGCGCCCCTGGTTTTCCAGCGACGCCGCTAATCTTTAGCCCCGCCACTGAACATGTAAACACCACCGGAAGGCATCGACACTTCTATCACCAACTGATCGGCCATGTCGGTAGCAATGAAGATGCGGGTGGCCAGTCGAGGCAGCGTCGGCTCGCCGTCACCGTACTCGACGCCTTGGGACAGCTTGAGCTTCCCACCGACGACAATCATGCGAGAGATAACTTTCGCGTCTGGTCCGCCAAATGAGCCAAGGTTTGTGTACAGGGTGCCGTCTTGTCCCATAACCATCGCCAGCTTGGAATTGCTTTGGAAGTCTAATCCGTCCGTGACCGTCCCGGTTAACGGCAACGTCATGCGCTTTCCCTGCCATTTCGCGAGAGAAGGCAGCTCCTTTGAAGATTTCGTGAATTCGCCGTCGGGAACCCTCAACCAGACAACGGGATGCTCAGTTGCCCCGCCGCCTATCCCTTCGAAGATCCCGACCATTCGAGATCCACTTTCAGACAACACAACATCGGTTCGGTACACATCACGAACGCCTAGGCCGTCCACGAGGAAAGCGAACTGCAGCCTGTTACCCGAAAACGTGCCTTCGATAGGGGCGCAGTGATTGGTGGTGACGTCCGGCGCGTCTGGCAGTCCTGCTACGCACCCGGTTCCCACGATTACACTGCCTTCGCGTCTGAGGATCACGCCAACGGGATCCTCGAACCCGTAGAGCGCCCAGCGCCCCTCGAACGCTGTAGCAGAAGCCTTCGGAGAATCTGAAGCAGCATCAAGGCTCGGTGCAGTGGCGTCTGCGAAGCACACATCGGGCGCGCAAGAGGTTGTGTCGCACGCGGCGAAGGGTAAGGTAGATGAAACAACTAACGCGAACAGCCAGCGTGTCATGTCGAATTGATCATACACAAGCGCACTTTAGGCAAGCCCTCGGCAGCCCATAGCTGGAGTCAGTCGGTAAACTTTGCGGGCTCAGCTCGCTGGCGATTTACGCGGAAATCAAAAACATCGGTGCGGTTGTAGTGTCCCGCCACATCGAATGAACGGTGTGCACGGCTCACCTGCGCCAGATCGCAATCGGCGAACAGGATGGTCTTTTCTTTGGCCACCGGACCGGCGACGGGGCCACCGAACGGCGCCATAATGATCGATCTTCCTGCACACAACCATTCGTCGTTGTCCGGGAACAATTGAGCACGACCGGGAAACTCCGCAGGAATGTCGGAAGCGTGCACGGCCGCGGCGCAGCCTATAGACCAGCACCCTCCTTCGCGGGCAATGTGTTGCATTGTGGCGTGCCAGCCGTCCGACGTGTCCCAAGTGGGCGAGATGAAAATCTCAACGCCTTCGGCGTACAGGGCCATACGAGCCAGAGGCATCAGGGATTCCCAGCAGAGGAGCGAACCGATGCGGCCGTAGGGCGTTTGCACCACACGCAGCCCTGAAGCATCACCGCTGCCCCAGATGGTGCGTTCGTGATTGGTGGCGATGAGCTTGCGGTGACGGTTGAGAATCGTACCGTCGCCACCAATGGTGACGATGGCGTTGTATAGGGTGTTGCGACCGAAGCGTCCCTCGCGTTCGTTGATCGGAAACACGATAACCACATTGCGTTCTTTGGCCACATCAAGCACGGGCTGCAGGTGGTCGGTCTCAAGATCCACGCTGCTTTCGTACATACGCTGGTGAATTTCACCAGCGAGCGACATATCGTTTCCTGGGCGCAAGCGCCAGCCCCAAGTTGGATAGCCGGAAACGAAGGCTTCAGGAAAAACGATGAGCTGCCCGCCCTTGTCAGCGGCTTCGTTGATCAAGTTGACGGCGCGGGCAATCGTCGCAGAGCGATCGAGGTAGACCGGAGGATGCTGGATGACGGCGATGCGAGTTTGCATTGTTCAATATCCTTCTATGTTAAAAGAACGCTGCGCAACCGGAAAATGCGCTGCGCCAAGTCCGCGCCTGGTGCCTACGCCCCACCATAAAGACCTTGGCGGTTCGCGCCGCTCGCAACAAGTTCGAAGAATGGACTCGCCTGGAAAACCCGGCTGCGACGAGCTCTTCAGCGGTGACCGCGTCCACGCTGCCGCGAGCACCCCATTCAGAGTGGCCATCGTCAGCGGACAATTTTGCCGAATCTCTCCCAGCGAAAATCGTCATTCTCTGACATAGACCACCAAATCCAACGTACGTGGCCCCTCACCTTGTGCTCTTCAATGGCGCCAAAGACGCGCGAGTCCTGGCTGTTATCCCGGTTGTCGCCCA
>JBBSJE010000321.1:0-6568 GCA_038257535.1 Polyangia bacterium
GCCTTTCAAGCCACCGTGGGCGCACGTGGGCAAGTGCGCCGCACGGATGGCGAAGTTCCCGGCTCAAACTTTCAGCCTGAAAACGAAAGCCGTCTGCTGTCACGCGAGCACTGGGTTGTGTGGCAGCCAGCCGCGCAGGGCCTGTACGTACGCGCGGGGCGCTTCTTTGCGCCGTTTGGTCTGCGGCTAGCGGAACACGTTGTGTATGTGCGCCGCGATCTGGGCTTCAACTTATTCCAAGAAACCTACAACGCGTCGCTGGGCTATCTGAGCAACGACTGGGAGGGCCACCTTACGTTGATTGCGCCCGACTTTCTGCAAGCGGGCAGTCAGGAACGCGGCGTTGCGGCTTATGCGGAAAAGCGTTTGCTGGAAGAGAGCGCGAGCGGCGCCGTGCAGCTGAAGTATGTGGGCGACGAGGGGGTCAAACGCGCGGTGGCGGGGCTGGTTGGCAAACTTTATGTAGAGCCTATCGGAGTTTTGTTCTTGGGCGAGGCCAATTACCTTCGGCAGATGCCCAATGGCAGCGCGGGCATTGGGCAATTCGTGGGTCTTGTGGGCGCTTCCTGGTTGCCGCCGGTGCGTGGCTTCTTGTTCACTGTGTTTGCTGAGCGGTTCACCGGCAACGTGAGCGCCCTCGACACATCCATAGGCGCGTTTTCAGGCGTTGTGTCTTGGTTCCCCTACCCGCACTGTGAGGTGCAAGTGGTGGGGCGCACGCAGCATGCCGATGGTGGCAGGGTGATCAACACCTTCCTCGCCCAGCTTCACTACTTTTTGTAAACGGGGGCGCGGGCATGAAACTTCACTATGGGCGTGCAACTTTGGGCCTGATGGCGGTGGGCTTGTTGAACGCCTGCTCGGCACCAGAGCCCATTGCGGATCCCACTTGGTCCGATGTTTATCCAATTTTGCAGGGCCAGTGTCTGCATTGCCACGGTTCAACCGCTTCAGCCGATGGCGGTGGCTTTCGCTTCGACTTTTTGAATGCGGCGCTGACTTGCCAGGACGCGCCCGGCGACGATCTCGCTTCCGGCTACACACCGCCACCAAATTTTGTGGCGTCTCGTCGGCAGATACAATCGGTGATCAACCCAGGCCCCATGGGCTTGCGGGCCAAGATGCCACCGGAGCCGGCGCGGCTGCTGGAAGACTGGCAGAAGCAAACGCTTGAAAACTTCATCGTGAAGCTGGATGCGGTGGGGGTCGAAGCGGCGAAATCCGTTTTGGTGCAGCCCCCCGATGCCCGTTCGCCTCGCATTGAAGTGACGTTCGCGCGGCTGAACAACGACCTTCACGTCGATTACACGGTGCTGGATGACAACGGCGACCCCGTCATTGGCCAGTTGCGTGTGGGCGGCGGTCTTCCGCACCGCATTGAAGCGGCGGGAAGGGGACAGGCTCGCTTCGACCTGTCAGGCGTGGTGGGATCTCCTGGTCAGATCACAGCGCGCCTGTGTGATGGCTGGGCCATACGAACCCGCGGCGCGGCAGATGGGCTGCCGTTGGTCCCGTGATCAGCGAAGAGCGCCCCGCCATGAAGACGCCGCAACCCCACCCATCTGCCGGTGCACCCCTGCGATCTTTTGGCGGCATTGTGACTGTTTCGGAGACCATGGATCAGGTCTTCAACATGGCGCGTAAGTTTGCTGCAAGCGGCGTCGCCGTGCTGATCCTTGGTGAAACGGGGACAGGCAAGGGCTTGATCGCCAGGGCCATTCACAGGCACAGTCCGCGCGCGACCGGGGCGTTTGTAAGCGTGGGCTGCGGCGCGTTGCCACCCGAGCTCTTGGGCAACGAACTGTTTGGGCAAACGGCGTCCTCAGCGCTAGGCGCCTTTGAGCGCGCCAGCAACGGCACGATATTTTTGGATGAGATCAAAGAGCTGCCTCTGGAGCATCAATTAAGGTTGGTGCGCCTCCTCGACGAACGCACCGGCCGCAAGGGCAAGGTGGCAAGCGTTCTGCCAAGCAACGTAGGCGTCGTTGCGGCGTGCAGCCTTGACCTGGAAGCCGAGGTCTCCGCCAAGCGCTTCCGGCGAGACCTGTATTTCCGCCTGGCGGCTTCGGTGCTTCGCATTCCCCCGCTGCGCCAACGCATGGAAGATCTGCCCGTGATCGTTGATAGTTTGTTGGCGGACCTAGGACGGGCAGACATTGAGGTCGAGGCCGCAGTTTTTGAGCTGCTTCGCAGCCACAGTTGGCCGGGCAATGTGCGGGAACTCAAAAATGTGTTGGCCAGCGCGCTTGCCGTGATGGACGGCCAGGTGATGCAGGCGCAACACGTTCACATGATGCCATCGGCGCCGGATCACGTTGCGCTTGAGCGGTTGCCGCTGGCAGGGCAAAGCCTTGCCCTGCTTGAGCGTGTGGCCATTCAACAAACGTTGGCGCAGTTGCGGGGCAACAAGATTCAAGCGGCCAAGCTGCTGGGCATCGCGCCGTCGACGCTTTACGAGAAGCTAAAGCGCTACGGCATTTAGGGTAAGTGCTAGTCGTTGTTCACGAGGCTGTCGTAGCTGCGGGTGTCGGGGGTGCAATCGGTGAGTGTTTGGATGGTTGGTGCGCCACAGGCTGCGGCGCCGGTGCTGCCTTGAGCGCCTAGGCAAACCGCGGCGGGAATCGCGATGTAGCCGGCGTTGGTGCAGATTTGACCAATCACATTGCTCGGTTGTCCAACGTTGAAGAACTCGAGAGCGATGCGGTGTTGATCTTCGCAGAAGGCCTTCGAGCCGCCGCGGTTCTTGCAGTCTTCCATGATGTTCTCGAACCCACGGATGGCGTTCATGTACAAGAGCCGAGAAAATGGATAGGCATTCGCGCCGATGTTGGCACTCGATGGTGTAAAGCCGTTCAGCTTCACGGGCTCGTTGGCCAAATGCACGGTGGGCTGCACGTTGTTGAACGCCGACTCGCGACCCGCAAAGCCAATTGTGCATTTGGCGACAGAGGTCAAGCAGCCGATGTTGCGTGTGGCGTCCGCCTGGATGCAAACGAAGTCGCTCGCTGGGAACACTTTGCCTTGAGCCAAAGCGCTGTTGTCGAGTTTCGCCATGTCTTGACGCCATGAAGCGGTCCAAGGCAAGCGAGCCGCTTGGAAGGCCACGGTGCCGTCCTGCTCACGCATCAAGTAGTTGTAGACGCGACCGTCGGTACCGGCCACCGCTTTGGAATCCGCTTGACGCGCGCTGGTCAAGCAGTTGAAGGTTTTGAACGCACCGGCTTGGTAGAACGGAAGCCTGCAGCGGCCCGCGGAAGGCGTGGTGCGGTCGGGGCAAACAGGCAATGCCGTGTTGATGAACTGCTTGTACTCGAACGAGCGGCGGCATTGGTGGTTGGGGTAGGCGTTGCCAACCACTTGGTCGCTGGAGCGAATGGCGCGAACCAGGCCAAGCTTGCCGTCGGGGCCACACAGGTCATCATCCGCCAAACAGTTGATGCGGATGGGGTCACCGTTGGTGTAAAGCGGCTCGCCGCTGGGGAACTGGGCGGAGGCAGGGCCGATGTGGGTAGGAATCAAGCCCTCAACTTGCCCGCCGTCGCAGAATGCCAGGTTGTTGGGAATTGCAACGATCGATGGGGGAACCGTATTGATCAAGGCTGCACGAGACGTCAGGTTCGCAGCCACGTTGGCCGCAACCTGGAGAAGCTCCAGGAAGACGCCGGTGGTGCCCGAGGAGTCATCGCGACGGAAAGCGTGAATCAAGCCGTTGGGGCAGCCACCGCTTTGTGGACAGGCAACGCCTTCGAATAGGTTTGCCCAGTTGGCAACAACCTCTTTGCGCACGTCGCTGTTGCAACGTTCGATGCGGTTGTTAAGGTTGGCGCAAGCACCTTCTGTGTTGCGGCAACCTGTGTACACAAGGCGGATCACATCGCGCCAGCCGTTGAGCACATAGCCGGTGGTGGGCAAAGTGCCCGAGGTGCGTAGGTGGCCTACGCCCCGGTCGGGGAAGGTGTTTTCTGTGTTCGCTGTGTTTGGCAGCGCGTGAAAGTCAGCGCAAGCGGCGGCGCTATCGCCAAAGCCACCCAAGGAATCGTTGTGAGCTGTGATCACCAAACCATCAGCGCAGAAACCCAAACCCTCGGCCTGGTTGTTGATGGTCAACGGGTAGTTGGGGTCATCGTCACAAATGGCGGAGCCAAGCGGGCGCGACATCGGTGAAATCTCCTGGCAGCCAGGGTTCCCCTCGGGCAAACCGCTTGCATCGTTGGGTGTGCAAACGTTTTCAGGGCCGTCGCTGGTTGTTGGGCTGCCTTCCAATTGGCGTTCGCCACAGCTTGAGCCGATGCCAAGGTAGCGATTTATGCCGCCCGAAAGCTGGCCGGAAGCCGTTAGCGCCGTGAGCAAGTCATCCATCACCTTGTTCAACGTGTCGGAGCCCGAGATCTTCCAGGGGTTCGCGGGTTTGGTGTCGATAAAGTTTGGGTTCTGCGCACGTGCGGGCAGGGCGCTCAGCAGCAGCATCGAAGTTGCAAGCATGCTCATCATTCGTTGCATTTGAGTCCTCCCGGTGTCCGCGACCACGCGCCTCTAGAGTTGACCAATAGCCATTGGCCACTAAGGTTCACTTCATGTAACACCCAGCGAAAACAACAGGGGTGACGATTTAGAAAACCAACGGCAACGTTCCATTTGTCATGCCCGGAAAAACAAAAAGGCAGCGCTTCCGAAGAAGCGCTGCCCGATGTTCGCTTGGCCTTACACCAAGCAACTGCCATGCCTTGGACTAGTTGTTCGTGAGGCTATCGTAGCTGCGGGTGTCGGGGGTGCAAGCAGCCAGCGTTTGCGTGGTTGGTGCGCCGCAAGCTGCCGAGCCCGTGCTTCCCTGAGCGCCACGGCAAACCGCAGCGGTAAGGGGAATGTAACCGGCGTTGCTGCAGATTTGACCAAGCAAGTTGCCCGGTTGTCCAGCGTTGAAGAACTCTTCAGTGATGCGCTGTTGGTCTTCGCAGAAGGCCTTCGAGCCACCGCGGTTTTTGCAGTCTTCCATGATGTTCTCGAAGCCGCGCGAGGCGTTCACGAACAGGAACCGTGCAAACGGATAGCTATCCGAACCGATGTTGGCATCCGAGGGGGTAAAGCCGTTCAGCTTCACAGGCTCGTTGGTCAAATGAGCGGTGGCTTGCAGGTTGTTGAAGGCCGACTCGCGGCCCGCAAAGCCGATTGTGCATTTGGCGACGGAGGTCAAACAGCCGATGTTGCGTGTGGCGTCTGCCTGGATGCAAACGAAGTCGCTGGCTGGGAACACCTTGCCTTGAGCCAAAGCGCTGTTGTCGAGCTTGGCCATGTCTTGACGCCATGAAGCCGTCCAAGGCAAGCGCGCAGCTTGGAAGGCCACGGTGCCGTCCTGCTCACGCATCACGTAGTTGTACACGCGACCGTCGGTGCCGGCCACAGCTTTGGAATCGGCTTGGCGAGCGCTGGTCAAGCAGTTGAAGGTCTTGAACCCACCGGCCTCGAAGAACGGAAGCCGGCAGCGGCCCGCCGAAGGCTTGGTGCGGTCGGGGCAAACAGGCAGCGCTGTGTTGATGAACTGCTTGTACTCGAACGAGCGGCGGCATTGGTGGGTGGGGTAGGCGTTGCCAACCAACTGGTCGGTGGAGCGAATGGCGCGTACCAAACCAAGCTTGCCGTCGGGGCCACACAGGTCATCATCCGCCAAACAGTTGGTGCGGATAGGGTCGCCGTTGGTGTAAAGCGGCTCGCCGCTAGGGAACTGCGCGGAGGCAGGACCGATGTGGGTGGGAATCAAACCCTCAGTGTGACCACCGTCGCAGAACGACAGGTTGTTGGGAATTGCAACAATCGATGGGGGAACCGTATTGATCAAGGCTGGACGAGATGCCAGGTTCGCGGCCACATTGGCTGCAACCTGGAGAAGCTCCAAGAATACGCCCGTGGTGCCCGAGGAGTCATCGCGACGGAAAGCGTGAATCAAACCGTTGGGGCAGCCACCGCTTTGTGGACAAGCCACGCCCTCGAAGAGGTTCGCCCAGTTCGCAACCACCTCTTTGCGCACGTCGCTGTTGCAACGTTCAACGCGGTTGTTGAGGTTGGCGCAAGCACCTTCTGTGTTGCGGCAACCCGTGTACACAAGGCGGACCACGTCGCGCCAGCCGTTGAGCACGTAGCCGGTGTTTGGCAATGTGCCCGCAGCGCGGAGGCGACCCACGCCCCGGTCGGGGTAGGTGTTGCCTGTGTTGGCAGTGTTGGGCAGCGCGTGAAAAGCAGCGCAGGACGCGGCGTCATCACCAAATGCGCCCAAGGAATCGTTGTGGGCTGTGATGACCAAACCATCGCTGCAGAAGCCCAAACCTTCGGCCTGATCATTGATCGTTAGGGGGAAGTTGGGGTCATCGTCACAAATTGCCGAGCCGAGCGGGCGTGACATGGGGGAGATTTCCTGGCAGCCGGGGTTCCCCTCGGGTGCACCGTTCGCGTCGGTGGGTGTGCAAGCGTTGTCGGGGCCATCACTGGTGGTGGGGCTGCCTTCCAACTGGCGTTCGCCACAGCTCGATCCGCATCCGATGTACCTGTTGATGCCGCCGGAAAGCTCTCCGGAAGC
>JBBSJE010000322.1:0-6537 GCA_038257535.1 Polyangia bacterium
AGCAGCTCTTTGAGCACACGAACTTCTTCCTGCGCATATGTCAACTTGCATGCCATGCGATCCGTCATCGCCGAGGCGATCATGGCGATGATGAATTGTACCGTGGTCGGCAGCATGGCTGGTGTCCAGAATCACTGCCTTTTGCGCTAGCCGAACCAGCCAGGCCGCCTCAACTCCACCTTTACGTCAAGGGAGGGCTCACGCAGCGCTTACTTCGATGATACCGTTCACCGTCGTAGTGGATCACCAATTCACCAACAAGAAGTGTAGCGAACGGCACCAGCCGCGCCACTTTCGGACAGAGCTGCGATGCTGGCTCCTCAGGGCTGCCTTGCGACGTTCTTTTGAAGGAAGCAGAAAGGCACGGGCTTTCCCTCCTGCACCAAGGGCTTAAAAACGCTCCGGGCTATTCGGTCTAGCGCTATCGCATCGAAGCTGGGGTGCAGCGGCTCGACCAAAGTCTGGAAATTCACGGCACCCGCTTCGGTGACGCACACCTCTACAACGTTGAATTTGTTGTCCATCAGCTTAACCTTGGCAGGCATAGCGATCGGCACGAGCTTCCTTTCTTTCGGCGACGTTCCATCGCTAATCAAGGGAACGGCAGCCGTGCGGGTGGAAGTTTGGTCGTACACCTTCACCATCAGCTCCGGTGCAACTTGCGCTGCCAATTTCGCGGCGGCAAGGTCCCGTACCACCAAATGCACGCTCGTCAAGCGACTGGGCTGCACCACCACAACGATGCTTTTCTTAAAGATGATGCCGGCGTCATCGCCCACTTTGCCAAATCTCGCCTCAACCTTCACAACGTGAGGCCCTAGCGCAAAGTCTTTCGCTGGCGAATCTACTGACGCTTCACCATCAACCTTGACCTCGAGCCAGTCGAGAAAAATGTCCTCATCTTTCAGCCGGTCTTCATAAACGAACGAGATCGATGATTGCACATTGGCCTGCGGGGCGTCGGCGGTCTGTGCAGCCGGCGGGGCAACGGACGCGTTCTGGGCCTTGCTTATGCTCTTGTCACCGGCAGCGCAACCCGCGAGAGCGACCACGATTGCCCCCAAGAGGAGACTAAACGCCGGCCGCGGCAAAAGGAGAGCTTTGGCGCATGGGATAGATTGGCTGAACTGAGGGGTCATCTTCGTTTTCCTAACACTTTGGGCCCAACCGGGGTGGCTCGTGGGGCGGCTATGGCCAGCAAGGCTGTGGTCACCGCCACGCGGTCACTATTGGTTTTCCTTTTGAAAGAGCCGGCGTAGTTCGACGCAGGCATCGCGAACGAAACCAGCGTCGGGTTCGCGCTTATGCAGCGCCACCTCGCCAACGGGCTCAACGGGAATCTGGCGAAGGCGCTGTATGCGGCCCTTGGCGGCCACGACGGAGTCAGCGTGACGCTGCAGATCGGCCTCGAGTTGTTCAGGCGATCTGCCCTCGAAGACATCGACCAGAACCTGCTCCCAGGGCACTTCGGGTTCGCGGTGGGCAATGCCTTTCCACAGGCTTTTGAATAGGCCGGTGTTGCGGCCGTCATCGCCCAAGAAGATGTAATGAATGAGCAGCCAAGCCGTCGCGTAGTATCGCGCTTCGTGATTCCGCTGATCGCCCACCCGCGTGTTCAGCAACGTTTCAAATGGCAAGATGGGTGCTTCCCTTAGGGTATACAGCACCAGCGCCGACGGCACGCCATACGAGACGTAGTTATCACGGATGAACGCCGTTTCAATGAAAGACGCCAATCCTTCGTGGAACCAAGACGGCGCAGTGGGCAGCACGTCGTCGACCAGCCGGTGCCCCATCTCGTGGACAGCGATCTGCAGCGAGTCCGACCGAAGCCCTGCTGGGCCCCACTCGTATCCGCCGTCCTCGTAAGGCAGCATCATGACGCCCCTGTCGTGTACATGCATGAACACGCCCGCCAAGTGCCCGTTTGTGAGCTCTTTGAAATCGTAAGGGTCATTGAACAAGATGATCTCGAGAGGAAAGCCTTCTTTCGCCCTGATCATCGTGGTGGTGATGGCGCTCCAGATCTCCTCTAGGCGCTGCGCAACGTCTTGAACGGAGGATTCGGACGCATCGGAATGGATTACGACGTGAGGCGAACGATAGCCCTTGAAGTCGGAGGCATCGTAGTTGAAGGGCGCTTTGCGCCGCCCTAAGCCACGCGAAGCGCAGCCGCCCAGAAGTGGCACGGCCATCGGAAGGCCCAAATGTAAGAAATCCCGCCGCAGCATGATGGCAGATTATCGGCAAAAGCCCGTCGGAGTTGCGCGCTAAGTAAGCTTGACGATCATAATCGACTCTGGGACATGCGGCCAAGCACAGCGGGGGCAGGCGCAGGTCTCGCCATTCCAACACTCAAAAGTGCCCGGCACGTCACAGCACTGAAAGCCTCTTCATGAGGAGACAGGCCCCAGTTCGGGTCGCGAATGTGATCGACCAATAGAGATTGCGAGTGGAGAGGTGGCAGCGAGGCGCGCACCTTGCGGCTCAGCTCGACAGGAAGCCTGGTGTGACACCTGCAGCGAACAGAAGTGCAACTCCTGCGAGGTCTTCACGCTAGAAGGAGCGCTCGTTCCCTAGGAGCCGGCAGCAAGATCCGACGACTCGGACGTGTCGCCTGAATCGTTCACGGCCCGCGCTACTGGGGACCCGCGCCCCTCACCCCTTGAAGTAATCGTACAGATCCGCCCTCGGCGCCACCCGCGCCTCCAACGCCGCGCGCTCCGCCTCCGACATCGCCCCGAACGCCCGTGCCACCGCCAGGTTCTGGCGGACTTCGTCCACGCTCGAGCAACCCAGGATGACCGTGTCCGCAACCGTGGCGCCGTAACGAATCAGCTCCGGCACGCTCGCCTCGCCCACCAGCCGCCCCGCCGCCAGCACCTTCATGCCCACCACGCCCATGCCCTGCCTGCGCGCCTCGGCCACGACGGTGGGCACGAACGGTTGGCGGACGGGATCGGCGGGGTTGATCGCGACCAGCACGTTGTCGAAGGCGAACCGCCGCATCGCTTCGAGCAGGACGTCGGGGTCATGATGACCCGTCAGCCCGATGAAGCGGATGCGGCCGTCTGCCTTCGCCTGCAGCGCGGCCTCCAGTGCGCCGCCTTCGCCGAACATCACGTCGAGCTCGTCGAAGTCGCGCAGGTCATGCATTTGCCACAGGTCGAGGTGCTCGGTGCCCAGCCGGCGCAAAGAGTCCTCGAGCAGGCGCAAGGCCGCGTCGCGCGTGCGCTCGTGCGTCTTCGAGGCGAGGAAGATGCGGTCGCGTGCGCCGGCCCCTGCTGCCCGGAACGCCTCGCCATAGTAGTCCTGGCTCTGCTGGTACGCGGGCGCGGTATCGCAGTAGCGTACGCCCAGGCGCAGCGCTTCCAGTATCACGGGCACCGCCTCCCGCGCGCGCCCCGTGGTGCGAAGGATCCCTTCACCGCCGAGCGACACCGGCAACACCGCCGCTCCGGTGCGCCCGAGGACGCGCTCGATCGTCGATGCCCCCGTAGCCGTTGCTGTCTCCATCCGCCGCAGTCTAGCGCGCCAGTTGACAACGCGCGGGCGGGCCTGGTGGTCAGTTGACAACTGACAACGCACGGACGGGCCTCTGGTGGCGTTGGTGCTGCCTATTTCAGCGCGGAGGGCCCAGCACTTAGGAATCGAGGCCTGATGAGCCTTTTCCGTTCTCAGTGGCGGGCGTCCCTACACCATTCGCTCGAGAAAGCGTCTCTTGAATCCAGACCCGCCCCTTTGCGCCGGGCGCCATCCACCCAACGGAGTTTTCTTGACCGTCCCCCTGGTAAAACATAGTATTACATGATGCTCAAGCTCATTACCAAGATTGGTAATTCCCAAGGAATCATCCTGGACGCTGCAATCATGGAACTTGCGCGGCTCAAGCCTGGCGACGAAGTCAACATTGAGGTGCACGAGAGCGGCACACTGACAGTGACGCCGATCCGCCCCCGCCTTGCAGCGGCCGACGTGTCCAAAGTCATCAAGTCCACGATGAAAGACTATGCCGCGACGATGAAGAAGCTGGCATGACAACAGTCGGTTGCTTTCATCTGTCGGTTGACATCGTTAGAGAGATTCACGCCGAGGCACTGGCCGCATTCGGTGGTGCCGACGGTGTGAGAGACGTTGCCTTGTTGGAATCTGCCGTCGCCGCGCCACAAGCTATGTTTGGCGGCGAGTCACCCTACAAAGACCTCGTGGAGGTCGCCGCCGCCTATCTTTTTTTTCTCTGCCGAAATCATCCTTTCATCGACGGCAACAAACGTGCGGCGCTTGGCGCTTGTCTTGTTTTCCTCCGCCTCAACGACGTGCACACGCCCGCTGACGGCCCGCCATGGGAACATCTGACTTTGTCTGTGGCCGCAAGCGCACTCGACAGGGATCAAACGACTGAACAGCTGCGCGAAATTCTTCAAGGGCAACGACGATAGGGCCGGTTGTCATTGGCCACATCAGCGAATGAACTGCCGCCAAATGCCACCTCGAAAGCCTTCCAAGAAGCGTTCGATGCGGTCGCGTTTTGTCCGAAAATTCATCGCGACGCCATCATGCGGCCGCACGGTGATAGAAATTCAGGGTTCCACCCAGCCGTGAACGCGTTTTGACCACCCCGACCTCACCGTTGTCATTTCCTGGCGCCACCAACTTGCCACCCAGGCCTTGATGGCAGACACTCTTCTCGGATCGTTCTCACGAGTCGCTCTGCGTGCAGTTTGGGCTCTTCGCGGGAATGCGCACACATTTGATCCCCGCTTCGCGCAAGCATTTCGTCCATTCCTGTGTGAACAACGGATCTCGATCATGAACAAGACGCCCTCCCCCTCGCAGCATTCCGTCAATCGGATCCGTAAGGTTGCGTGCAACCTACTTCATCCAGGCGCCATCAGGGTCAACGCGTATTCCGGCAATTCGCACTGCGCCCGTTTTGACCTGCATCACGAAGAACACCATGTGCCGAACCGTTCCGACAACGCTTAAAGCCTCTACGCTGAAAAAATCACAGGCATAAAGCGTCTCCCAATGGCTCTTCAGAAACTTCGCCCACGTCCTTTTTCGTTTTCTTTCCGGCACGGGCTCGATGCCTGCTTCCGCCAAGATGTTGGCCACAGTCGTGCGGCCAATTTCAAGCTTGAGGCCACGCAGGGCATCGCGAATCTTGGTGTAGCCCCAACTCAAGTTGTCGTTGGCCATGCGCAAAACCATGTTGCGAATTTCATCTACCTTACGTGGTCGGCCACAACCGCGCGCCTTCGAGCCATCGTTGGCGCGATATGTTTTCGGACAGAAGTGCGTCCAGCGAAGGCTGGCATGTTCAGCGGGAGGCAAACCCGCCGGGGGAAAAGCTAGCGACCCCGTAGCTTGAATCGCAGGCAGGAGAGAAATCAAATGTACTGAAGCCGATTGACAAAGCCCTTCAAGGAAGGGTGAGCGAGTCGCCGGGCCGCAACGAACGTGAATTCAGAAGTTGCCTCGAAAAAAAGTTCCCGAAGGCCGAGCCTTATTCTGTCAGGCGAAGGCAACATGGTGCGGACCAAATGCTGGATGAAAGGGCGCACCACTTCGGCGGGGTAGCAGAAGCAGCACGGTGACAAGGACATGCGAAAGCAACTGGAGAAACCGTCTTCGTCCCGGAGAGAAATCTTCGGAAGAAGGTAGGCCGTATAACCGTTTCAACGGGAAATCGGCTGAAGGCGAAACGGTGGCGGCCGGGCTCGTAGTAGTGATGAAACGGGGTAATGCCCGTGGAGCGAAGGGGCCCTACTGCTCACAATTCTTCGACGAACGGAAGGCAAGGGTGAGATGACAAAGGCGCCCATTGGTTTGCAAGACCTGAGAAGAAGAATCTACACCAAAGCGAAGGCAGAAACGTCTTGGCGTTTTTGGGGTTTATACGTTCACATATGCAAGACTGAAACGCTGCGGACTGCTTACGGAGAAGCCAAGAAGAACAAGGGCGCGCCAGGGATAGACGGGGAAACCTTCGAGGCAATTGAGACAAGCGGTGTGCAGGCTTTCATCGAGCAAATTCAACGTGAACTTGTTGAAGGAACGTATCGACCACAGCAGGTTCGGGTGGTTGAAATACCGAAGGAGGGTTCAGATAAAACCCGCCGACTGTCGATGCCAACCATCCGGGACAGAGTGGTCCAGGGAGCGTGCAAGCTCATTCTGGAACCAATCTTCGAGGCAGATTTTCAACCAGGGTCGTTTGGATATCGACCCCACAGGTCAGCAGCCGATGCTGTTGAGCGTATCAGCCAGGGAATCGTTTTGAACAAAACCATGGTTATCGATCTGGATTTGCGAGCCTACTTTGACAATGTCCATCATGACATTCTGTTAAAGAAAGTCGCAACGCGCATCGATGATCATCAAATTATGGCGCTATTGAAAATGATCCTGAAATCAACAGGAAAACGAGGCGTACCACAAGGGGGCGTGATCTCACCGCTGCTCAGCAACATCTACCTCAACGAGGTAGATAAGATGCTTGAGAAGGCAAAAGAGGTGACGCGAAGGGAGGGATGG
>JBBSJE010000323.1:0-6524 GCA_038257535.1 Polyangia bacterium
AGACGCGCCTGCTACGTCGGCGAACTGGATGTAGATGCGGTCGCTGGGAATGTGAAGCGCGTCCTGCAGGTCTTCGCAGATCAAGGCTGCCATGGCCTCGTTGCGAGCGGGATCCAGTTGACCCACGCTGAACAACGAAACATGACAAGCGGCAGCCACATCACCGCCAAACATGATCGCAACCGGCCGGTGCAGGCTGACCATCATCCAACGTTCCGGCTTGTCGAGCGCCTTAGCGACCTTGCTGGACAAACGCTTCATGAGGGCAGTCTGGTCTTCCACAGACGCGGGAACGTTGGGAGCTGTGATGGTCAGTAGTGGCATGTAGCGAAGATAGCAGCGTCATGGGCCTCTCTTCCAGATGGCCGCGGCAAGTGTTCACGTGGCCGCGGTCAGGGCTCGATCGAGGCTGCACCTGATTCATGGCTTGCGCCGCATCAATACCAGCCCTATCGCTGCAAACAGCGCGAGAGCGCTGCTGCCTGCGCCCTGGCTTGTAGACGCGCCACCATACACGCATCCACCCTTTGAGGAACAAGCACTGGCATTGATGGAGCCCGTAGCATGCAACACCGTCTCATTGCCAGCTAGGTCAATGCCACGGACTTCAATAACGCCAAAATCGCTCCGTAGACCGAGGAAACTAGGTTGATACGACATCTCCTTGCAACGGGTCTGCACACGCAGCTCGGTTTCCGTTGTTAAGGGCTCTATCACTTTGCCCTGACTATAGACTCGATATGCCACGGCGCTTTGATCGCTGGGGGCGCTCCAGGTCAACGTGGTGATGGCTACATCGTAGGGACCGCAACACGCCGAGACGTTGCAAATGTCGCGGCTGCTCTGCGACTCCACTTTCTGCGAAGTAAATACGGGCGGTACTTCGTCGATGCCGTCGCCCGTTGTGAACGTGCTGAAGAGTTGCACTGGGGCCGGCACGCACACGCCTGCGTCTGGCGCTGAACAGCCCCCGAAGGCCCAATCGTCTATTAATTCGTAGGTGGTGTTGGCCAAAAGTGGCGCCTGGGGCCTGAGGTAATGGCGCTCGCCGTAGGGCTGAACTCCCCCGGGTTCAGTCGCGACTGTCACGGCGACAACGTCGCCACCTACTTGACGCAAAGAAGGCGAATTCGTCGGAGCTTTTGCCCCAGAAGGATCGAACGTATAGGCAACGTACAAACGAGCGTTTCTAGGCACGTCCCGCGCCCCCGACAAAGGCCACACGAAGCGGCTGGGCTGGATCTGCACTGCCGCGCACGCGAGCGCAGTCTTAGCCGATGTGCATGTCACAACAAACAGCAGGGCGGCTGAAAGCGCTGAGAAGGTTCTTCGCCGATTCGCCATAGTGGCGACGATGTTACCGCAAAGCGTCCTCTTGCGCGGGGGAAGCACGCGGCGGTAATTTATATGGATCCGATGACCCTGATTTTCGCGCCAATGCAGTCCTCAACTGCCAACGGGCGGCGATCAGTGCGATATTCGCGAACACTTGGCTGGTGGGCGGGACCTTTGGGATGTGAACACCGAGAATCTTTCAACGTCGCCCTCCTTGCCTGAACTGGACCGCCTCTTGGCGAACGTGGCCTGGCTTCGCGTGCTGGCGACCCAGATTTCCGGCCGCGTCGACCTTGCTGACGATGCGGTTCAGTCAGTGTGGGAGGCCGTGTTGCGCCGCCCTCCGCGTTTGCAGGGGGCCGCGGGCCCATGGCTTGCGCGGGTAGTCCGCAATGCCGTGTACAAGGGCCAGCGCGGCGAACGACGGCGCCAACATCACGAAGCGCTTGCGGCTGCTGAGCACCCCTTAGAGGCAGAATCAGCAGAGACTCACTTTGCTCGCGCAGAGGCCTACAAGATCCTGGCGGAACTCGTGGCGGGGCTTGAAGACAGGCAACGTCAGGTGGTGCTGCTGCGGTACCACGATGACAAGAACGCAAGCCAAATTGCGGCCGAACTGGGGGTGCCGGCCGGCACCGTGAGGCGATGGTTGAAGGAAGCCCGTGATGCTTTGGCGGCGGGTATGGACGCCCGACACCATGGCAAGCGCGATGCCTGGGCAGGGCTGTTTCTGGCGCCCTTGCCCGCGCAGATTATGGCAGGCGCAAACGCTTCGCCCACACCGATGGCCTCCACTGCAGCGCCCAAGGTGGCCGTGGCGTTGGCCGCCTTGTCCGCCGCTGCGTGGATGTTGCTTGCCGCCAAAACGCCTGAAGAGCGCATGGCGCTGGTGCCGCAAACGTTGCAGCCAGCAAGCATTCTCTCGCTTCCCGAAGCGCCTTTGGGCCAGTTGAACGTGGCCGTCACAGATCCTGAGGACAAGCCGCTGTCCGCAATCGCCGTGCACCTGCGCTGCAAGTATGGTTGTGCCGAGGGAAGCTGGCAGCCGCAGAACACCACTACGGACCCGGAGGGGCAGGCGCAGTACCGGGGCGTTCCGGAGGGAGTCTTCGAGGTGGCAGCCCGTGGGGCCGGAGGCATCAGCGCACGCGCGGAAGTGTCCGTGCAGCCGTTCGCGAGCCAAGATGTGCGCTTGGTTTTGCGGGCCAACGCCGGCGCCTTCACGCTTGCAGGAACTGTTTTCGATGATGGCGGTGGCACCATTCCGGGCACCGTGGTTGCCGCCACCCGAGGCAGCGACGGCGCCACCTTCCTGGCCACTGCGGACGAAGCTGGTCGCTACCAGGTTCAGCTCGACAGGGGCTTTCATTCGTTGGAGGCCAGTGCCGACGGCTACGCTCGCAAGAACACCGCGCTGCACATGGAGGCCGATGCAGTAATGAACTTCAATATGAGCCCAGGCTCGGGGCTATCCGGGCAGGTCATTGGAGTTGATGGAGCCCCCGTGGCGGATGCGCTCGTTGAACTCAAGCGCTTGTATTCCACCTCGTCCTTGCGAACGCGCGCCGATGGCCATTTCGCTGCTGCCCAGCTTGAGGTTGGGGATTATGCCATCTTGGCACGCCTGGGGCGCGCATCGGGAGTGGCCGAGAAGGGCACCACGCTTGCGGCCGGCGAACACAAGGATGTGGGCGTGATCGTGTTGCACACCATGCCGCTCATACGCGGGCGGGTGTTCACCGGCCAGGGTGCCCCTGTTCCCCATGCAGACGTCCTCATCGCAGCCGCGCCACACGATGATCCTGCCTTTCTGATCGAACGCAGCAAGGTGCACAAGGCGGATGAAAGCGGCAGTTTTCAGTTGCAGGCGTTAGAGCCCGGGCGTTATCAGCTACGTGCGGGCACAGACGGATGGGCTTGGAAAGCAACGTCATTCACACTGGGTGAAGACGACGTCACACTTGAACTGCGGCTTCCACCGGAGGTTCGCGTGCGCGGGCGTGTATTGGATTTGCGTGGCCGCCCTGTGGCGGGGGCCACTGTAAGCCTTGCAACCAAGACGCTGCCAACGATGGACGGGACCTTCACCGGAGGGAGCTTCAGGACCACGGACAAAAACGGATCCTTCGACGCCGATCAATTGGGTGCCGGGTGGCTAACGGTAGAGGTTCAGCACACTGAGCATGGCGCCTTCGAAGATAAACCCGTGGAGGTGCAAGCAGGAGACATCAAGGACTTGGTGTTGCGCTTCTCGAAGACGGTCTTCGCAAGCGGCACGGTCACTTGGGACGACGGTTCACCTGCGGCGGGGGTGTCCGTTTCTTGGCAGGGGGGCGCCATGCTCCCCCGGACGGTCACCGATGCGGCAGGCAAGTTCAAGTTGGGGCCACTGCCCAGGTCAGAGGGCGACGTGGAAGCTGAGCCCCCCGACGTTCCTGCTTTCTCATTGCCTGGGGGGCACAATTCAAGGGCCTACGTTGATGCGCGCACAGGCGTGGACGCTACCGGCATAAAGTTGATTTTGCCCCGCCAGAACCGGCGCATTGTGGGGCGCGCAATTGGCCCCAAGGGAGAGCCGCTCTCGGGCGCAACCATATACGCAGGCGGAGAGGATCAGCGCCTGCACGACTTCCAACTCGACTATGTGCACAAAGTGAGCTCCGGCAACGACGGCCGTTTTGTGATCGAGCGCGTTTCGGCGCGCAGATTCGCTTTGACCGGACGTGCACAGGGCTACGCGCCCACATTTCTTTCGCCGGTTTCAACCGACAAGGAAGTGACGCTTCACTTCCACCATCCCGGATCCATCGCGGGTCAGGTGAAAGATGCACAGGGTAGGGTTGCTACCCGCTTCGAGGTGGCCGCCGAGCCTCACATTGAGACTCCGCTTTGGGACCAGTTTGTATTTGGCTCGCCCCAAATCATGTTTCGTAAGGTCGGTGACGCCAGCGGCCGCTTTCGCATCGATGGCTTGTCTGCCGGTGTTTACGACGTGCTCTGCCGCTTCCCTTCAGGAGAAATTGCCGTTGCCATAGGTGTGAAGGTGGCATCCGACGAAGAAAGCGATGTGGAAATGAAGGCCCGAGTTCCGGCGCGCATTTCGGGCCGTCTTGTTGATGCTGAAACAAAAATGGGCATCAAGAACATCGGATTGGAAGTGGCCATGCGAGAGGGCTTCGTGCACGCGACCTCTGACGACGAAGGGCGCTTCACAATAGCGGACGCGTACCCCGGGCGATGGACGCTCGTTAGCGTTCGCGCGTTGCCACCATATCTCCACGAGTACATCGCGGCGTACGTGCCTCTTGATCAATCTGCGCTGGACCTGGGCGAGGTTCCGCTCGTTGCATTCCCCCAACCCACCGCACCCGTACAGCATCTTGAGGCGCGGGGGCACGTTGGGATCGGCATCCTTCCGGGCAATTTCGAGGGCCGCATTGGCAAGGTGGTAGCTGGTAGCCACGCGGCGGCGGCGGGTGTGAAGGTGGGCAGCCAGCTGGTGTCGGTCAACGGTCGCGACGTCAGGGGACTTGGTTCCTTCTTCATCGGCTCGACTTTGCGTGGGCCTGTGGGCAGCATCAGCGAGATCACGCTACGAACCACCTCGGGGGCGCTTCAAACCGTGAAGGTGAAGCTGCTCGGCATCGAAGAAATTGAGAGCGGCTTATAAGGCGGACCTTGTTCTGCTCAGGAACATGTCGGAGCTATCATTAGAGCCTTGGTGGCAAGCTGGTCCCCTTGAAGCGCCGAGCCGCTTGTGAGACCCTTTCGTCAGAGCTTCGCAAGTGAAGGCAATGTTGGGTAGACAAGGCTTCGGAGGTGGCAGATGCCGATCGGGAAAAGAGTGCGGCCGATGATTCACGTACTCGATGTGCGGGCAACTATGGAGTGGTACCAGTCGGTGGGGTTCGAGCTTATCTCGACCGATGAGGAGTACGGTGACCCTTATTGGGCCCTGCTTGCTTACGGTGACGGGCAGGTCATGTTCCGAGGGGGAGGAACGGTTAGCTCCGCCCCGCGGCGCGAGGTCGATCTGTACATCAACACTGACGACGTCGAGGGGTTATACGAGAGATTGAAGGACAGTGTCGAGATGCACAAGCCGCTTCACGATACCTTCTATGGAACGCGCGAGTTCATCGTCCGAGATATCAATCGTTTCTGGGTTACTTTCGGCCAAACGTCGCCATCCGCTTGAGGGCGTTTTCATTCGACGGACGAGACGGAATCGAATGGAGATGGGCAGGCCCGAATGCGTCGCTCAATGCGCAAGTGGTCGGTGCGATCCTTCTGACAACGGGGCATGGTGGCCTTCTATCATCGACCCATCGTTTAGGCTTGGTTGCGAACCTGGTTCTACATTCCACGTCGGGATGGAAGGCAGACTGAGTCGGGCTCGCGGCCGCTGAAGACCGGTTCTGGAATGCGCTCCGATGCCACTTGAACGACCGAGTCGGCTGTGAGAGCATTTCGGCAAGACGCAGCAGCTGAAACTCAACACATCCGACGAAAGGGTCATCGCTGATGGTCGGAAGCCTCAATCACCTCACGCTTGCGACAGTCTCTCTCGAAACCTCGCTCACGTTCTATCGTGATTTGCTCGGCTTCAAAGCGCTCGCCCGATGGGCCGGCGGCGCGTATCTGTTGGCAGGTGGCTCGACTTGGTTGTGCTTGTCGGTAGACCCTCGCCGTTCGCAGAAGCCTTCGGAAGACTACACCCACTTCGCATTCTCGGTCGCGCCCGGGGACTTTGAGCGGCTTGCTGCCCGCCTGAAAGCAAGCGGTGTACCTGAGTGGCAGCAGGACACCAGCGAAGGCTTATCCCTATACATCTTGGATCCCGATGGCCACAAACTTGAGCTTCATGTCGGCGATTGGCAGTCTCGTCTGCGTGCCTGCCGGGAGCGCCCCTACGACGGGATGGAGTTCTTTTGAGGGCAGGGGACAACGGCTCCCGGCTGGCAGGATGCGCGCATGCAAATCAGCTACTTGGTTGATGGACCTGAACTCAGCTTGCAGCTGATCCCTGGGTTGCTGGACTACTGGCGTGACATCGCGCCTGAAGACACGCCAGCGAGCCGAGCGCAACGGTTCCGAAACCACATGCACCGGAACCAGTTGCCAATCGCTTGGATCGCTCACCAAGGGATGAAAGCGGTAGGAACGGCGGCCCTCCGCGCTCATGACCT
>JBBSJE010000324.1:0-6508 GCA_038257535.1 Polyangia bacterium
CCGTCGCAGGTGTTCGCTGACGGGCAATTCAAGCGCACGCCATTGCCCTTTGGCGGCTTCGGTATACGCTGGCTCTTCGTGTGCGTTTGTCAGGCCGCCGCGGGCCGACACGCCCAACCGCTTTAAACGCTGCAACACCTCGGCGGCCGTCAACTTGGCTTCGGGACGTAGCCGCGCGGGATAACTTTGCCAATTGGGACGCTCATGCGCGTGAACGGGCGCTGGTGCCAGCACAAGGTGGTGCGAAAGCTGAGCGGAGAGGCTGGCCGCTTGTTCACGTCGGCTTTGCAGCAAGGCGGGCAACTTTCGCATTTGACACAAACCGATGGCGGCGGCGATGTCGGTCATGCGGGCGTTGAACGCGGGGTGCACATAGCCATCGGGTTGTTCTGGATCAACAACTGCAGCCGGAGCAGGAATGGCGTGTTGCCGCAGCCGCCGCAAGCTGTGCGCCAAAGCTTCGTCGTTGGTGGTGATGGCTCCCCCTTCGCCCGTGGTGATCACCTTGCGGGGATGAAACGAAAAGCACGCCATCACGCCTGCGGGAGCGCCTAGTTTTTGCCACTGGCCTTGGTGTAGAAGTTCAGAGCCCAAAGCACACGCGGCGTCTTCAACCAGCGGCAGCGCGGCGGCGCGCGCCAGGGGTACCAGGCGATTCAGATCGCAAGCAAAGCCTAACTGATGCACGCACAAAATGGCTTTGGTTCGGTTTGTGATCGCGGCCTGCACGCAATCGGGATCAAGGCTGAGGCTATGGGCCTGCACGTCGACAAACACGGGCGTGGCACCCACCGCGCGCACGCTGTTGGCGGTGGCAATGAAGCTGTGGCTCACCGTGATCACCTCATCACCGGGGCCAAGCTTGAGCGCACGCAACGCCAATTCCAGCGCGGTGGTGCCATTGCTAACGGCCACCGTGTGTTGTGCGCCTATATAACTGCACAGCGCGGCTTCGAACGCTTCGACTTGCGGCCCTTGCATCAGCCAGCCTGAGCGCAGCACCGCGGCCACCGCGTTTTGCTCTTCATCGCCAAACACTGGCCGAACGATGGGCACGATGACAGGCGGTGCGGTGCTGGTCATGGTTGCCAATCAGCGCAGGGGCAAGCCGGTGAGGATCAAGTCTTGTCCCACTTCGTGGCATTGCGCGCATTGGGGCAGACCGGTGCCTTGCGCCACCACGCGGCCATCAATCGCCTCGAACCAAAAATATCCATCGCCCGCGTTGCCTTGCGGCGCCACCTTCACCATCACCGCCCAGCCGGCCAGCTGTTGACCGCCCTTGTACAACTCTTTGACCGCGGCGGCGCCTTGCGGATGCTCGCGGTTGTTCGCGGCCAGGGAATCGTGAAGCAAAGGGTTCATGAAGGTGCGGACCAATCCGAAGTGTGTGCCTTCCGATTGGTGCGCGCGGCTTTCCGACGCAAACGCCAAATATTTGCCCTGCACCAAAAAGTCATCAAGTGCGGGTCGACTTGTGGGCACCAGGGTGATTGTGGGCGCAGGTGTGTCTTGCTTCGCAAGCGTGTCCTCCGCGCCACCGTCGAGGGGGGTGCCACCGCGGGGCACTTGCTCTTCAAGTTGCAAACACGCGCCGAATCCCAGTGCGCTACCCAGCAGTCCTAGGCACAAGGTGAAGGATGAACGCAACATGCGCGGCGATCATATCAAGCGCGGCTCAAGGAACCAAATTGGCCTTACGAAATTGCAAAGCAGCCCCGTCAACATAGGCCTCGATGGCGTCACCGCGAAGGAACTTGCCCTGCAGGATCTCTTCTGACAACGGATCGCGAATGAACCTGGAAATGGTGCGCTTAACGGGGCGGGCGCCAAATGCCGGATCGTAAGCGGCCGCGGCGAGCCAAGCGCGCGCTTGTGGCGCCAAATTGATGCTGAGGCTGCGCTCGGCCAGCAATTTGTTGAGCTGGCGAAGCTGCAAGTCAACGATGGACTCAATGGCGGCGGCGTCCAGTGGATTGAAGATCACGATCTCATCAACGCGGTTCAGGAACTCAGGCCGAAAGTGTGCTCGAAGCGCCAATTGCACCGCCGCGGCGATGGCTTGTTTTTGATCAACCAAGTCTGGTTGCGCCGCCAGGTCCAAAATCGCCGAAGCGCCCAGGTTGGAGGTCATGATCAAAACGGTGTTGGCAAAACCAACCGTGCGTCCTGATGAATCGGTTAAACGCCCATCGTCCAGCAAGGCCAGCAAGACATTGAAGACATCGGGATGCGCCTTTTCTACCTCATCCAACAGCACCACGGCGTAGGGGCGCTTGCGAATGGCCTCGGTTAGCTGACCGCCTTCTTCGTAACCTACGTAGCCGGGGGGGGCGCCGGTGAGTCGTGCCACCGCGTGCTTTTCCATGTACTCCGACATGTCCAAGCGCACCAGGGCGTGCTCGTCGTCAAACAAGAACTCGGCCAGCGCTTTGGCCAATTCGGTTTTGCCCACGCCCGTGGGACCCAAAAACATAAACGACCCGAGCGGCTTGTTCGGCTCTGACAAACCCGCGCGGGCGCGCTTGATCGCGTTTCCCACCAGCCGCACCGCTTGGTTTTGCCCCACCACGCGCGCGCCCAAGCGATCGGCGATGTTTAAGATCTTGTCGCCTTCACCTTCAAGCGCGCGCGCCACGGGAATGCCCGTCCAGTCTTCCACCACGCGGGCAACATGAATGGGTTCTACGGAGTCCTCAAGCAAACGCTGGCTCGCTTGCGCGGTCCGCAGCTGAACTTGTGCGCTCTCGAGGCTTTGATTTAGGGCGGGAAGCTCGCCATGGCGCAAGCGGGCGGCGGTTTCCAAGTCGCCGCGCTTTTCGGCATGCGCCGCCGCTTCCCACGCTTTGTCTCGCGCCGCGCTGGCAGACCACAAGGCTTCGATGGCGGCGCGCTCTTGTGTGAGGTGAGCGCGCAGCTCATCGAGCTGGGTTTGGCTTTGGCTGCGCCGCTCGAGCAGGCGCGAACGCGTGGCTTGCGCATGGTCCGAAGCGTCTTGTCCCAGATGCAAAATTTCCATGTCGTTTGACCAAAGGTCGCGGACAACGGCATCAAGTTCATCGGGGTGTCCATCGAGCTCTAGCCGCAAACGGCTTGCGGCTTCGTCAATGAGATCAAAAGCCTTGTCGGGCAGCGCGCGGCCGCTGATGTAGCGGCGCGACAGTTTCACTGCGGCTTCCAGCGTGGCGTCCTGAATGCGGATTTCGTGCCGCTGCTCATAGCGCGGTTTCTGCGCCCGCAGCATAGCCAAACAACGCGCATCATCTGGCTCTTCCACCTGAACAGGGGCAAAGCGTCGCTCGAACGCAGGATCACTTTCAATCGAGGTGCGGTATTCGTCGGCTGTGGTGGCGCCGATGATCGAGATTTCCCCCCGCGCCAACGCGGGTTTGAGCAAGCTGGCCGCGTCGGAGGCGCCGCCGCTGGTTTTGCCATTGCCTACCAGGGTGTGAAGTTCATCGAAGAATAAAATCACGTCGCCACCGGTGCTGCGCACCTCGGCCACAAGGCCGCGAATTCGTTCTTCGAAATCACCGCGGAAACGCGCCCCCGCCACCAGTGATCCCACATCCAGGGCCAAGATGCGTTTGCGCGCCAACCGGGGCGGCACGTCTTTGTCGGCAATGCGCTGGGCAAGCCCTTCAACCAAGGCGGTCTTTCCCACGCCTGGCTCTCCCACGAGCACGGGGTTGTTTTTCGTACGTCGCCCCAAGATTTGCAGCAGCCGCCGGGTTTCTTTGTCGCGGCCCACCACAGGGTCCAAGGTTCCGGCCGCTGCGCTGGCGGTCAAATCGCGTGCGAAGCGCGCCAGCAACGGAGTGGCGTCAGCTTGCGTGAAGCTTGTTGTAGGGCCTTCGGCCACCAAGCTTTTTGCGGTGCTGGCCTGTTCCAACTTGTCGAGCGTGACGTGCATGTCGCGCAAGGCGCGCGCGGCGGCCGCGTCCGCTTCTAAGGGAATGGCCATCAACAAGTGCTCGGGCTCTACAACTCCGCCATGGCGCTCGCCGGCATCCGCTTGCGCCAAGTCGAACACCCGCAGCACCCGTTCACCCAGGAACACCTGCGGTGCGCTGACCTTGGGAAAGGTTTCCATCAGCGGCGCCAACCGCTGCTTGAGCGCTTGCGGATCCGCACCTGCGGTTTGCAATATGGCAGCGGTGGCATCAACGTCACACAAGCAGGAAAGCAGGTGCTCCAATTCCACCTGCTCTTCGCCACGACCGCGCGCCAAGCGCTGAGCCGCCACGACTACCTGCCGTGATCCGGCCGAAAGAAAATCAAAACGCACAGGCTGCCCCCAGAAAATGGTTCGGGCGCCTCATTTGCGCGCGACTTCGATGTAACGCAGCCGCAGGTCGTAAATGAGACCCTGCAAAAGATCCGCCTCGGCGGCCGTTAAGTTGCCCTTGGTTTTCTCTTGCAGCATGACCAACACATCGATCGAGTGTTTGGCCAACGGCAGATCTACCTGCGCCGCGCTGGCGTCGCTTTCGCTCACCGCGCCCAGGTGCATCAGCACCGAACTGCCCAAGGAAATCACCAGGGTTTGAAAATCCACTGGGGGTAACACAGGCGATTGGTCTTTGGCGGCTTGAGACATGCCGGCACAGATTACCGCGTGGCGGGCTGGCTTCAAAGGGCGGCACCGGCCACCCCCCTCGGAAGTTGTAAGGGTGGCCAGGACGTCCGCAGGGTCCAAAGCGGCTTATCAGCCGGCTTCGGGAAGCTTGTCGTCGGGGGCAGCTTCGTCTTTTACGGCGTCCTCGTCCTCGTCCTCGTCTACCTCATCGTCATCGAGATCATCATCTTCGTCGTCGAGATCGTCATCATCCAGATCATCGTCGTCGCTGGCGTCTAAGCTGTCTTTTCGCCCGTTGCTGATGATGTTGTACGTAGGGATGGAGGGCTGGGGGGCCGCCACTGCCACCGGTGTTAGGTGCAGTTCTGGGGGTGGGGGGGCGACCTTGTCCTGAATGTCCGGAAGAGCGGTAAGCCGCGTGTCCAGGTCTTTCGGTGTGACCACGCCTTTGCGCAAATTGCGCTCAAGCGTGCGTTTATCGAACAGGCGCTCGGACTTGCGATCTTCTTCGCTTCTGGACATGGAACCTGCTTCGTATCCGAGCGGCCCCCCGAAGTCAAGCAAACCGCCCCGAAAGACGCGATGCGCTGTGTGGTTCAGGCGGCTTTGCCAAGACCGCGAGCGGCGTCGCCGGTCACAAAAACGCCAGCTACGGCCGCGGGGGGAGCCCAGTTGGTGATCTCGACGATGGGCCCGCCCTCCACCTGCACCTCATCCCCCGCCGCGCGGACGTTCGCGGCGGCGGCGTGGACCGAAATGTTGATGTGGACGGCGGCCTCGGCGTCAGGGCGGGCGTGTAGCTCGGCCAAAAGCCGTTCAGCCAAGGCCACGGCGTCTGCGCGTAGCAACAAATCGAGCGGGCTGTCGCTGTCCGGCAACGCCTTGACCCCCAGAAGGGCGGACCCTGTCTGTAACATCATGCTGTAGCCCGCTTCTATAAGCGCAGGTTCAACGATGTCCAGGCAGGTCAGGACATCAGCCATGGCCAAGTCGTCGGCGTCCTCTGCGGTGCGAATGTCCACCAGCAGACCTACCGCTCGTCCCACCGGGGTCGCTTGTTGAGAGCCGGCCGCAACTGCTGCCTTGAGCGCATCAAGAAAGGCGATGGTGGTGGCAAAGCGCTCCTGCGGCTTCTTTTGCATCGCTTTGAGCACCACAGCGTCGACTTCGGGCGACACACGAACGAATTCGCTGGGCTTTGGTGGCGCGGCTTTGAGGTGCATCTGTTCCACCTCGTTGGGGTCCTGCCCAGAAAACGGGTTGCGGCCCACGAGCACGCGGAAGAGCAGCACCCCCAACGCGTAAATATCTGTTACAGGTGTGATGTTGCCGCCCCGAATTTGTTCGGGCGCCATGGCGCTGGTGGTGCCGATGCGCGAGCCAGCCACCGTGAGGCCTGCGCCTGGATTGTCAGGGTTTAGCGCTTTGGCCACGCCGAAGTCGAGCAGCTTCACCACGGGTTTGCCGTCTAGAGTGTGGCCAACGTGCACGTTGCTGGCTTTGATGTCGCGATGAACAAAGCCGGCCCGATGCGCCGCCTCGAGCGCTTGGCACACGGGTTCAAGAAACACCAGCGCCTCAGCAGGCGTGAAGCGGCCGTGCCGCTTGATCGCGGTGTCGAGATCATGGCCCTCTAGATGCTCCATGACGTAAAACGGGCGACCGTCCGGCAATTGGCCGAACTCGAACACGTCAACAATGCTGGGGTGGCGGATCATGTTGACGGCCAACGCCTCAAGCAGAAAC
Organism: Polyangia bacterium; assembly: GCA_038257535.1. Lineage (GTDB taxonomy): Bacteria > Myxococcota_A > Polyangia > Fen-1088 > Fen-1088 > JAGTJU01. Next base: position 6,326 of record JBBSJE010000324.1, read on the forward strand.
CGCTTTGCCATGGAGGAGCCGCTGTCGGAAAACTCGCGCCGCAAAACTTTGATCGCGACGGGCCGGCCCAGCAAAGAATGTTTGGCTCGATAAACGCTGCCGCAGCCGCCGTCCGAAATCAAATCAATGATGACGTACGTGCCCACAGGCGAGCCCGGGGCTAGATAGCCTGTGGTGGTTTCA
>JBBSJE010000325.1:0-6496 GCA_038257535.1 Polyangia bacterium
CACAAGACTTGATGCGCTTTGCCGACATTCTTGCGCGCCGAGACGGTTTTGTTCGCACCCTGGGAGCGGTTTTGCGTACACACGCGCTCCTCAGGGGTGCCGTGCATGTTTCTTGAAGCGGGCGCGCAGATTGGGTGCTCACGCCTCCCTGCGGCTTAACCCATCCCAGTGTGCGCCCCAACACGAGCCACGCCTGGTTTTGTCCGCTCCCCCCTAGGACAAACACTCAATCTGACAGAGGCTCTACCTCAGATGGTTCGGCATATTTTCCACGTGGCCTTGGTTGCGACGGTGCTTGGGCACCCCCGCGCGGCAGTGGCGGACAACGGGCTGCGAACCACATTTCAGCAGTCCGTCGAACCCATCCTTGTAAAACGGTGTTACGACTGCCACGGCGAAGGCAGCAACCGCGGCGAGGTGGCTTTGGATGGCTTTGGCACCGAGACTTCCCTTCGCGATCCCCAGCTTTGGTTGCGCGTTTTAAAGGCTGTGCGCCTGGGCATGATGCCACCCGCGTCCGAAGAGCGGATGACAAGCGCAGAAACCGAAGCCCTGATTGGCTGGATCAAACGCCAGGCGTGGTCGCTCGATCCTCAGCATCCGGACCCGGGACAGGTGACCTTGAGGCGCCTCAATCGCGTGGAGTACCGCAACACAATTCGCGATTTGCTTGGTGTTGACTTTGACACCAAGAATGAATTTCCCGCCGATGACAGCGGCCACGGCTTCGACAACATTGGGGATGTGCTGACCCTCTCGCCCATGCTGCTAGAGAAGTATTTGGATGCGGCGCAAGCGGTTGTGACGCGCGCTGTGCCCACGCGAAACCGGCAGATTGGCGAAACGGTGATCCAAGGACAAGGATTCAGGCCCTCCGCCTCAAAAATCATCGCCGCGACAGCGACCAAAGGTGTTGTTTCCACGGCGCCACCTGGCACTCAAGATCTGCCCTATTACACCGCAGCGAAAGTCACAGCACGCCACCACGCCCGCAAAGCCGGCCGTTACCAACTTGTGGGCGAGGTGCGGCCGGTTGAGCGGTTTGCCGATGAACCCGATTCAAACCGTTGCCGGGTACGTTTTGTTGTGGACAACCGCGTGGTCTGGGAACGCGAATTTGCGCGCGAAATCGATCAGACGTACACCTTCACTGCCGAACAAAGCTGGGCCGCCGGTCCTCACAAACTCGCTTTTGAACTTGAGCCCTTGGCACCGGCTAGCGAACAGCGGCGCGTTCTGCGCCTGAGGCTGAACGCGGTGACCGTTCGCGGGCCGCTCGACGAAACCGATTGGGTTCAGCCTCCGCAGTACGCGCGCTTCTTTCCGCGGTCGGTACCGGCGAATCCGCAGGCGAAAGAAGCCTACGCCCGCCAATTGTTGCGCAAATTCGCCACCCGCGCCTTTCGCCAGCCTGTGGCCCCGGAAACAGTTGACGATCTGGTGAAGCTGGCCACGTTCACAGCGTTAACGCCCAACGCCAACTTTGAGTCTGGGATTGCGCAGGCGATGGTGGCGGTTTTGGCATCCCCACGATTTGTGTTTCGAGACGAGGCATCGTTGCCGCTTTTACCTGGGCAACGTTATCCGCTGATTGATGAATACGCGCTTGCCTCACGGCTTTCGTACTTTCTGTGGTCGTCCATGCCCGACGACGAGCTGTTTCGGCTGGCAAAACGCAACCGTTTGCGGCGCCAGCTGAAACAGCAATTCAAGCGCATGCTGGCCGATCCACGCGCGGACGAATTTGTGCGGAATTTCGCCGGACAATGGCTTTTGGCCCGCGACATCACGGACGTGGACATTGATGCCAAGGCCATCTACCTTCGGGATCATTCCGATTCTGAGGCGCAAGCAAGGGCGGCGACACCCCAGTTGACCACTGGGCTGCGCAAAGCCATGCAGGCGGAAACAGAGATGAGCTTTGCGCATCTACTCAAGCAAAACCGAAGTTTGCTTGAGCTCATCGACAGCAACCACACCTTTGTCAATGAAGAGCTGGCCAATCACTACGGCATCCCTGGCGTTCAGGGGCCGCATTTGCGGAAAGTGACCCTGCCCGCAAACAGCCCCCGCGGTGGCGTGCTGACCCAAGGCACGGTGTTGGCTGTAACCTCGAACCCCACGCGCACCTCGCCCGTAAAGCGCGGCGTTTTCATCTTGAACGCCATCTTGGGAACACCACCCGCACCGCCCCCCCCCAACATCCCATCGCTTGACGATGTCATATCAAAGGAAGACCAGCACAAGCTGTCGCTGCGTCAGGCGCTGGACATGCACGCCAACAACGCCTTATGTCGTTCTTGCCACAACCGCATGGATCCGCTGGGGTTGGCGCTTGAGAATTTCAATGCGATGGGCGCGTGGCGCGACACGGATATAAACGTGCCCATAGACCCTGCGGGAACTTTGGTAACGGGTGAAAGTTTCACGAACATCAGCGAGCTCAAACGCGTTTTGGCGCACGAGAGAAAACGCGATTTCTTCTACAATGTTGTGGAAAAGCTTCTGACCTATGCGCTGGGACGCGGCATGCAACATACCGATGTCGACACAATTGATGCCTTGGTTGCGGTATTGGACAAGGCCCAAGGCCGTCCTCAGCCCTTGCTTGCGGCCATTGTGGCCTCCGCGCCCTTTCAATCACGACGGGCAAAGGCGCAACCATGAGCCTCAAACTTATGCACAGACGAAACTTTGTAAGAGGACTGGGCGCCGCCCTTGCGTTGCCCGGCTTCGCATCGCGGCCCGCCCCCGCGCGCGCCGCGCTGACGGCGGCGCCCACGCCCACTGGTGTGCCTTTGCGAACGGCCTTTATCTATTTCCCAAATGGCGCCATTCCTTCGCGATGGTGGCCAGAAGGCGACGAAACAAACTTCAACCTGCCCCCTACTTTGGCGCCGCTCGAAAGTCTTAGGTCGCAGATTCAGATCTTGCAGGGCCTTGATCAAAACAACGCGACTCCAGGCGACGATGGCGGCGGCGACCACGCTCGCGGCAACAGCGTGTTTCTCACCGGCGTGCGCATAAAGAAGAGCGCCACCCAGCTACGCGCGGGAATCTCCATTGACCAAGTGATGGCAAAGCAGCTGGGGCACCTTACGCGCTTCCCCTCGCTGGAGCTTGGCTGCGAAAACAGCCGTCGTTCGGGAGAATGCGATTCGGGATATTCGTGCGCGTATCAGTACAACGTGTCCTGGCAATCATCCGCAACGCCGATGCCTGCGGAAAGCCATCCGCGCCTCGTGTTCGAGCGCTTGTTTGGCACAGGAGCGCATGGCGAACGTGCCGCCAACTCAATCCAGCGCATGAAAGAACGTCGCTCAGTGCTGGATTTTGTCATGAACGAAACGCACAGACTGCGGGGCAAACTTGATGGCTCAGATAAAGACAAGCTGGATCAGTACCTAACCGGCGTTCGAGATGTGGAGACGCGCATTGAAAAGAGCGAACGCTTTGGCCCCAATGTGGACCCCATGCAGCCCACACCCCAGTCCGTTCCTGAATCGCATGGCGACTACATTGACCTCATGCTGGACCTGCTTTTGTTGGCATTCGAAACCGATTCCACTCGCATTGCCACCTTTGCGATGGCTTACGACGGCAACAACCGATCTTTTGCCGCCATCGGAACCAGCGAGGGTCACCACGACTTATCCCACCATCAGAACGACCCCGAACGCATGCAAAAAGTTGCCACCATTGATAAATGGTACGTGCAACGATTGGCGCGATTTTTGGACCGCATGCAATCAACAAAGGATGTCGATGGACAATCGCTGCTGCACAACGCGCGTGTGCTTTACGGCAGTGGCAACGCCGACGGCAACCGGCACACCCACAGCAATTTACCGCTGGTGCTGGCAGGCGCCGGTGGTGGGCAACTGAAAACAGGGCGGTTCGTCAAACACGGCGGAAAACCGTTGAGCAATCTGTTTTTGACCTTGGCTCACCAAGCTGGCGTTCCCCAGCTGAATGCCTTTGGTGACGCAACCGGCCCACTCACCAACGTGTAGCCAGCGCTGAACGCCAAGTCCGCCTCAACCTGTGGGCCCAGTGCGGGTTCGTACGCCGCAGGGGATCTGTACTATAGTCGAAAGCCTTAGCAAGCCCGACGCCCTCCCCAAACGCCCTGAATGCCCAAAAACACCGACAAAGCCCGCGAGGCGGCGGCCCACCCCAACCGCCCTGGAAGCGATTGCAAAGCACCTGCCGGTTCGTGGGAGCCCGTGGTGAATCGCAACCGCTGTGAAGGCAAGGCGGATTGCCAGGTGGTTTGTCCATACAACGTTTTTGACGTTAGGCGCATATCGGAAGCCGATTACAAAACCTTGCCGTTTTTGGCGCGCATGAAGTTGCGGGTACACGGAAAGCGCACCGCCTACACCCCGCGCGCGGATCAATGCCAAGCGTGTGGTTTGTGCGTGGTGGCCTGCCCCGAAAAGGCGATCACGCTCAGGCCCAAAGCCTAAATCAGCTCTGATTCGAAGACAACCCGCGGCTCGGCGCTGGCATCGCCCTTGCCATGGCCTACAAGCGTAAAGCGCAACCCCACCTCACCTTCAGAGGAACGTTCAACATCAACAAAACCAATGTTCAATCCGCCATAGGGGTTGCGGTTGCGGTCCTGTACACCTTTAAGATGTTCAACCCGTAGCCCAATAACATCGCTGGTCAGTAGCTTGCTGGTGTAAAGCGCAGCTTCGCTCAACGCACCTACAATCAAGCTGTCGCCGTTGGTGATGGCGCTGGAAACCAGCTGAATGATCGGACGACCAGACGCTGGGTCCGACTCGCCTTTAACGGCTTTGTCGTCCAGCAATTGCACGCCCCAACCCGCATGAATGTCGCCTGAAAGAATTACGAGGCGCTGCTTGGGATGGGCGCGACGGTGTTCATCAAGCCGCCTGAGAAGTTGATCGCGGGTGGCAGCCCAGCAAGGATTCGACCAACGATCTTCAACATCGTTGGCACGGAAGGATAGCTTGTGGCCCACCGATGTGGCCCAGTCGGGCAGGTGCACCATGGGCACCGGCACCCCAAAGAACAACACCGACAGGTCGCCTGAGCGATTCAAGAAAGTTTCAAGCGCTTCGAGCTGCTGCGCACCAACGATTTGGCTGTCTGATGCCGTCTCAGCTTCACGGCGGTGGCTTCGCACGTCCAGCATGAACACGCCCGCGTTGCCCCAGCGGAACGATTGTTGAAACGATGTGCCGTCGCGGGAGGGTCCGGCAAAACAACGGAGGCCCTGCCACGAAAACGCTACGTCCAAGGCGGTCTGACCCAACTTTTGCCATTGGGCCCCGTTGTGCTCGATGCCGGAGCCCCAATTGTCAACCACCTCGTGATCGTCTGGCAAACAGGCGGTGGACGAATAGGCATGCAAACGTTGCCAAGCGGCAAGACTCCAAGAACGGCGGTAAAGGTCGTGGTAACGCGTTTTGATTTCGGCGGGCGACAAGTGCAAGAGGGGCTCTTCATCCTTGGCCTTGCGAAACAGCGAAAGGCATTTGGGCGCGTCTGCGTACGCCTGATCGCCCAAGAACAGCACGAGATCCACGTCTTTGGCGCGCAACGTTTTTTCGGCGGCGGCCAGCATATCGAGGGCGCTTTGGCTCACGTGTCCGTCGTCATCAAAGGGTTGATGGCAACTTAAAAACGCCAGCGTCCATTTTGTTGGTGCCTGCGCGGGGCTTTGCGGTGCCGTTCGAAACCGGCCTTCGCCCACCAGGGCATTGGCTTCCGTGAGCAAGCGGAACTCATAGACTGTAGTGGGCAACAGCGGGGCTTCGCCCGGAAAGTCGTCAGGATAGGTGAACGCCATGGTTCCCCCATCACCCGGAGCCGGCAACCACGGCCCCACGCGCCGAACATCGGTTGCCGAGCGAAGTTCCAAAACCAGCCGCGCGTCCTTGGCAAGCCGCGCCCACAATCTGGCAGAAGACGACGACACACTTCCCACGGCGACCATAGTTTTGAGCGGCTTGGGGGGCGACGTATCTGTCATCGTTTCTGTTTCGGTCTTCATAAATCGTACCAAGTTTGGTCTGCGCGAACGGCACAGCTCAGGAACCTTGTCCATGGTTTAGCGGCGCAACTTGAAACAGGCGGTTTCGCTTGGGTTACATTTATAGACATCGCGAGCTTCATCTCTCCACGGGCGCCGGGCTTGCCTTAGCGCCCGCTTCCCGTTTAGGCTCATGGGCATGGCACACCAGGGATTGCATAGGATTGGCGTTTTGACGCTCGCCGTTGGGGGCATCATGTTTTTTTCGGCCGCCACAACAAGCGCACAACCACCGGCGGCTTGCAAAGCCTACAACAATGGCAAGTGTTGTGATCCCACCGTCGCGGCCCACTTGGCTAAGGCCGCCATTTTTTCGTCATGTGGGAAGTCCGAAGCGCAGTTCTTGGGAGAACAAGGCAGCAAGGACACCTGCAAATATTACTTCAAGGTGGGCGCAGAAAATGAGGCCAGCACCTTTGTTCAGGTGTA
>JBBSJE010000326.1:0-6460 GCA_038257535.1 Polyangia bacterium
AGGAAGCCTAGTAGGGCGCAAATGCCTCGTTCTTCCGGCATGCGGTAAACGAAAGTGACTGACCCGGAATCACTGTGGGCAGACAACGGGTGTCTTCCGACGCGTCTTTGCCAACTAATGAGTCCGAAAAATAAGTTGGTGTAGGGACTTGGCAAACGGCGTCAGTGACGTCTTCGCCTTCCCCAGTCTGACAATCGCGAAGGCAGATTGAACCTCCCCTATCAGTGGGCACGTCCGTTACAGGCAGGCAGCGATAGCCTGGCATAAGCGCGCCGCCGCAGCGGCTATCGAGAGCAAAGCGCTTTTCAATCTGGCGACCGCTCTTCAGGTTCAGCTTCAAGGCTTCTTCGCCCTCGGGCGGCCAAACCTTACCCTGTAGGGAATTGGCCGTGTCACCGTTACATGCCAGATAGCAGTGCCCAAGCCGCGACACGCCTTCCTCCAGGCAACTGTACATACCGCTGCCCCAAATAATTATCTCTTTGCCATTCTTTCGCGCATCCGTTTGCGCCATTTGCCATTCCTGAGGAACGGCGTCCGCGCTTTCGCCAAGTTGGCCTCCAACGCGGAACCACTGCTCTATAGTGTCTTTCGGAGCTGAGGGCGTGGCCTGCTGCGGCTTCTGACGGCATTCGGCCACAGTGGGCGCGCAGAATTCTGCGTAACGCACTTGTCGAACCACACAATTTTGATTCGTTTCGCCCTGAAGAGTGGCGCAGACCTGCCCAATCTTCCGGCAGGTGTCGTCTTCAGCAGATGTGGTGTTTGGGCATTTCACGGTTTGGGCGACGACGGGGAAGTTTAGAATATAAACCTCATTGTTGTTACGCCCACCGTAGCGCGGGCTTAAGCGTGACGAGTCCACTCCCCTTATATCGTTCAACCCGGTGCCGGCGGCCTTGAAGTATCTGTTGTCAAAGAAATCACGGCCCATCTCACTGATTTGAATGTTCCACCACCAACGGATGGGGCGATATCCTGGCAAGTCATTCTTATTGCGTTTCGGCAAAGAGCCTGTCGTGACCGTATTGCCTGCTATGAAGTTTTGGTGTTGTCGTGAGGTGATGGTGGGCATGTAGAGCGTGCCTAGAGGGGCAACAACGTCGCGACGCTCGGCTGCTGTGCCCTCACGCCCGGCCCGGAAAACATCTGTGTCCATGACACTGAACCGGGCGCTGTCCTCACTCGCTTTGTAAAGTATGTACTTATCCACTCCGTCGGCGCCCTCTTGGGTTCGACCCAAGGCGGGCCATCCGTTCACCATGAAACAGAAGACGCGCTTTTGCCGATACCACAATTCGATGCGCGGCTGGGGGTCACGCAGTTGACCCTCCTCAAACGCAGCTATGCTGGGAATGACCAGGGTTCGTGAATCGACCAGCGGGCAGTTGATGACGGCTTCGGTGGGCTCTAATTTGAATTCTCCCGAACCTCGATTCCAACCCTTCTCGAGAGTGTCCCAACCTTTGATGGCATCGGGGGTGTATCCCGCCGGCGCGATCACCTTCACCACTTCCCATAACCCCGAGTATTTCTGCAGCAATTCGGGTCGTTCACGATCATACACCACGTCAATGATCGGGCGCTGATAGTCGGCCACGTTACGGTTGGGATCGGTAAGTAGAGAGCGCTCTCGAATTGGGTATGCGACGCTGCGACTTGCGTTCGAGTCGGGATTCAATGCCCGCAAGTCTTTGCCACCCACCATGAAGAAATACCCGGTCTTGGTCTCGTACTGTGGGGGGGTAAACATTGGATTTCCCCGGGAGTCGAAGAAGAAGTACATCGGGTTAACAAGCGCCAACTTAGGAATGCGAGCGCGCTCTCCGAGGCCTAAGCGAGCGCGTGTTTCAGGATCCGCGAAATCCTTGGAAGCGGCTGACCACCCGAAATCGTAATAGAAGGTGGCAACCCCATCCAGCCAACCCTCCTGAACTTCAACCGTCTTCGGCGGACCCCCACCGGTGGTTAGAGTTGGGCCTGAGTCGAAGAAGAAGGGCGCCAGGTCCACGCCGCCAAAGTCAGCGTCAACGAGTTCGTCGCCGCAGGCGCCGGCCACAAGTGGGATTAAAGCCAAGACCAAATAGCGAAACGGGCGCGAGGGAAGATTTAGGGACATGCAGAACTCCGAACGAAGGGAGGGGCTCCAACGAGGAACGCGAGACCGGCTCAGCAATGTAGCGCGCTTTTAACAGATTGCCCCATAGGAGGCAACGACTTAGTCAAGCAAGACCTCGAAAACACAGCCTTTATTGTCTGACACCCGAATCTAACTTCCGGGCAAGAAAAAGGCCACGTCATTAGTCGACGTGGCCTTTTCTATTTGAAGGACGTCGGACTGACCGACGCTATGAAGAAACTACTTGGCCATTTCGGCGGTTACCTGAGCGGCCGTGAGGCTGCTGGAGTAAAGCCGCAGTTCATCAATGAGGCCGCTAAAGCCTTCTTTCACGTTATCGATGTTTTGGTTGCCACCAATAACGGTGTGGGTGCTGTCCGCGGTGATGGGCCAGCCAATCGAGGCCGTTCCTTCCAACATGCCATCTAGGTAAACCGCCTGGTCGATTCCGTCGTATGTCGCGGCCAGGTGATGCCATTTGTCAACCGTCAATGCATTCGCACCGGTGGCGAAGAAGAAGTGAACAGCGCATGAAGGTGCTCCGTCCAGAAGACCTAGACCAAAGTGTTCGTGGGCGGTTCCCAACTCGTGGCGGCTCATGATGAAGTTAAAGTCGTCAGCCGTCTCGTCAAACTGGGTGACTTTCACCCAGGTGGTGATTGAAAACTTTCCACTCAAGCCGGTTTCGTTGATTGAGTCCGAGCTCTCTACCTTGACCCACTCCCAGGGAGTGGTGCCGGCATCGTCTAATTTGGGGTTAGCGGAAAGGTCTAGTGCCATTGCCTTTTTGCCAGCCGCGAACTTGGCCGTCACTTCTGGTGCATCTGATCGGTTGCCTTTGACGGCTATGCCGTGGTTGCCCTTGCCGGACGTGTCCATGGTGTTGCCATCGAAGGGCCAGTAGGCGATGAGGCCACCTGCAGGTGTCGAACCCCCAACGTTCATACCACCGCTGCCACCCATCGGAGTCGTGCCGCCCGAGCCGCCGCCCGATCCGCCAGCCTTCGATCCGCCGCTGCCGCCTTTGCCACCGGAGCCGCCGGAGCCGCCCTTGCCGCCGGAGCCGCCTTTGCCACCGGATCCACCTTTGCCGGCCGAGCCGCCTTTGCCGCCGCTGCCGCCAGCATCATCACCTTCGCCACCACATCCGACGGCACCTTGGCCAATTGCGGCAAATCCGAGCGCGGCCACTATACAGGCATACTGATTGAGCTTCATTTGGTTCCCCCTGCGATTCGGGCGCACGCGGACATGCGGCGCTGTCAAGTTTAAGAACGTCAATACTAACGAAACATCCTACCTCTGCAACAATAAAATACATATCAGGAAACATCACGGCGTAACAGGGAACACCATGCAGGAGACCATCTGGCTACAACTGCGTTCCGAATGTCTCGGATAAGTGACAGGTTTAGAGATATTACCCGAAGAATTTCCGCAGTGAATTCACGTCAAAATCCAGTGCCCAGTGCTTGGCCGCGCGGGCTAAGACAAGGGCCTGATCGCGACGCCGTATCACGGGGCGATGCGTAAATACGTCGAATTGCAAATCTTCAATTTTGTCGAGCAGGCCCATGCCCAAGAGCCAAATCAGTGACAATTCCAACCGCAAATCGGGCCCCACCCTGCGCAAAAGAGGTCGGCCTTTCTCGAAATGCGCGCGTGTGCGGGCCACCTGAAAGCGCAACAAGGCCCGAATCTCGGGGGTGGGGCGCAGTGCTTTGAGCTCGGCCTCCGTCACCCCAAAAAAATGCAGATCTTCCGCAGGAATGTAAATGTGGTCGCGGGCTGTGTCGACAGCGAGATCTTGCCAAAAGTTCACCAACTGCAGCGCGGTTGAGATCTCATCGGCGAATCGCACCAGCTCTGGGTCTCTGTATCCAAACAGCGCCAACAACAACCGACCCACAGGCTCGGCCGAACGGGCCGTATAGCCCCTTAAGCTGGCGAAGCTTGCGTAGCGCCGAACCTCCAGGTCCATGCGAAATGCCGACAGCAGGTCGTCAAACGGGGGCAAGGGCAGATCACGTTTTTCGATGGTGTCGGTCAGCGCGATGAAGATGGGATGCGTGGCCTCGCCGTGAAAGCAGCGATCGAGTTCGGCTTGCCACGTGTCCAGCGCTTCAATGCGGCGGCCCGCGTACGCTGGCTCGTCGGCAAAGTCGTCGGCGGCGCGGGCAAACGCGTACAGAGCCAAAAGCTGGGGCCGGATTTCGGCGGGCACAAATCGCGACGCCACGGGGTAGCTTTCGTGATGCTCGCGCGCGAACTTTTCGCAGAACGCGTAAGCGCTCTCCACCGTCCACGCCCGCGTGGGCAGATCAAGCCATTTGCCCCCGTTGGTTTCTGAGGGGCTGATGCCACCTGCCACCGCCGCCCGTGCGGCGCCTCGCAAGAGTTGCCGGATCATGTAAGCCCCTCGGCCGAGGTGGGGGTGCCAGCTGGTGGCGTACGCGGTGGTCGATTCGCGCTGGACGTGCCCGAAGGTGTTTCCGGTGGTTCAGGCAGCACGGGAATTTCCGAGGTGGCGCGGCGGTGGCAAGCCATATGTCCGCGCTGAATGCCTTCGGTCGCCAACGCCCGCAGTGCCGCTAGATTCGAGGCCATGCCCACAGCGCCGATCACCAAGGCCAATGTGCTGGATGCCTCAACGCCCAACATGCGTTGCGCCAAGCGCGCACCCGCGTGCACACCTAACGTACCGCCCACGGTGCCCACGGCCATGGGCATGATCAATTCGCCTTTCAGTGCGCCGTCGCTGCCCACCCACCACCGAGACAAAGGCCGGTAGCGGCCCGAGGTGGCCGCAAACGCATGCGCACCTGCTTCTACGCCTCGCCAGTCGTTGCCTGTGGCAATCACCACGGCATCGACGCCGTTCATGATGCCTTTGTTGTGGGTGGCCGCCCGATAAGGATCGTCATCGGCAAAGCGAGACGCGCCCGCGATGGCCTCGGCTGCCACAGGGCCAGTGACCGTTTCGGTGGCAAGCAGGGCCGCAGGCACGCTGGCCCGCAAGCGAATCAAGCGGCGATCGGAAAGGTTGGTGAGAATGCGCAGCCCCGCGCGGCCGCCGGAAAGTTGCGCCAATCGGTTGGCCAAGCCTTCGGCCACCGTGTTCAAAAGGTTCGCGCCCATGGCGTCGCGGCAGTCGATGTGAACATGCACCACCACGCGCCCCGCTTCACCACCGTAGTCGCGCGAAGGCACCCGCACCTGTATCTCGCGCGCGCCACCCCCACGTTCCACCATGCGGGGGATGATCAGGTTGGCCAGGTCTAAAATCGCGGCTTTTTCCGCCAAAATGCGTGCTTCGGCGCGCTCAACGTTGGGAACGTCCAGAAGTTCCACCTGTGCGGTCATCACGGGCTCGTCGGCCTCTCCGTGAAAGCCGCCGCCAGCGCGCACCATGCGAGCGGCGTTGGAGGCGGCTGCGATCACGGAAGGTTCTTCCACGGCCATGGGCACGGCGTAATCGCGGCCATTAACCTGAAAGTTGAGGCCCATTCCCAAAGGTAAGCTGTAGACGCCGATTGCGTTTTCCACCATGCGATCGGCGGTGGCGCGGTCCAAACCTCCGGCATCGAATAGCGCCAGCTCTTGCAAAGTGGCGGGGCCTCGGTCGGCAAGCTCTTGGCGACGCGAGGCGAGGGGAAGGTTGTAAAACCCGGGGATGCGCGAATCTCGGATGGCCATCGTCTACCTTTGATGCGCCACCTCGGAAACGCTCGCCACGCGACGACGCACACCTAGGGGCTCAGCACGAACGTCTAGCACCGAAAGGCCTTCGGGGCATCTGGAACCGAAGGTGGCGGCGGCCATGGCGTCAGGAAACAGGGCCACGCCCAAATCGCCTCCACCGGCGCCCGAAGGTTTTGCCGCGCCGCCCAGGCTGCGGGCAAGCTTGGTGGCCTCCTCAAACGCCGGCGTCACGATGTTTAAGCGGGCCGAGTTGCCAAGCTCAACCAGCGTGTCGTGGTAGGCGTTCGTGGTGGCAATCACACTGGCCACGTTGCCTACCGAAAGCGCCGAAACGAAACGGCCCCCCAGAGTTTTCAGCTCATCCATGAGCCACTTGTAAAGCGGCGGGGTTTCGGTTTTCAGAGCCATCACCGAACGCACCATTTGCACGGTGCTGGCAGGGTGGCCGGAATAAAACACCACGATGGTTAAGCCCTCGGGTTTGGGCAGCGCCTCGCGCAGCACGGGCGCGTCTTGGGGCCGCTGAAAATGCAACAATCCACCGTAGGTGGCCACGGCCACATCGCCACCGGAGCCCACGCCACCCTGGGCGGCTCTATGGGCTTCATCGGCAACCTCGAAGACTTGGTCTTTGTTGTC
>JBBSJE010000327.1:0-6365 GCA_038257535.1 Polyangia bacterium
ATGACAGAGTGTGATTTCGCTCGCCTTTATAAGTAACCCTCTGCTACCGTTCACCACATGCTGGGACCTTATCGCGAGGTGTCGCCGGAAGCTCCCGAGCCGGCACCGGCCGAGCCTGCGCGGGTTTCCTTAGCGCAAAAAGCGGCCGACCCCGCGCCCTTGGACACCCTGGCTGACGAGGTGACCGTAGAGTCATCACAGCTGAGGCTGCTGCGTTCGCCCGTGCCTTCGATTATTGCCTCGAAGGCCATGCAGCAGCTTTATCGGGTGGCGGCGCAGGTGGCTCGCGGAAAAATTTCGGTGTTGATCATTGGCGAGACCGGCGTAGGCAAGGAACACTTGGCGCAATTTGTTCATGAGGCATCACCTCGGGCCAGCCAGCCTTTCATGACGGTGAACTGCGCCGCTGTGACAGAATCTTTATTTGAAAGCGAACTGTTTGGGCACGAACGTGGTGCCTTCACGGGTGCAACCGCAAGCAAAGTGGGGCTGCTTGAAGCCACAGGTAAGGGCACCATATTCCTCGACGAAATTGGAGAGCTTTCCCTCAACCTGCAGGCCAAGCTTTTGCGCGCCATCGAGACCGGTGCGGTGCGCCGGGTGGGAGGGCTTGAGCCGCGCCCGGCTGAAGCGCGTGTTGTGGCCGCCACCAATCGCTGCTTGGAAGACATGGTGGAAGCGGGCAGCTTCCGTCGCGATCTTTACCATCGCATCGCGGGCATTCTTCTGGAAGTTCCGCCCTTGCGCACGCGTCGAAACGAGATTCTTCAGCTCGCCGATCTTTTCGCCGAGCAGGCGTGCCAAGATTTGGGCCGTGCCGTGCCGGCTTTCACACCTGCCGCTCATGATGCGCTGCTGAGCGCGCAGTGGCTAGGCAACATTCGCGAGCTAAGAAACACGGTTGAACGGGCCGTGCTTTTGGCCGAGGGTGATCTTATTGATACCCACCATTTGTACCTCACCCACCGTTCGTCATCAGACGGCGCCAGCAACGTGGTGGTGCCAGATCCCGCGGTGCCGAGCGCCGAGCCTGCCGATCGGCGCCAACAAGTCATTGAAGCGTTGAACACATGCGCCGGCAATCAAACCTTGGCCGCTGCGCAGCTTAACATTTCGCGGCGCACGTTGGCGCGCTGGCTTGATGATTGGGATTTGCCGCGGCCTCGCAAAGCCACGCGGGGGCCCGAAGCCGCCACGGGCGCCGGCTCTGGCCGCGAATCTGATTAGGAAGTGACATCACACGCCGCGTCTTGGCGCTTCGTGTGCCACAACTCAGAACGGATTTGCAACAAGCGCAACATCCGCGCAACTTTTGTAGCTGGCACAGCTATCGCAAGACCAGGCGGCGATGCGCAGCCGCGAAAGAGGAAGTTCGTCTATGCAAGCCTTCACCGTGGTGGGACTTGTGGGGCTTGTTGGTGTGGGCGCCATGAAGTATCACGGCACTGTCACCGGTGAGACGATTCGCGCGCTGGTGCCCGAGTGGGAGGTGGAAGCAGATCCGCAGATGACGGGTCTGATTGTGCGGGTGAGCCCGTAGAAAAACAGCTAGCGCAACGGCAATTCGTCCTGCCCCCTCACAGCCCCTCCGTAGGCGCCGCAGCCCCGGTTGTAGTCAGGCCCGTCACGGAGAATCAGGGCTCGTCCATGATGGTGTCATTAGACATTTCAGGCGCTGCGATGTGCCCCGCCGGAACTGCCGTCATAACATCGCAAGTGAAGGCAACCCTCACCTTCGTAGGGTCACGTTGCGCAGCACGCGCGATCGAACCCGCGCCAACGGCGGCCGCGACACCGCTTGCCGGACGCAACCGCCACCTGCTGTGGACGGGGCCGCGCGAAGAAGGCCAATTCCGCATTCGATCCGAGACGTACGCGTCTTGCACCGACGGCCGCACCTATCGCGTGGCCGACCTTCCGGTCTCACCGCCCGGCGACGGGGTTCTGCTTGCGAGCACAACTGGCGGCGGTGGTGTACGCGAAAGCGTTTGCCGCTGGGCTGCAGCCTGTGGGGCCGCGGTGGTGGTCGTATGTGGAGGGGTGGCCGGCGAGGCGGCTCCAGGAGCGGCAGGTGCACTGTCGGGTGCGGCAAACGACGCCGCCAGATGCTGCGCCAAAATTGTTGAAGATCGGAGGCGCCTCGAAAACCAGGCGTGCAATCGACAACGGGCATCGCAGATCTCCGAACGCGTGGGCAACGCCGCCAATGGGGCGGCCGAAGCCGTTGGGACCGTTGTCCTTGCGATCATTGGCGGGGCGTTGTGGATCTTCACAGGTGGGCAATGGGTGCCCAGCTACTGAAATCGCTGGCGCATACACCGCTTTTTAGAGCGAAGGAACCCGGCGCAGCCAAAACTGCCGTTCGGACAGCAGCTGCGCCGTGGCCTCGAGCACTCCAACCTGCTTTACCTTATCGGCGAAGTCCTCTACGCGACAAAGATCAGCACTGTCGCGGCTTTCGCCCGTTACAAATGTTTGAAGCTTGGAAGCAAAGCAGGTGTGGGCGCGAGGCGTTTCAAGCAGCACCTGCGCCAACTCGTTGGGGTTCGAGAAGGTACGCTTGCTACCGTCCTCGTCCAGCAAGTAGCCCGTGGCATTGATGGGCTTATCCGACAATGGATCTACGCTGCGGAAGCGGCCAACCGAATCATAGTGCTCAAGACCGAAGGCCAGGGGATCCATAAGTTCATGGCAGGAGGCGCAAGCGGGGTTCGTGAAATGGGTGATCATGCGGTCGCGATTTAGAAGCTTGCCGTCAGGTTCAGGCGCAAAGGCGTTCACATTGGCGGGAGGAGCAGGCAGGATGTCGCACAACAACGCCTCACGAACGAAGCGGCCTCGCTTAACGATGTCGGTGTCAACCTCGTGGCCGTGGCTCGCGGCGAACGTGCCCATGGTCAAGAAGCCCGCGCGAAACTGGCCCGGCGCATTGGTCTTCGCCCACTCGGCGTCGGTGGCCCCACCTGACAAACCATAGAACTTGGCCAGTCGCTTGTTGGCAAAGGTGTGGGGCGCCGAGAGAAAATTGGCAAGCGTGCCCTGGCCCGACCACAAAAGCCACTGCACAAACCTGCGAAACTCCTCCACCATGTCTTCGCGAATTTCGTCTGTGAAATCGGCATGGACCTTTTCGTCTTTGGTTACATCCAGCACAAAATCGGCTTGGAAGTTCTCGTCAAAAAAACGCCGCATCCCGGCGGCCGATTCAGGCTTAGCGAGCAAGCGTAAGGCATGAGCCTTGAGCTCGTCGGGATTGTTCAAGTCGCCTTTGTCGGCGGCATCCAGTAGATCGGCGTCGGGCGGTGAATCGGTTAGTGTGAATGCCAGCGCTGAGGCTTTTTCATAAGCGCCGAGTTCAACGAGTTCCGGTTTGCCAGCGACGCTGTTTCCCATTTCAGAGCGAAATTGCGTGTTGTGCGAAAGCAGTATGGCCGCGATGACCTCTTGCCAAGCGCCAACGTTGCTCGACGCGGTTTTTTCCTGCGTGAAGAAGTCCAGATAGCTAGCGACTTCATCTTGCGAAAGCGGTCTGCGAAACGCCTTGCGACCCAAGGCATGGATCGCTTTGCTCACACACGCGTCGTCAAAGCTTTTGCTCAAACATGGCTCGATCGTCTGCGGCTGCTGGGCCAAGTGTTGCGCCACTTGTTCCATTTGTCGCACCACATCTTGTACGTGGGGGAAAGTCATCTCCAAGCGCGACGCCACGCTGCGAAAGCCTTCTACGCTGGTGAGCGTTTTGTCCAACGTGGCCGCCACTGGCGGTGCGCTGTTGCTGATCGAGCGCAGGGTGTTTTCAACCTGCGTGGGCGTAAGCTTCCAAAACCGGCGTGTCACAAGCTGACATGGCTCGCCCGAATCCGCACCTGCGCCACCGTTTGAGCTACTTTTGCCGCCAGTGTTGGGCATGCCGTCATCGTCTTGCCCGCTGCCTGGACCCGGGCCGCTGACAGCGCCGGTACAACTGGCCAGCAAGAAGAACGCAATGAAGGGTGCGTTTGATGAGACGGGGCTCTGGGCATGTTTGACGCTGATCATGTAAACATCTCCGCCAGAGGCCCCTTGTTGATGCGTGGGTCACCGAAGGTTTTCATGTCGACGCCCAAGACTTGCGCAACCGAAACATAGAAATCGGCGATGCCGTGAACGGGTGCGTCCTTGCCCACGCGCGGCTTCCCAGCATCCGAGGGCGTGACAATGGCCATACGTGGATCGTCTTTGACCACGGGGCTGTTGGGCAGTTGAATCAACTGACCGGTTTTCAAACGCCCCCCGAGGCTACCCAACGTCATAACGACGTAGTCAAACTGTCCACCGTGATGCTTGCCGCCGGAGGTGTTCATGAACACCAGCAAAGTGGTGTCGGCCAAAGTTCCGGTTCCATCGGCAAGTGTCTCGAAACGCCTGCGAATGTGCGACATGGTTGTGGCCGAGTGGTTGTAGTACGCGCGGTGATGAACGGCCTCACCTTGGCCGTGCCACATCTGGTGGGTTCCAGGGTGCATCTCTTCGCCGTTGCTCTTGGTCCAGCTACCCAAAAACGGCAGACCATTGCTGTTGTTGTTGAGGGTGGCCACGCGGGTGAATCCGCAGGCAAACGCCTGAACCACAATATCGGCCACAGCCTTTGCGCGCGCCTGATTGTCATAATTGCCATTGAGCTCGGCCGGCGTAGGCGCCATGGGGTTCTTGCAGGAGGCCGCGGCTGCGCCAAGGCCGGCCAAGTTGCCCTCGATCTCGCGCAACGACGTCATATATTGATCAAGTTGCGCTTTCTCCGGTCCCGCCAGTCGACCTGAGGCCTTCTTGATGTCGCCCACAACAAAATCAAGCAGGCTCTTTTTCTTTCGCAGGTTCTCCGCAAACTCGGCTTGTGCGGCCCCATCGGCGCCGGCCGTGGTTTTGCCGAAAATGTTGACAAAGCCTGCAACGGGATCTTTTTCCGAGGCATAGGGCGCGTTGGCGCCATCCGCACTTTCGGTTCCTGACTTCTTGTCGTACCAGACGTTCTGGTTTAGCGAAGCGATCGGGCTGTCGCCGCCAATCTTTGCGGCGATCGCGCGGTCTATCGTTTGGCCTGGGGCTGGCCGACCTGAATCGGGGCCACTTCCCGCATCTCGCGCGCTCAGGAACCAGCTATTGCCATGTAGGAAGCAAGAAAACGGATGATACATGTGCTGCACAACCGAAACCTGCGACTTCAACGGTTCGAGCGCGGCGTAGCCCCCCATATTCAAGCCACCACCGGCCATGGCGGTGGGACGCATGTCTTCATGGATGCCGGTGCGGTCGAGAAAGAACAAGACCCGCTTCTTGCTCGTTTCGGCCCCCAAGGCAGGACGCAAAATCTGTTTGAGCGTCGGGGATAGCAACCAAGAGCCCGCGCCCAAACCCATGGCAGATATGAACTTCCGTCTACCGAGGTGAGACATAGATAGTTCTCCTGTCGGTTGACGGGGCCCGGGGGGATCAAAGAAAAAATCGCAGCGGGCGCCATGACCGTCGGAGGCGTAGGACCCCGCGCGTCATCGAAGATGTACGCGAGGCCGCGGCTCATTCCAACGTGTGAAAGTGCGCCGTGATGGTCACCGGTGTCTTGATCGAGTTCGCGATGAAGCAGCCCGCGTGGGCTTTCTCGATCAAAGATTCGGCTTTGCTCTCATCGCTCCCGGCGGCCAACGTGATGGTGGGTGACAGCGTGATGGAAGCCATCTGCATCTTGCCGTCGACGATGCCAAGTTTTCCCTCGGCTTCATCCACGTACTTCACCACGGGAACGCCCGCGCGCGCGGCAAGATACAAATACGTCAAGGCCTGGCACGAAGAGATCGCAGTAACGAACAGCGCCTCGGGATTCAGCCGGCTGCCGTCTCCCTTGTAGCTGGCGGCAGCCGACAAGGGCACCGCGGGCGCGTTCGCGAAGCTGGCAAGCAGATCGCGAGAGAAGTCGGCCCCCGCAAGCGGCGCCCCTGCGCCACCCGTCCATTCCAAACGACACGTGAAGGTTTCAGCCATACACGCAGCTTGTCACGAGGAAGGCGGTGGGGAGAGCCAATCGTCAAAGCCGCGGCGTGCCCACGCGACGGACGGCTCAAACCGGGGTTACAACACGACTAGTGCACCGCTTGCGAAATAGAATCAATGCGAAATTGGTTGTGTTCAGGCAACATGAGCCAACCGATTTTGATAAAGCTTTCAGCAAAGAAACGGGCGTCGTTGATGGCGATTGCAGCGAGGCCCACGGCTCCCGCAGGTGTGGTGCGCAGAGCGCGAGTTGTGCTGCTCAGTGCTGACGGTGTCAGTGGTGCACGGATCGCTGAGCGCCTAGACTTGACGCCGGAGGCGGTATCGCGAATCCGAGGTCG